>JAITTG010000109.1 GCA_031287095.1 Candidatus Parendomicrobium reticulitermitis | reverse complement strand
TTATAGGATTGTCTTTTACATTGTTTAACGCGTGATTGGGATTGTATTGCGACGAGGAGTTTTCCCCAGAAACCGCATAAACAATTTGCGCAAAATATCCTTCCCCAAACAATAATGCCACAGATATTATAACCGTCAACAACTTTCGCGCCGCTATCGCTACTTTGTATTTCTTGAATTGTTTGAACTTAAACATTGTTGTTCTCCCTATGGGCGCGGGTTTCAATCCCACCCTTACAAATTTTTGTGCTTTTTATTTTTTTCGATTTCATTTTTCATATCGATTGATTTTTCAGATTTCATATTGATTTTTCAGCGCGGTTTTAATTCCAACAAATTTTCGAGAGGCGTTTCGTAATACGACAATCCATTGTTTGCACAATGTTTGCTATTTTGTTTCTTGCCGTTTGCACACTTTCCCGTTGGGGTTTACTTTTCGTCTTATCTGGCAGGTTTCAATCCTGCTCCACAATAGAGACATTCAGAAATGATAGAAGCAACGACGCGCTTTGCGGGGCGGGCGGGTTGAAAGCACGCACCGAGAAACATTCGCAAATGACAGAGACAACGACACGCTCTGCGAGGCGGGCGGGTTGAAAACTCGCACCCTACAAGTTTCGCGGGTTTTTATATTTTATATTTCAATTTTTAAATTTTTGTTTTTACAAACTTTTGATTTCTGCCCAAACTGTGTCGTCAACTAAGACGCCTTTTGAACTGTTTTCTTTGAAAGCGTTTGACATTCCCTCGCCGGGATAACGGATTTCTTTTCCGTCCGCGGTTTTGATGTACGCCTTGGCTTTATTGAGAATTTCATTTATATACGCTTGGCTTGATATTTTTAAGGGGTCTATCATAATGAAAATTTGAGAACATCCTCCGCAACTGCCTTTGGCTATTTTATCCATATCTTGAGTGCTTGCGCCATCTGATAAAATAGAAACTAAAACATCAAGCAAAAAAGCAAAAGACGAGCCTTTCCAATATCCAATAGGCAGCATTCTCATGCTCTCTTCTATTTTTTCAGGCTCATCAGTCAATTTACCCTCTTTATCAAAACCTCCGGGAAAAGGAAGTTTTTTGCCCGCAAGTCTTGTAGATTGGAGTTTGCCATAAGAATATAATGACATAGCCATATCCAATAAAACAGGCTCGCCATTATTGGCAGGAGCCGCCATAACAAAAGGATTGTTTCCGAGTTTTGGCTTCTCGCCGCCCCATGGGGGCATATTTGATTCCGTGTTAGTCCAACAAATTGCAGTAAAACCTTTTTTTGCCGCATATAAACCGTAAGTTCCGCCGCGCATCCAATGAGTTGTGTTTTTTAGCCCAACCAAACCAATACCGTTTTTCTTGGCAAGTTCCATAGCGCGGTCTGCGCAATAAAAAGCATTTGTAACGCCTATGCCGAAGTTGCCGTTATAGACGGCTAAAGCACCGAACTCTTTTTCTTTTGTAGGCTCAGCCTTAATATCAACCCAGCCTTTTTTGACATAATTTATAAATCTTGGAATACGGTTTGCGCCGTGTGAGTAAACTCCATCGCGGCTTGTTTCGGCATGCGTGCGGGCGCAGATTTCGGCTTTTTCTTCGCTTATGCCGTATTTAAGAAAAATTCTTTTAAATTCTGACTTCATATCTTCAAATGGGATTCTCATTAAAATCTCCTTGTTTTTTTAATACTCTTATCTTGTCCCCAGCAGCCTTTGCAGGCAACTGGGGGTTATTAACGACATAAGCGCCTTACGGGGTTTAAAGCAGCAAACTATTTGAGTAAGTCTAATCTCACTTTTACTACTGCTTTTTTGTTTTTTGAACCGCCTGCGGCGGGCGCGTGGGCTTCATCGGGAAAAATCGCTATGAACTCTCCTTTTCTCACCGGTATAATGTAGTCTGATACTCCCTTAAAGAAAGTGATGTCTTTTTCCGCATTGTAAGGAATATCAATTTCTTTGCAGTCCGCAGCAGGCTTAAAGCCGATTGCATCTTCTCCCTCAATGACAAATTGTATGTCTATGTATTTGTCATGAGTCTCCAATTTGGGAGTTTCTTTGGGGGCTGATTCAAAAACCATCACGCGAAGACCATCTGAGATTTCGTGAGTTTTGTTTTCTGTTGAGATTGACGCTGTCTTTAAGAAATCAAAACCTTTTTTTGCTTTCGGAAACAAATTTGAGTAAAAATCAATGTTGCTGAGATTGCCTGTTATCATATTATTCTCCTTTTTATATAAAGAGAGAAAAATCTCTCTTCTTGTTTTTTCTGACCCCTCGCATAGCCCTGCAGATAATACGAGGTTATTAACGACATTAAACCCTTTCAGGGTTTAGATGCAGTGGTTGACCTTATTGCCCCCGCATAGCCTGCGGCAATACGGGGTTATTAACGACATTAAATCCTTTCAGGATTTAGATATAGCAATTGACTTTAGCGTCCCGCATAGCCTGCGGGCAATACGGGGTTATTAACGGCATTAAATCCTTTCAGGATTTAGATATAGCGATTGACTTTAGCGCCCCGCATAGCCTGCAGCAATACGGGGTTATTAACGGCATTAAATCTCTTCGGGATTTTAGAAGAGGCAAACATTTTAGTTTTTGTTGTTTGATTCTTTCTTTCCTCTTTACTACGAGACGCGCATATAGCGCGTCTCTACATTTGTTTTTTGATTTTACCGTCTTTTCTCGCTTCTCTTTCCTCTTTTCTATCTGCCGTTTTATTATTTCAGTTTGTCGGCTGTGAATTTGTCCATGTCGTCATAATCAAGATTTTCGCCGCACATTGCCCAAATGAAAGTGTAATTGCTTGTGCCTGCCGCGCTGTGTATTGACCATGACGGAGAAATTACCGCTTGCTCATTTGCCATAAAAATATGGCGGGTTTCTTGCGGAGCGCCCATAAAGTGGCATATAGCCTGCTCTTTTGGAACTTTAAAATAGAAATATGCTTCCATTCTGCGCGAATGAGTGTGGGGCGGCATAGTGTTCCAAACGCTGCCTGTATGCAGCTCGGTCATACCCATTTGCAATTGACAACAAGGTATGATTTCGCTTAAAACCAATTGATTTAAAGTTCTCGCATTGCTTGTTTCTGGAGCGCCTAACTCTTTAACTCTTCTCATCTTGTCTGTGATTTTTACCGTTGGATAAGCCGTATGGGCGGGAGATGATGCAAAATAGAATTTCACCGGATTGTCTTTGCTCTTGCTTTTAAAAATCACTTCTTTTGCGCCGCGCCCTATATAGAGAGCGTCTTTAAAAGACATATCAAAATCTTTTCCGTCAACTGTGATAGTTCCCTCATTTTCTATACAAATTACGCCGACTTCGCGTCTTTCGCAAAAATACTCCGAGCGAACTAAAGGAACAGTTTCTAATTTTAAAGATTCTTTGACGGGATAAATCCCGCCGATAATGAGGCGGTCATTATGCGTATAGACCATTAAAACCTCGTCAGCGGCAAAAATCTTCTCCACTAAAAACTCTTTCCTCAACTCATTAGTATCATAATACTTAACATCTTCTGGATGCGTCCCCCATCTTTCTTCAATTATAGTCTTCATTAAACCTCCTCCTTACATCTCCCCTGCGCAATGCGGGGTTATTAAAAACATTAAATCCCTTCGGTATTTTGGCGGCAGATTATTTTAGAATTCCAATAGCGCTTTGCGGACTTGTTCGGGGCGGGCGTCTATAAAGTCTAATGCTTTTTGAAGGTCTGTAAATGGGAATTTGTGCGTCACTAATCCATTTCCTCTTAGAGTTCCCGCTTCCATTAGCCTTATCACATTGGCGAATTGATGGGCTTGTAATCTTGAGCCTATCAAAGTGATTTGCCTGCCTGTGATTGATACGGGCGATATTTTGGCAAACTCTGTAGAGAAACCCAGACATACTATTGTTCCGCCTTTGGAAACTACTTTTAGACATAATTCAAAAGTGAAAAGCGAACAAGCCGCATCTATAACTTTATTTGCAAACTCGCCTTTTGTCCACTCTTTTACCGCTTCTATGAGATCTGTTTTTTTAGAATTCACAATGATGTCTGCGCCTTGTTTTTTAGCAAATTCCAATTTGTCGTCAACTATATCCGTAATCATCACTTGAGCGCCTTTGATTTTGGCAAGTTTTAGAGACGCTATGCCTATTGGTCCTGCGCCGATAATTAAAACATTGTCGCCTACTCCGACATCGCCTCTCATTGTAGCTTGAGCGCCTATTGTGAAAGGCTCTATCAAAATTGCCTCTTCCCATGGAAGATTTTTGTCAATTTTTAGAACTTGTTTTTCTCCTATGGTGAAATATTCTCTCATAGCGCCGTCTTCTGTTACGCCGAAAACCAATAAATTTTCGCAAACATTTGGCTGACCGTGGCGGCAGGGATAACATTGTCCGCAATATCTAATAGGCTCTATAACAACATGGTCGCCTATCGCTAATTTTGTCACCGCTTTACCTTTATCTTCTACCACGCCTACCACTTCATGTCCTAAAATTCTGGGCAATTTAGCCATAGGGTTTTCGCCGTGATAAATATGAGAATCAGAACCGCAAATACCGACAAATTTGGGTTTTACCAAAACATCGGTATCATTCTTAATTGCGGGCTTTTCTACTTCGTCAAACTTTAATACATTTTTTTCATAAACTTTCGCTACTTTCATTTTTTTCTCCTTGTATCCCCGCATTGCTTTGCAAAGCAATATGGAGTTATTAACGATATTAAACCCTTTAGGTGTTTAATTGCGGCGATTCATTACCCCCCCCTCCCGCACAGCCTGCGGCAATACGGGGTTATTAAAGACATTAAATCCCTTCAGGATTTTATAGGAAGCAATGACGACTAAATAAGACAATTGCCGATTAGCAACAGACAGACTACTGACAGAGATTGTAGGTCTTGCCCGCATGCGGCGATTAAATAGCCGCTTATATTCCTCCCTCGCCAATCAATGCCTTCCCTGTCTCTCGCTGACGATGGCGGGGCTTCAATTTTTTACTTCACCAAACCAAATAAGCTTGGCAGCCACATTGAGATTGGTTTTACATAGGTGGTTAGCATTAAGGCAAGTATTGTTGTGGCAAAAAACGGCAATAGCCACTTAAATACAGACTCTATTGATACGCCTGCGACTTTACATCCCGTAAAAAGTATAGTGCCTACGGGCGGGGTTATGGTGCCTATGCAAAGATTCATTGTTATGATTATGCCAAACTGGACGGGGTCCATCCCAAACTTTACGCACATAGGCAGAAAAATCGGAGTAAAAATCAAAATCGCAGGAGTCGGGTCCATAGCCATACCTATAACAAGCAATACAATATTCATTATAAGAAGAATCGCATAAGGATTGCTTGTCAAAGCCAAAAATGCGCCTGCTATAATTTCTGGAATATGAGTATATGCCATAACATAACTCATTATCATAGACACGCTTATCATAAACAAAATGATGACTGTCGTTTCAGCGGTGGTAATGAGCAATTTTCTCATTTTTTCAAGAGTTAGAGCGCGGTAAAACAAACTCAAAATCAAACTATAACAAACCGCTATCGCGCTTCCCTCGGTAGCCGTAAAAACGCCTGCTAAAATTCCGCCGATTACGATTATTATAAGAAGCAAAGCGGGAACAGCGGCCATAATAGTCGCAATTCCAACCTTTAAACTCACTTTTTCAGCCTTTGGATATTTCTTTCTGTGGGCGATAAAGCCTACAAGCGCCATACACATCGCGCCCCATAAAATTCCGGGGATATAGCCCGCCAAAAATAAAGCGGAAACTGAAACGCTGCCCGCAACTGTGGAATATACTATAAGAGTGTTAGAAGGAGGAATGAGCATTCCCGTAGGCGCTGTGCATATATTTACAGCCGCCGCAAAGTTTTCGTCATATCCTTCTTTCTTTTCCATAGGTCCGAGAGTTCCGCCGATTGCCGCCGCCGCCGCCGCGCCCGAGCCGCTTATGGCGCCAAATAACATATTGGCAATGATATTGGTCTGGGCAAGAGGAGCGGGCATTTTGCCGGCAAGAACTTTTGCGCAGTTGACAAGCCTGATTGCTATTCCGCCATTATTCATAATATTTCCCGCAAGGACGAAAAAAGGTATAGCCATCAAAGGAAAAGAATTCGCGCCTGAGAATATTTTTTGAGCGCTCGTATACATTGCGCCGTTAAACGATAAGAAAACCAACATTGAAACCGCAGAACCTAAACCTATGCTTATAGCGATAGGAACGCCTATCGCAAGCATGATTATTACGGAAACTACCATTATTATTCCTGCAAGAACCGCCGCATCCATATTAAGCCCCCTTTGTCGTTAATTTTTTTATCAATTCTCTCGCATTAAATGTAAAGTAAAACAAAATCAAAACGCCGCTAAGGACAAGAGAACCGTAAATATAGCCCATAGAGATATTTAAAGACGGGTCAACTTGTATCATCTGCTTTGAAGCGTATACAAAACCGCCGTAAATCATCACCATTACGGCAAAGACCACTATGAGAAATTCCGAAATCAGTTCAAGAATCGTTTTGATTTTTGGAGAACATTTATCGCGTATAAAATTGAGATTCATGTGCTCTCTTTTGCCGAAAACATAAGCGCCGCCAAACATAGTAAGCCAAACAAATAAATATCTTGCAAGAGCCTCGCTTATTGCGCTTGGAGCATTAAACAAATATCTTGTCGCTACTTGATAAGTGACAAAAAATGTCATCAAAACCACTATCACTATGCAAAACCACTGTAAAAATTTGTCCACTGCATTTTTTATAGCCGTCATTTACGCCTCCTTTTAGAAACCGCCGATTAACTAAACTCTTTTGCCGCCGCCTGCGGGCTTAACCCGCAGGCGGAGAATTAAGGATATTCAACGAGCTAACCGCGTCTCCTTTAAAAAATAAACCGACTGCCGCCAAAAAAGACGACAATCGGTTTATTGGGTTTTTACTATTTTACGGCTTTGATTTGCTTATAAAGGTCGTTTCTGTTAAGACCTTTTGTAGCCGCAGGAGCATTGATAAATTTATTTACAAGAGGAACGAATCTCTTCTGGAATACAGAAGCGTCCACATCTTCAACAAATTTTGCGCCTTTGTCTATAGCGGCTTGTTTGGATTGTCCAACCTTGTCCAAGAAAATTTCAAAACTCTTGACGACTGTCTGTTTTATCAAATCGTCAAAAATCTTTTTCTCGTCGGCGGAAAGAGAATCGTAAGTTGCATCATTGATAACCAAAATGTCAGGTATCATAAAATGCTTTGTGTAAGAATAAACGGGAGCAACTTCATACTGTTTTAAATCGTAATAGGTCACTTCGTTATTTTCCGCTCCGTCAAGCACGCCTTGTTGAATTGCCGTATAAACTTCGCCTTGCGACATAGCCACAGCGACTCCGCCCATAGCGTTGATAACATCAATCATAGATTGAGATTGTTGAACGCGGATTTTCATCCCTTTGAGGTCTGCCGGGGTATGGACAGGCTTCTTTCCATAAACATTTCTAACGCCAGCATGAATGCCTGACAAGACGATGAAATGATTTGGTCTTGTTGAATCAAATAACCCTTTAAGAACATCGCTTGTAAAAACATTCTGCTGATGTTGGACGCTGTCATAAAGACCGGGCAAAGAAATCAAACCGAAATCTGCATTGACCGCTTCAATAATTGGGTTTCCAAGCATAGCCATTTGAATTACGCCGTTTTGGAGAGATTCAAAAGCTTCTTTTTGATTTCCCAAAAGCTCATTGTGGCTGATTTCGATTTTGTACTTGCCGTTTGTGGCTTTGGCAAATTCTTCGCTCAACCACTTCAAAGCTTGAGCCTGAGGATGTTCAGGCGACTGATTGAATGCTAATTTCCAAACTTGAGACTTTGCCGCTTTGTCGCCGCCTCCGCATGCTATTAAAGCAAACGAAAACGCTACTGCAACTGCTGCTGCGATGCATTTCTTCATTGTGTTACCTCCGTTTTATTTTTTGCTGCCCGTAGAGACGACCAACTTGGACATCTCTTACGATTTTTATTTTTTTGTTTATTTCATTTTTATCTTTATTTTTTGAGGAGACGCGTATATAGCGCGTCGTTTGCGATTATATCTAATTATTTCACCAATCCAAACCACTGCGGGATTGTCATTGAAAGAGCCGGCACATATGTTGTGAGCATTAAACATAATACTGTGATTGCAAAGAATGGCAATAGATGTTTAAAGACGGATTCTATTGTCACCCCGCCTATTCGCACGCCTGTAAATAATATAGGTCCCACCGGGGGCGTTATAGTGCCTATGCAAAGATTCATTGTCATAACAATGCCGAATTGAACTGGACTCATTCCAAAATTCATAACTATCGGTAAAAATATTGGACAAAAAATCAAAATTGCAGGTATCGGGTCCATAAAACAACCCATAACCAATAAAACAACATTGATTACAAGCAAGATGGCAATAGGATTAGTCGTAATGCCCAAAAGCGTATCGGCAACTAATGCTGGGATATGAGTAAAACTCATTATCCAACTCATTATCATAGACACGCCTATCATAAATGTAACTACCACTGTGGTTTCGGCTGTATCTATAAGAATTTTGCTTACTAATTTCGGATTTAGAGTTCTATAACATAAACTGAGTATCAAACTATAAACAACGGCAATAGCGCTGCCTTCCGTTGCCGTAAAAATGCCTGCCAAAATACCGCCGATTACTATCACTATGAGCATTAAACTTGGTATGGCTATCAAAATTGTTTTCAAGCCTGTTTTTAAATCCACGCTTTGTCCTTTGGGATATTTTCTTCTTTTGGCGATAATAGCCACAAGAATCATACAAAGAAGACCCCATAAAATGCCGGGAACATATCCCGCCAAAAACAAAGCGGAAACAGAAACGCTGCCTGCGACTGTGGAATATACTATAAGAGTGTTTGAAGGAGGAATGAGCATACCAGTAGGGGCAGACGCTGTATTTACAGCCGCTACGAAATTGCGGTCATAACCTTCTTTTATTTCTATAGGTCCCAAAGTTCCTCCGATTGCAGCGGCAGCCGCAACGCCCGAGCCGCTTAAAGCGCCAAAAAGCATATTGGCGACTATATTTGTTTGAGCAAGCGGAGCAGGCATTTTGCCTGCAAGAACTTTTGCGCAATTGACAAGCCTGATTGCTATTCCGCCATTATTCATAATATTTCCCGCTAAAATGAAAAATGTTATAGCCATAAGAGGAAAATTATCCGTGCCTGTAAACATCCTTTGCGCAGAAGACGACATTGAAACATCAAAAGGCAAAACGACAATCATAGATAAAACTGAGCCGAGACCTATGCTTATCGCTATAGGAATACCCAACAAAAGCATAATCGCTATACTTGAAACCATTATTATCCCTGCAAGAGCCACTGGATCCATTATTTTGCCTCCTTATATGATTTCAATTGTTTGCTCAAAACTATTTCGTTGCAAATAGCATAAAAAACTATGAGAATGCCGCCTATTGGAACCGCCGAATATATATATCCCATCGGGATTTGCGTTGACGGGTCAGCCTGAATCATTTGAGTTGTGGTCTGAACATATCCGCCGATAATCATCACTATGACGGCAAATACGCCTATAACAAACTCGCCAAACATCTCAACCATTGTTTTTATTTTTGGAGGAAACTTATCGCGGACAAAAGAGAGATTCATGTGTTGTCTTTTGCCGAAAACATAGGCTCCTCCATACATTGTAAGCCAAACAAATAAATATCTCGCCATAGCCTCGCTGATTGCGCTGGGCGCATTGAAACAATAACGGGAAATTACTTGATATGTGACAAGGATAGTCATAATTGTGACTATTACTCGGCAAAACCACTGTAAAACTTTGTCAAGAACGCTTTTTATTTTTAACATTAAAGACTCCATTTTGGATAAAAATGACCGCCGTTCTTTAAGAACGGCGGTCATTTTCGGCTTATTTTCCTAATGCTTTTATCTTATCATAAAGGTCTTTTCTTACAGAATTTTGAGAAATAAACTTATTTGTTATTCCTGCAAAACCTTTTGCGAATACGCTTGAATCAAAATCATCAATGTATTTCGCGCCTTTATCAGCCGCTTCTATTTTTGCTTTTGCAACTTGTTCTTGGAACAATGCGAAAGTTCTGTTGATTGCTTCAACCACAAGTTTATCAAATATGACTTTTTCTTCAGGAGTCAAAGAAGCGTAGGCGTCCGTATTGATAACCAAAAGGTCGGGCATCATGAAATGTCTTGTATAGGAATAGATGGGAGCTACTTCATATTGTTTCAAATCATTGTAAGTGACTTCATTGTTCTCCGCTCCGTCAAGCACGCCTTGTTGAATAGCGGCATAAACTTCGCCTTGGGACATAGGAACTGCGACTGCGCCCATGGCGTTTAATACATCAATCATAGATTGAGACTGCATTACGCGGATTTTCATCCCTTTCAAATCTGCTGGAGAACGGACGGGTTTCTTAGCGTAGACATTGCGGATACCGCCGTGTATAGCGGACAATACTAAGAACTTTTTCTCTTTTGTGCTTGCAAACAAGTCGTTTAATATGCCGCTTGTGAACACCGCTTCTTGATGTTCAATGCTGGTGTAAAGACCAGGCAAAGCCAAAAGACCAAAATCAGAAGCAGCCGCTTCAACAACAGGATTGCCAAGCATAGCCATCTGAATTGCGCCTCTTTGCAAAAGTTCAAAAGAATCTTTTTGATTGCCTAAGAGTTCATTGTGATTGATTTCAATACGGTATTTGCCGTTTGTAGCTTTATAGAACTCATCGCTTAACCACTTCAACCCTCTTGCTTGTGGATTTTGTTCAGATTGGTTAAAAGACAATTTCCAAACAATTTCTTTCTTTTTGTTTCCGCCGCCGCATGCCATTAAAGCAAACGACAACGCTACTGCGACTGCTAATGCGATACTTTTCTTCATTTTGCATCCTCCATTTTATTTTTTTTACTGCATTGTAGAGACGACCAATTTGGGCGTCTCATACGATTTTTGTTATTCCGTCGTTGCAGATTCTATATTATAATTACTGCCGTCATTCTGCGCATAAGCCGAAGAACCGCTGTTGTCATTTTGCGCAAAGCCGCAGAATGACAAGATTGAGTTACACTCTTGAATGCCGCCTTCGCCTCTACCGCGTCATTCTCGAATGTCTCTGTCGGGAATCCATTTTCGCTATTATCGCCGTTCTTTCCTATTTGTATGCTAATTTGAATATCTCAATTATATCTTTTTTTGATAATTTCTTAAAAGAGCCGATTTCGCCGAAGGCTGCGGCTTTCTCGGCCATCATTTCAAAGTCTGATTCTTTTGCATTGATTTCTTTTAGGCTTGTGGGAAGACCGAGACTCTTAAAAAACGCTTCCGTTTTATCTATCGCTTTTAAGACTACCGCTTCTTGGTCTCTTAAAGGTTCATCTATGCCCCAAACTTCAACTGCAAATTGAACAAACATACCTATATTTGTCTTATAAACATACCTCATCCAAGCGGGAAAAATTATAGCAAGACCCGCGCCATGCGCTATGCCGTATACTGCGCTTAAAGAATGTTCTGTTTTATGAGAACCCCAATCTTCTTGCCTGCTCATACCGAGCAATCCATTATGGGCAAGAGAGCCCGCCCACATAATATTTGCCCAAGCGTCATAATTTTTTGGATTTTCAAATACTTTATGAGCATTATTTATTATTGCTTTTAAAACGCCTTCGCAGAGTTTGTCCGCCACTTGGGAGTCGGGCGTATTTGTGAAATATCTCTCAAAAATATGAGCCATCATATCGCAAATACCGTTTGCCCTCTGCTCGGGAGGCAAAGAAAAACAAAATTCCGGATTTAAAATGCTAAATTTCGGACGCAAGGCGGGAAAATTTATGCCGATTTTCATCACTGTCTCTTCATCTGTTAAAACTGAATTTGGGCTGCTTTCGCTGCCAGCCGCGGGGATTGTAAGAATGGTTGCTACCGGCAATGCTTCTTGAACTTTTGCTTTGCCAAGATAAAAATCCCAAACATCGCCGCTATATTTTGCTCCTGCCGCTATAGCCTTAGAACTATCTATTACGCTGCCGCCGCCTACCGCTAAAATAAAATCTATGCCTTTTTCTCGGACAAGTTTAATCCCTTCTCTTGCCAATGACAATCTGGGATTGGGTTTAACGCCGCCAAACTCTGTGTATTTGACGCCTGCCTTTTTTAAAGATTCTACAACTTCATCATAAAGACCGCTTTTTTTAATGCTGCCTCCTCCATAATGAAACAAGATATTGGAAGAATATTGCTTAACATATTCGCCCACTTTTTTCTGCTCGTCTTTTCCGAAAATAATTCTTGTCGGACTACAATAATCAAAATTGTTCATACATTTTCCCCCTATTTAATCGTTTTTTTAGAGTCTTCAACACTTACTACTCATCCTATTTTATCATAAAATCTCCTGCTTATCGCTGCGCTATAAGGAACTTTTGCTCTACGCTGAATGGGTCAAGCCCTAGCCCTATCCTGTTCATGAAGTATTGCGAACCTAAAAATTTTGTAGCGTCAACTAATAGCGGGTCGGTCTCGTATAAGTATTGAAAATCTATAAATGACACCATCTTATTCATAAGGATAAAAACTCCTGATTTTTATTTAGATTCATTATCATCTGA
>JAITTG010000088.1 GCA_031287095.1 Candidatus Parendomicrobium reticulitermitis | reverse complement strand
ACATCTTAACACACATTAGTGTGTTGGCGGTGTAGCTCAGGGGTAGAGCAGAGGACTCATAAGCCTTTGGCCGGAGGTTCAATTCCTCCCGCCGCCAAAACCTTTCTTATAACCGCTTGAAAATCCAACAAAAAGAGAAATATATGCCGTTTATTTTACTTATAGTTTTTGGTTTTTGCGCCGCCATAATGCAAACTCTTTTATTTAGGGAGATTTTCCCCGTTTTTCAAGCGGGCGATTTTATTATAGGGATATCCGCCGCGCATTTTATTCTTTGCATATCTATTGGACTTTTTATAGCCTCAACCGAAATGTTTTCTAAACAAAAAAATCTAAAGAAAATTATCTTATTATGTATTCCAGCGCTTTTAATCTCTTTTATTTTCTCATTCATCTTTATAAGAGATTTGAGAAATATCCTGCATATACCCCTCGCGGAAGGCATATCGCTAAAAGCGTCGTTTATATATCTTTTTTACGCTCTTTTGCCGCCGTCTTTGTTTAATGGAATTCTATCTTTGACTATAATAAGGTTTTTTTGCAAAAACGCTAAACAGACTTTAAAAAAGGCTGTCCAATATCTTGTTTTAAGCATAGCGGCGGGTTTTGTATTTTATAGTTTATTCCTTTTTCATATATCGGGCTTTTTGATTGTTTTTATGATAAGCATTTTAATGTTTATGCTTTTTGCCGTTTTAATCAAACCTAAACCGCAAGTTTTTGTCCTGTCAGGACTTCTTATTGTATTTCTTTTTCTTATGCCTAAATCTATCGTCACTTATTTAGACAAAAAAACTTTTGCGAAAAATTTTGATAATGCCGAGGTTTTGGATTTTAAATACAGCGCTTATGGACAAAATGTTATTGTCAAAAGCAATAATGAAAGTATTTTACTCTCAAATCATATATTGAATTTCTCATATCCCGACAATGACATTTTAGGTTCTGAGGATTTTGTCCATATATCTATTTTGCATCATGAAAATCCTAAAAATGTCTTAATAATATCGGGCGCCGTAAAATATCTTCCTATGATTCTTGAACATAATGTTGAAACCATTGATTATGTGGAACAAGACGGGGTAATAATAGATATGATAAGAAATGACGCCGCCCATTTGGACAATATCTTAAACGATAAGCGGCTGCATATATATAATACAGATGCGCGGGAATTTATAAAAAACCAAAAATATGATTTTATTTTAATCGGTCTGCCTGCGCCTATAAACTTAAATTTGAATAGTTATTACACAAAAGAATTTTTCCAAAAAGCAAATAAAGCGCTCAATAAAGACGGCTTTTTATCTTTGACTTTGCCGGGAACAATGTCTTTTTCAACTTATCTTATGGCAAAACTCAATAAGTCTATTTTATCTTCGCTTGAAACCGTTTTTACTTTTATAGAAATCCTGCCCGGAAACCGCAATATATTGACAGCCTCGCAAAATAAAATGCCTTTAAGAATGCAACTCAAAAAAAGACTCTCGTCTATGCAGAATAATACTTTGATTCTTTCAAAATACTATCTTGACGATAAAATGGACGCTGAAAAAATAAGATGGCTGCATAAGGAATTTGAACGAGTAGAAGGCGAAAGCGCAATAAACAGCGATTCTGACCCGCAAGGGATGATTCTTTCCACTTTGCATTGGCATTCGCGGTTTTCTCCTAATTTAGTAATTGTGTTTGAGTTTTTCAGCAGATATACTTATATTTTCTATTTCTTTGTTATAGCCGCTTTTTTTCTATCAAAAAGAGTACATCCTGAAACTTCTTTTGCTTTTGGCATGTCTTGCGTATGGCTCAATTTAATTGCGGCTTTTTCAATACAAATTTATAGCGGGCAAATTCTTAGGTTTGCAGGTATAATTTTGGCTCTGATGACGACTGGTATTTATATAGGCGCCGCATCGGGAAAATTTATCACAAGGGCTATGAGTTCAAATTTTGCGGTATTTTATACAGAACTCGCCCAATGCCTGTGGATTATTTGTTGGGTAGTTTTATTTTATTTGAATCTTATAAACACGCCCATTATTTTGTTTTTTGTATTTGGAACAAGTTTTTTGTGCGGCATTGAAATAAATGCTTTGATTATAAATTGGGATATACTGCACTGGTATGCGGACAAGAAGTTTAGAATATATTTCGCCTTGATAATAGGCGCATGGCTTGCCGCCCTTGCAGGCGGGGGCTTCCTGATTTTAGTGATGGGCATACAAAAATCATTGATTTTTATGCTATTTATTAAGTTCTTAATCCTCTGCCGCTGGGCAGATTTAAAAAAGAAAATCCCAATTTAAAAAACGCCTTCTCGCAGGGAATGCAAAACGACAAAAACAAGAACAACGGTAATGTTTCGCGTTTTATTTTTAGTGGTCTTTTTGTTATAATCCCGCTTGTCTTAAACAACAATGGAAACAACGACTGATAATCTCTATATGCGAATAGTTTTACCCATTGTAACAAACAAAAAACAAAGGAGATCCTT
This sequence comes from Candidatus Parendomicrobium reticulitermitis, assembly GCA_031287095.1. GTDB lineage: Bacteria > Elusimicrobiota > Endomicrobiia > Endomicrobiales > Endomicrobiaceae > Parendomicrobium > Parendomicrobium reticulitermitis. The sequence continues at coordinate 70 of JAITTG010000088.1, read as the reverse complement.
AAATGGCAAACAGTAATTTTTCAGCGATAGTGACCTCGTCCACAATGCGTTGTAAGGCTGTTTCCAGACC
>JAITTG010000063.1 GCA_031287095.1 Candidatus Parendomicrobium reticulitermitis | reverse complement strand
AAATTTTACCATCAAACAAAAATTTAAAAAAAATTTTTTAACTTGCTTTGTTCAAAAAACGTGGGTTGTTTTTCTTTTGCGGTGACAACCCCCCCCCCCCCCCGCGAAATGCGAGGTTGAAAGATGTTATTTAACTCTTTTAACTTCCTCTTATTCTTCCCATTTGTAACAATTCTTTACTTTGCCATTCCCCATAGGTTTCGCTATTTTTGGCTTTTGATTGCAAGCTATTTCTTTTATATGTCTTGGAATCCTAAATATGCTTTATTACTTGCCTCTTCTACTATCATCACTTATTTAAGCGGTATTCTTATTGATTTTTCAAACAAAAATTCAAACGAAAATAAAAGAAATTTCCAGCGCAAATTGTGGGTGTTTTTAAGTTTTTCAAGCAATTTGTCTATTCTTTTCTTCTTTAAATACTTTGATTTCGCTATTTCCAATATCAATTTTGTCTTTGCCCATATCGGTATTAAATTATTAAATCCTTCCTTTGACATTTTACTTCCTATCGGAATTTCCTTTTACACATTTCAAGCGCTCAGCTATACTATGGACATTTATCGCGGCGAAATTGCCGCTGAAAAAAATATCGCCAAATACGCTTTATTTGTGTCTTTCTTTCCACAACTTGTAGCAGGTCCAATAGAGCGCTCAAAAAATTTGCTCAATCAAATGACAGAGAGGCATTATTTTGATTATGACAGAGTAAAGAACGGACTTTTGCTTATGCTTTGGGGATATTTTGAAAAACTCGTCATCGCGGATAGGCTTGCTTTAATAGTCAATGAAGTTTTTGCAAATACGGATAAATATACAGGTTTTCAAATCGCTGTTCCTATGATTTTATTTGCATTTCAAATATATTGCGACTTTGCGGGATATAGCAATATATCAAGAGGGGCGGGGCAAGTCATGGGTTTTAAACTTATGGAGAATTTCCGCCAACCTTATTTTGCCGTTTCAATACAAGATTTTTGGCGCAGATGGCATATATCGCTTAGCGCATGGTTTAGAGACTATCTCTATATACCGCTTGGCGGCAATAGGCGTTCAAAAGCCAGAAAATATATCAATGTATTTATCACCTTTGTAATAAGCGGTTTATGGCACGGAGCGGCTTGGAATTTCTTTATTTGGGGAGCATTACACGGGACATATCAAATCATCGGACAAATAACAAAACCTTTCAAAGATAAAATCTGTCAAACCTTTAAAATCAATCAAAATACAAAACTCTATCAGGCGGGCAAAATAATAATGACATTTATATTGGTTGATTTCGCTTGGCTCTTTTTTAGAGCGCAAGATGGCGAATTTATAACAATAATCAAAAAACTTTTTGCTAAATTTAATTACGCGGTTTTGTTTCACGGAAGACTTGTCGGCAAAGAATTTAAAGACGACTTATATTTAGGAATTTTCTTTATAGTAATTCTTATGATTATAAACGGATTTCAAAACAAAAATCCCAACAAGCCGATAAGAGAAATAATAGCGAGGCAAAACATTTTTGTCCGCTGGACATTTTATTACGGCGCAATTTTTATAATCTTGATTTTTGGAATTTATGATCAGGCATATAAAGCGCGCGACTTTATATATTTTCAGTTTTAAGGAATCTTTTGTGATAAAAAAACTTATTTTCAAAACAACGGTTTTTATAATTATTTTTCTATTTCTTTTTATTATAGCGAGTATTCCTTTGAAACATAAAACAGGAGGATATTCATTAGATAATTTTTATGCTTTGGAAAAAAATTCAAGAGATGTGTTTTTTGTCGGTTCAAGTCATGTGCATTACACAATAATACCTGCGCTTATTTGGCAAGAAAGCGGGATTACTTCTTACGATTTAACGGCATCCGGTCTTCAACTTTGGGCGGCGTATTACTATATAAAAGAAGTCTTAAGATATCATAAACCTAAGGTGATAGCTGTTGAATTATATGGAGCTATATATGAAATTAGCCATTATGACACTTATCTTTTAAGCCATATTTCGGCGATGAGATTTTCAAAAAATAAGATAGAAGTTATAAAAGATAGAGTCCCCAAACATTTAAAGATTGATTATATTTTAGGATTGCCTATTATTTCTAAGAGATACAAGATTGAATTAGAATACATCAGATTTGCATTGGGATTACAGACTGTTGAAACGGAAAGATTGCATTTTAACGGATATCGTCCAATTTATGTATATCGGAAACAAGAAAGATCTGATATTTTAAAATCCAATGTTTATGGGGAAATTCCTGAAAAGACGCTCTTGTATCTAATGAAAATTATAGAGTTGTCAAAAGAGAATAAAGATGTCAAATTCTTATTCTTTGTTTCTCCCATGGGAGTCTCTCAAGAAAATATAAATATCCTTAATTCTATTGAGAAAATCGCAAAAGAAAACGATATAGAGTGTATAAATTACAATTTTTTATACGACGAGATAGGCATTGATTTTGACTCTGATTTTTGGAATAGGGGTCATACAAATACAAAAGGCGCAATGAAAGTCTCAATGGATTTGGCAAAAAGATTATCTAAACTTTATGCCTTAAAAGATAATAGAAAAAATCCAGATTATGAGTTTTGGAATGTGCGCAGCAAAGAAGCGATGCAAAAGATAAAAGACGACGGCGCAGTATTTATTGAAGGCAAAAACAGAAAAACCAAAAACTTGTAGGGCGGGTTTGAAACCCGCCCGCGCCCAACTTATATTTTATTCATTTTTTCAAGTCGGGTTAACGACAACTTATTGTTTTGCCTTTCCTGATAGGTGGGACGCCCACATTATCACGCCTACGGCGGCGCCGCCTATGATATTGCCGAGCGTTACGGGGAATAGATTTTTGAAAAAGAACGCTCCCCAAGCGAGCGCGTCAACATAAACGCCTGCGGATACGGCTTTTGCGGCATAAGCGGGGACTTGATTGGCAAAAAGTCCTGCGGATATGTAATACATATTTGCGACGCTATGCTCAAAACCGGCGG
>JAITTG010000046.1 GCA_031287095.1 Candidatus Parendomicrobium reticulitermitis | reverse complement strand
GTTAGGGTTCCCCTCCGAAATCGGATTTGTTTGAACATCAACGGGGGTTTTATATATGAAACCATTTTATTTTCTCATAAAAACTTCTTAAATTCCTTGTTTTTCTTCCTGAATTTTATGTTTTTATAGGGTTTTAGAAAGGGAACTCTAACAAGATTTAATTCGTAAGATGCCGGTTTTCCGGTTCTTTTGTAAGATTGTTTAAATGTTATTTGAAGACTTTCTGATATTCTTATATAGTTTGTTAAAAAATTTGAGGGGAACTCTAACAAGACTTGATTCGTAAGATGCCGGTTTTCCGGTTCCTTAAAGCAGATTATCAAATAGTTCTGGTTGGCGCATTTCAACTTTTAGCCTGCCGTAATAATGTCTAGTCATAGAAAACATTCTATCTGTAAGAAATAAAACACATACATGACCATTGTCAGGTATGTGTTTTTTTATATTTTCAGAAATACTATCGCTTCTTTCCTTGGTGCAAGCATAGTAACTGTAAATTGATTTTTGAAGCATAATAAAGCCCAGAGTCTTTAAATATTCCCTGAAACTGCTTGCAATACGGCGTTCTTTTGGAGTAATTACAGGCAAGTCAAAAGCCACTAATACCCACATAGATTTATACTTTGATATCATAAAATATTTTTGGAAATTCTATATCATCAATTTCATTAGAGGCATAAGACAAATATGATTGAGCATATTTTTGAAGTCCTGCCATAAATGAATATGAAGCGTTTTTAAAAATCAAATCCTGCTCTGTCATTAAAACCAAAGTCTTTTTTAGATTAGGAGTTAAATTTTCTTCTTTAATGAATTCTGTGTAATTTTTTTTGATTCTATAATCTACTAATGGACGAATAGGTTCCATCAAGTCATCTATCAAACAAAAAGGATTTTGATTTTTACTATGAAAAATTCCTAATGCAGGATTTAATCCGCTTGAAACTATTGCTCTTGCCATGCAACTTCTTAGTACAGCATATCCATAATTTAAAGCGGAATTTATTATATCCTCATTTTTATTAGAGCGCAAAAAATCATCAAACAATGCGCCAAAATAAAGTTTCGCTCCAACGCCTTCTCTAAAAGTGCTATCTCCCGACTTTACTTCCTTAGCAAAATCTAAAATTTGTTTATACTTTGTTTCATCATAGAATTTAGAAAGACAAGCGGCTTGATTAAGTAGTTTTTCTATTATTATTTGTTTCCATGCTTGCTTTTTTGCAGGCAGGTTCATATTGATTTGTATCTCCAATCTTTTTCCATATTCCGATATATTAAAATATGGAAGCAACATTCCTGCCGGAGTATGCGTCTTATCGCAAAAAACTATTGGGATATTGTGCTCAATGCACTTTTGTATTGCGGCATTGCTATAAGTTATGCTGTTGCCATGTAAAATTAAACAATTTATATCAGAGAAATTTGCGTGTAATTTTTCTTCATTTTCTTTTAATGCTGAAAGATTATTGTTTTTAATACAGATATAATAACCATCTCCGCTTATATCAATGATACGCCACATTTATTCCTCTATAGTTCTCAATATCTGAGAACGATATTTTATGATGCCTAATGAAGTCAAAATAACTTTCCGGACATTATATTTTTGCATACTGCTTATATAAAAAGAATCGTCTTGACTATATTTTGATTTTAGAATATTGCCAAAATATATTTGGATTTGGTCTTTCTTATTTTCAAAATACGAATCGCTTTCAGTAAAAGTTAATACTTTAACAAAAGTCCTACTTTCTGGAGATGAACCAGTTTTGTTCATTAAAGATGACTTATCATTACACATATCAACTTCTAAAATATCGCCTTGATAAATTCTCTCCAAAAGAGCATATCCATCTTTTTTATAATCTGGAATTTGATTTTGATTGAATTCTATTTTACGAATGATTTCTCCACAAAGTTTGCCTTGATTATCATGATATAAATCCAAACAAAGATTGTCACCAGTATCATAACCGAAGCCTGTTGTTGTTTCAGTCGGCTTTTTTAGCGTAAAAAATTTGTCGCTAATTCTGTTTCCAAACTGAATATATTTGCCGCCGACAATAGAGCAAGCTTTTTGATAAATCCGTATTTCTGAAATGTCAGTAGGCTTTTTGCCTTCATTTTTAGATTTTTCATTTGCTTTTTGTAATTCAATTTTTGCATCCAATAATCTGTTTTTAATTTTATCGTAAATTTTTTTGTTTGATGCGATTTTAGATTTAAGTTCAATGTCTTTAATCTCATTGTTTTCAAATTTACATAAAGTTCTCAACAATGTTTCTTCTGGAGTTTCATTTTGTTTGAACCGTATATCATTAACAGATTTATAAGTAGTTATGGTATATTGTTTGTCATTTGAATAATAAATTTTATATGCGGTATTTTTTACTAATTCGCCATTGATATTGTGATCATGTTTTATGCTGACATTAGCATTTGCAATAGATACTCTGACAAGATTTTGAAATTTTGTTATATCTTGATTTGCCGGCGGAAGTAAAATTTTTGAAAGCCAACTTTTATCTCTATAATTTATTTTATAGCCTTCAGTATTCACATTACTTAAAAATTTTTGATAGCCTCTATTTGCAAATGCCACAACCAAAGCGTCTAAAGCATGATGTCTATTGTCTAAACGGATTTTTTTGTTTTTTGAAACATCTTTTTGAAAAAATTCTAATTCTTTGCCAGATACTAATGTTTTAGCAAAGGGGATCATTAACCCGTTAAGACCCCATGCAATACGCAACTGCGCAGTAAGGGACGACTTTATTGGAAGGACTGCCGTCTTTTTATCAAAAAGACAACTCAAATAATGCATTGATATTTTAGAAATATAACTATTATCTGTTGAGAAGCGTTTTTCCATAGGTTTGTTTTCCAAAAATTTTTCAAAAGAATTTTGATTAAATCTCCATGCTTTTTGCGGCAATTTTTCTTTAGCATTATGCAAAATGTCATTCCAAATGTATTTTCCGCTTGTCTCTGCGCTAAAAGCATTATACGGCGCTCTTTTTGCCTTATCAGCATTGCAGTCATTATGCGCAATTACAAGATTGTTTCTTGTATTGTCTTCGCTTTCTTCTATTGGGAACAAATGTTCTATATCAACCATTGAATTTATGATATCGTCAGGATTTATTTCTTTCAAACAAAATGGGCATATAAAATTCTGTTCTTCTAAGAGTTCAAATTTCAAAATATAGTTTGAGAAACTTTCATTTCTGCTTTGTATTTGCTCTAAGTGCGGTTTGATATATGTTTCATAAATCTTGTTTTTATTATTTTCATTTGCGCTTTGTTGTTTTGCAATTCTTTCTCTTTCTTCCAAACTCTTTTTAAGTTCTCTTGCGGTTTCAATTCCGATTTCAGAAGGTTTTTTGCCAAATATCTCAATAATTTCATTAACAAGTTTTTTGAGTTCATTTAGCGTTTGATGAACTACAGGATTTGCGATTTTTCCATATTTCTCTTCATCTTTATTGTAGTTTGGTTTTGCATAATTTCTGTTTTTAAACTGTGGAGAAAAAGATTTTCCTACAAGTTTTTGAGCGCTGTCTGATAAAATTTTTCCATAATACGGTAATTTATCTTCTGTTTGTTGTTTATCTATTGAAAACTGTCCATTGTCTATTGCTTTTTCTATTGCTTCTGTATAAGAGAGTCCCGTTTTTATATATTCCAAAACAATTTTTGTAGCAGTCTTGCCTATTGGTCCATAACTTGATGATAAAACTATATTTTCAAAGGCGGTTTCAATCTCTTCTTGCGACAATAAATAATCTTTTAATAATTTGTTTTTTAAAGTTTTTTCATCGGGGCAAGAATTCCAATCATAAAAGAATCTGTCTTGTTTTTCTTCCGTTAGTCTTTCCCAAAAAGGCATTGATTCAAGAGTTATCAACCCGTAACCTTTTATTTTTTGAGTTTTCTTATCTCTGCCTTGCAGTATTATTTCACTGCCGTCAGGAAGATTTAGTAATTTTTTTGTTTTTGCCTCTGTAAGTTCCTTCTCTTTTAGTAAAACCTCGTTAAACAATTTTTCTTTTTGTTCTTTTGTAAATTCTTTTTCTTCATAACTTGAAATTTCCCCGGTAGTTTCGTCTAAAATAGGCGTAAAATATTTTGCATTATTGAGCGCTTCATACATTCTTCTGTATTCATTGAGTTTGTGAGAGCGAGGCAGCCTTTTTTCATTTTTAAAATAAGGGCATAAGCCAGATTCTGGGATAAGTTTTTCAGTTTCATAATCAATTGTTTTTATTATCTTATCAATATATTCATCTTTTAAAATTTCAGGATAGTATTGTTTCTGAACAGACAAAATCTTTTGCGCTTCTTCATTTATTATATCTCTTGTAACCGCAAACTCTTTATTTTGGCTCTGTGATGTCTTTCGGTTTGTTACTTTTAATCTATGTGTCAAATCATTGTTTTCTATTCTTTCTTTATACAAATATTCGCCAAAAGTTCTATATTGCCTCTCTTTCATAATTTGTCTAACGCTCTTAGCAAGTTTTGCGGTTTCGCTATTTTCTTTTATTTTACTTTCATCATCTTCCGCAAAACTGCGGACAGAAGCAGTCCCTCTATGATTTGCTATGTGATATAAGGCATATCCCGATTGAAGCAAAGATAATTTCTCATTCAATGCTTTAAATCTTAATGTATATGGGTCTTCTCTTAATACTTCTATTGGAAATCTTTTGCGGGATGTATCAAATTGGATTGAATTTTCTTTTTTATCTAAATCATTCGGCAATGGCAAAGACAATTTATTTTCAGCGAGTAATTTCCATAAATAGCGCATCCTTTCTCTGTGATGTCTATGACTATTTCTTTGTTGTCTAAAAACTCTGCGGTCTTGAGCTCCAGTAGATGCGGTAAAAATTCTGCTTCCAATAAGAATAGGTTTTGTTGGAATGCCATTGTCTCCGAGAATTACTATAGCATAGCCTATAGATCCTACGCCTAAATCCAACCCAATCCTATAATTGTTTTGACCCAATAGTTTTTTTAATTTCTCATATTCTTTGCTTTGAATTGTATTCATTATATTCCCATCCTAAAATGCAAGTTTTTTGTTTACTTATATTATATTGAAAATTTCTTTGAATATATTTGGAAATAAGCCAATAGTATCAAAAAAACCTTTAAAAAGACAGATTTTTATTTCGGTGTCATTTTAAATGATTTGACAGGTCAGATGCATTAAAATGCTGCGTAAAGAAAAGCATTTGAATTGACAAAAGAATTCATTTATTATAAATAGCATGCACATCACTACACGCAATAAACGCATTATCATAAGGAAGCAGGTTGTAAAATAAGGCAAGCATAGGCTTAAGCCTAAACTGTCCCGCAACTGTGAGGGAGTTTTAACTCCTAAGTCAGAAAACTTATTTTGCAATAACATCACAAAAGAACTCTACGCGAGATAGAGGTGATTAGATAAAAGCGCATTTTGTTTAAGTAAGCGTTTCATAATGTCTAAAACTCTAATAAAAGGAGGTAACTTTTGTGATACTTAAAACCAAATTATTTGGCAAGGTCTATCAATTCAAAGATGTAAAAGATGTTCTTGCCAAAGCAAATGAAGACCGTTCAGGCGACCACCTTGCAGGCGTCGCAGCGTCAAGTATGGCTGAACGAGTAGCGGCAAAACAAGTTCTTGCCAACCTAAAAATCTCAGATTTAAGAGAAAATCCCGTGGTGTCCTATGAAAGCGACGAAGTAACCCGTATTATTCAAGACGCCGTCAATGAGCCTATCTACAATGAAATCAAAAATTGGAGTATGGCGGAATTTCGCGAATGGCTGTTATCTGACAATTCAGACACAGAATCTATCAGAAGGATAAGCCGGGGGATTACATCAGAAGTAGTAGCAGGCGTAGCAAAACTTATGACGAATATGGATTTGATTTATGCCGCAAAAAAGATGCGTGTTACCGCTCATTGTAATACCACAATAGGCAGAGCAGGCACTTTGGGAATTAGACTTCAGCCAAATGACCCAACCGATAATCTTGAAGGTATTACGGCTTCGCTCTATGAAGGTTTATCCTATGGAGCGGGAGACGCCGTAATAGGTTTAAATCCTGTTGAAGGGACTGCCGACAATACAAAAGCAATTTTGGAAAGATTTAATGAAGTAAAACACAAGTTTGAAATCCCTACGCAGATATGCGTTCTTGCGCATGTCACAGATCAAATGGCGGCAATTCGTAAAGGAGCGCCTACGGATTTAATTTTTCAAAGTATAGCGGGCAGCGAAAAAGGCAATTCGGCATTCGGCATCACTCAGGCTATTATGGACGAGGCTTATGACCTTGCTTTGCACCAAGGCACCGCAGTTGGTCCAAATGTTATGTATTTTGAAACAGGACAAGGCTCTGAACTTTCATCTGACGCTCATCATGGGGCAGATCAAGTTGTTATGGAAGCCCGCTGTTATGGTTTTGCAAAACGATATAGTCCTTTCCTTGTAAATACCGTAGTAGGTTTTATAGGACCTGAATATCTTTATGATTCCAAACAAATCACCCGAGCAGGGCTTGAAGACCATTTTATGGGTAAATTGACGGGAATTTCTATGGGTTGCGATGCTTGCTATACAAATCATGCCAAAGCAGACCAAAACGATATAGAAAATCTCGCCATACTTCTAAGTTCGGCAGGGTGCAATTATTTTATGGGTATTCCTCATGGGGACGATGTTATGTTAAATTATCAATGCACAAGTTATCATGATGCGCCCTCATTAAGACAATTGCTCGGATTGTCCCCAATTCCAGAATTCGCCAAATGGCTTGAAAAGATGGGAATTTGGGAAAATGGTCGTTTAACGGAACGCGCAGGCGATGCGTCCATATTTGTTAATAAGTAAAGGGGGATAAATCAATGATTTCAGAATCTGAACTCAAAAAAGCAGTTGAAGCTATATTGAAAGATATGGGCGGAAGCGCAAGTTCAACCGTTTCAGCGGGCGCTCAAAACGCGCCTTCTGCTAAACCTAAGCCAAATGCCGACGCTCCAGTAATTGATAGCGGAGAGTCTTTACACGATTTAGGCGCTATTGACCTAAAAACTATCAATAATGTTCCTCATCCTCACAATGCCGACGCTCTTAATGCAATGAGAAAGGCTACTCCCGCAAGAGTAGCCGCGTGGCGCGCAGGACCTCGTTATCTCACTTCCACGCTATTGCGCTTCCGCGCAGACCATGCTCTCGCTATGGACGCGGTTTTTACAGATGTGTCTGATGAGTGGATTAAACAAAACAATTTGCCGCATTTTAAAACTCTATGCGACAACAAAGACACTTTTCTTACTCGTCCAGACCTTGGACGGCAGTTCCCAGATGAAGAATTGCAAAAAATCAAAACCCATGCCGGCTCTAATAACAAAGTAGTCATTTATGTAGCCGATGGGCTTTCTACTACGGCTGTCACTACAAACGCTATGGATACTTATAAGGCTATATGCGACGGCTTGCAAAGACATAGTATAAAGCCGTCCGCGCCTTTTTTTGTTCAATATGGGCGCGTGGGTTCGCAAGACTCAATTTCTGAAGTGACAGGCGCAGAAGTGATAGTCACCCTTATAGGCGAAAGACCCGGACTAATTACTGCCGAAAGTATGTCCGCTTATATGGCGTATAAAGCAACTGTCAATATGCCTGAAGCAAGAAGAACTGTGATTTCCAATATACACAAAGGCGGAACCCCCGCTGTTGAAGCGGGCGGATATATCGCAGATATAATAAAGAAAATGCTTGACACTAAAACAAGCGGTTTAGATTTAAAACTTTAAACAAAGAGGTGAAAAAACATGGCTAAAAATGACCCATTAAAGTCCCAGATTCTTGCAGTAAAGATTATCCCAAATGTTAGCGCAGATTTGATTGATAGTTACAAACTTGAACCCGGACAAAAGAGTTTAGGTCTCGTGACTTCTAATTGCGACGATGTTATGTACACAGCCCTTGACGAAGCCACTAAAAAAGCCGATGTTAAAGTAGTATATGCAAGGTCTTTTTACGGCGGCGCGGCAAATGCTAACACAAAATTGGCGGGCGAAATTATTGGAATTATAGCTGGTCCAAACCCTGCTGAAGTTAGAAGCGGGTTAAATGTGATAAAACAATTTGTAGATGAAGAGGCATGGTTTGTGTCCGCAAATGACGATGATACAGTTCCTTATTATGCTCATTGCATTTCGCGCACGGGTAGTTATTTGTCAAAAGTGGCGGGAGTAACGGAAGGCGCGTCTATCGCTTATCTTATCGCTCCGCCTCTTGAGGCTATGTATGCCATTGATGCCGCGCTAAAAGCGGCTGATGTAAAACTTGCGGCATTTTATGGACCTCCAAGCGAAACAAATTTCGGCGGCGGTCTTTTGACAGGCAGCCAATCTGCTTGCAAAGCGGCATGCGATGCTTTTGCAGAGGCAGTGAAGTTTATCGCTGAAAATCCGACAGCATATTAAAAAGACATTGGCTGACACTTTAGTCTGCCGCTTGCGAGCAAAGCCTGCAATCTCCGAAAAGAGATGAGATTGTAGGGGCGGCAAAAGAGTTTAGTTAATTAGATTTTTAGCGGTTGGTTCATTTTAATTTTGGAGGAAGGCATTGAAAGGTTCCGCTTTAGGCATTATTGAAACCACTGGACGCGCTGGTCTTATTGAGGCTGTTGACAGCGCTTTAAAAACTGCGGCGGTTACGCTAAAAGCCAGTTATTGTATAGGCGGCGGTTTAAATACAGTGACTTTGATAGGCGATGTTGCCGCTATTAAAGCGGCGATGGATGCGGCAAAGGCGGTGATAGAAAAAATGAATATTGAAGGGACAACTCATGTTATTGCCCGTCTTGCTGATGAAGTGTGGAATATTGTTGAAGATGATTCTACGCAAGCGTCGCAGCAATCCAGCGCAGTGATTTCAAAGCAAGAAATAAAATCGCCGCTCAAAATTGTTCCAAAAATTGTAAGTCAACCGCAAAAAGATGAGAGCGAGCCGCCTAAAAGCGCCGCAACGCAAGCGGTAGCCGCGCCTCAAGCGGATAAAGTTAATTTCAATGTCAATACCAAAATTGCTAAATATAAAGCGAAAAATAGGAAAAATCGCAGGCGTCGTTAAATTTTTAAGTAAGCGCCGATTAACTTATTGAATGTCCTTAATCTGTCTATGCTGGTCAAGCTTGCAGGCGACGGCAAAGAAGATTAGTTAGTCAGCGTTTCCTCGTAAGGAGATAAAAATGGAACTTGATAAAGACCTTCTTTCAGTGCAAGAAGCCCGTAATTTAATCTCTCTTGCTTATAAAGCTCAAAACCTATATAAACAATACGACCAAGCGGCAATTGATAAAGTCGTCAAGATTGTTGCTGAGGCTACAGAAGCTGAAGCGGTAAATCTTGCTAAGATGGCAAATGAGGAAACGGGTTTCGGCAAGTGGGAAGATAAAATAATCAAAAATCTTTTCGCTTCCAAAAATGTCTATCAATACATAAAAGACCTCAAAACCATCGGTGTTATAAATGATGAGTATGAAACAAGAAAAGTCATTGAAGTCGGCGTGCCTGTCGGCATCGTGGCAGGGCTTATTCCTTCTACAAATCCAACATCAACTGTAATTTTCAAGTCTCTTATAGCGCTCAAAGCAGGGTGCGCCATAGTTTTCTCTCCTCATCCAAGCGCAAAGAATTGTATTTCTACCGCTGTTACCATAATAAGAGCGGCTATCAGTAAGGCGGGAGCAAGTCCTGATTTAGTCAGCGTCTTGCCGACTCCTACAAAGGAGGCTACCGATACTTTGATGCGCCATAAAGATATATCTCTTATTCTTGCGACCGGCGGAAACGCCATGGTGAAAGCGGCATATAGCTCTGGAAATCCCGCTATCGGCGTAGGTCCTGGAAATGGTCCTTCATATATAGAAAAGAGCGCCGATATACCGCTTGCAGTTAAGAGAATTTTTGATTCAAAAACTTTTGATAATGGCACTATTTGCGCATCTGAGCAATCTATAGTTACAGAATCCTGCATACGCAAAGAAGTTATGGCTGAAGTTCAAAAACAAGGCGGATATTTCTTGCCGCCGGGGGATTTTGAGAAAGTTGAAAAACTTCTTATGAATTCCAGCGGAACAATGAATGCTAAACTTGTAGGCAAAAGCGCAGAATTTATTGCAAAAGCCGCAGGCATAAGCATACCAAAAGGCACAAGAGTGATATTAGGCGAAGAAACAAGAGTTGGACCAAAATACCCATATTCAAAAGAAAAACTTATGCCTGTTTTAGGGTTTTATGTTGAAGAAAATTGGCAAAAAGCCTGCGATAGATGTATTGAGATTTTAACTGCTGAAGGCGCGGGACACACGATGAGCATTCATTCTAAAGATGACAAAATCATCCGCGAATTTGGGCTTAAAAAACCAGTTTCCCGTTTGATTGTAAATTCGCCGGCGACGCTTGCAGGTATTGGGGCGAGTACTAATATAGTTCCTTCTTTGACACTTGGCTGCGGCGCAGTGGGCAAAAATGCGACTTCAGATAATATAAGCCCTTTAAATCTCATCAATATCAGACGCATTGCTTACGGCGTCAAAGAGATTGAAGATATCAGACCCAAAAATTTGAACGCTCAATCAAGTTCAAATAGTTCAGGCGCATCTTCGCAATTTGGCATAAGCGAGTCGGAAATAGAAATAATAGTAAATAGAATAGTAAAAAGTATCAAAGAAAATTCAAGAAATTAATTTCTAATTAGGGGGAAATCAAATGGCAGAGACACAACAAGCGCTTGGAATGGTTGAAACAAAAGGACTCGTAGCGTCAATTGAAGCGGCAGACGCTATGGTAAAAGCGGCAAATGTATCATTGACCGGCAAAGTTCATGTAGGCGGCGGGCTCGTGTCTGTTTTTGTCCGCGGCGATGTAGGCGCGGTAAAAGCGGCTACCGACGCAGGAGCGGCGGCGGCAGGCAGAATAGGCGAATTGATAAGCGTTCATGTAATTCCTCGTCCGCATGGAGAAGTTGAATTTATTTTGCCTAAATTAAGCGAAGTTAAAGAAGCAAAAATTCCAAAATAAAACCGTAGTTCAATAAAAGGAGGGCAGTAAAATGGAAAACAATAAACAAGCATTAGGTATGGTTGAAACAAAAGGATTGGTAGGCTCAATTGAAGCGGCTGATGCAATGGTAAAAGCGGCAAATGTATCATTGACCGGCAAAGTTCATGTAGGCGGCGGCTTGGTGACTGTTTTTGTCCGCGGCGATGTAGGCGCAGTAAAGGCGGCGACGGATGCAGGAGCGGCGGCGGCAGGCAGAATAGGCGAATTGATAAGCGTTCATGTCATACCTCGCCCTCATAATGAAGTTGAATTTATACTTCCTAAACTGACAGACTAATCGGTTATTTATGCAGCAAGATTATTTAAAACAGCCGAGTCTTTTTCTTTCTGAGGTAGAAAAGTCATTTGTTAATCGGACAAAGCCCCAAAAAAACGAGCAATTAAAAATCGGGCTTGACCTCGGGACTGCTTCAATAGTTCTTGTTGTTCTTGGGCAGGACAATAGACCGCTTGCGGCTGCAAGAGAATTTGCAGAAGTTGTCAGAGATGGTCTTGTTGTTGACTATGCAAAAGCAATACAGATTACTACAAGATTGCGGCGCTCTTTGGAAGAAGATTTAGGAGTTGAACTTACGCAAACTGCGATTGCAGTTCCACCGGGAACATCGGACAGAGATACTTCTACTCATAGAAATGTGGCTTATGGCGCGGGGCTTGAAGTTACGACGGTGATGGACGAGCCGAGCGCAGCCAATCTCGTTTTAGGAGTTAAAAACGGGGCTATTGTAGATATTGGAGGCGGAACTACCGGAGTCGCGGTTTTGCAAGACGGCAAAGTGATACATACTTTTGACGAACCTACAGGCGGAACCCATGTGACATTAGTGATTGCCGGGCATTACAAAGTCAGTTTTGCCGAAGCTGAAAAAATTAAAACTGACCCGTCTAAAAAGCAAATAAATCTTCCAGTTATTGCTCCTGTTTTGCAAAAGATGGGAACAATCATTAAAGAAGGGCTTAAAAATTTTGCGGTTGAAGAAATACATCTTGTAGGCGGAACTTCTTCGGCAGTCGGTATTGAAAAAATAATAAGTTTGGAAACAAAATGCAAAGCGGTAGCGAGCGCAGTTCCGATTTTAGTTACTCCGTCCGGAATTGCATTAAGTTTTGAGCCGACAATCTAATTAAGGAGTGTTTTATGGAAGTCACAGACGAATTAGTCAAATATATCACTAAGAAAATTTTAGAACGGTTAAACGGCGCATCGTCAAGCGATTGCGTAAAGAGCGTGTTGCCGACTTCGCAAGGCGGCTATTGCGCCCAGCATAATTTCTCAAAAAGACGCGTGATAAGCGAAAGCGAGTTAAAATTGCTTTGTCCTGAATCAAAAGGCACCGAGCAGGTTTTAAACATTGCGTCAAGAGATGTTTTGACTCCGCTTGCTATGGACTATGCCCATAGAATGCAAATCAAAATTGTTAGAGCGTAATTTAATTTAAAGAGGTCAATTATGATTATTGCAAAAGTTCTTGGAAATCTTTGGGCTACTAAAAAAGACGATAAATTAAGCGGTTATAAACTTTTGGTTGTTCAAACAAAAAGTTCAGGCAATTTGGAAACCTTAGTCGCTGTGGATACTGTCGGCGCTGGGGTTGGAGAAGATGTTTTAATTGTGAAAGGCTCTATGACGCGCAATATACTTAAAGAAAAGGATACGCCGGCGGATGCGGCTGTTGTAGGTATTATTGATTCTGTTGAAGTGGATGAAAGTTTGTTGCAATAGACGGTAAAAAATTAATTGCGGAGGCAAGAAATCATGGGTATAAACGACATTATTCTTTACATTATGTTAGGTCTTATGGCTTTGGGCGGTATTGATTATTTCTTAGGTAAGAAATTTGGAATCGGCATAAAGTATGAAGAAGGCTTTATGGCGATGGGAGCGCTCACAATGAGTATGGCGGGCGCAATTTGTATTGCTCCTGTTTTGGGTAGAGTTCTTGAACCTATTTTAGCTCCTATCTTCCAAGTTGTAGGCGCAAGTCCCGCTATGTTTGCAACTACTATCCTTGCTAACGACATGGGCGGCTATCCTCTTGCCATGTCTCTTGCCGGCGTTGACTTAAACAATATGGCTGCGGCAAGCCAAGCGGCTATAAATGCAGGAAACTTTGCAGGTCTTATACTCGGCTCTATGATGGGCGCCACGGTGGTGTTCTCAATTCCCGTCGGTTTGGGGATTATAGACATTAAAGATAGACCTTTTCTTGCAAAAGGAATACTTATTGGGTTAATCACAATTCCGCTTGGTTGTATTGCAGGCGGCGCTGTTGCGGGGTATAATTTTATTTGGATGTTGCAAAATCTTATTCCCGTGATTGTTTTTGCGATTGTTGTCGCCCTTGGGCTCGTCTTTGCTCAAAAGATTATGATTACTTTGTTTTTGTGGTTTGGAAAATTTGTTGTCGCTTTCTTGACCCTTGCGCTTGTCGTTGCGGGAGTTGAAGGCGCGACTGCCGGGCAAATCACTCTTATTTCAGGGATGGCTCCCATAGGAGAGGCATTTGCTATAGTCGGCGGAATTGCCGTTGTTCTTGCAGGAGCTTTCAGTTTGGTTTATTTATTGACAAGATATTTAGGCGGACCTCTTGAAAAAGTCGGCAATTTGCTTGGTATGAATAAAAATGCGGCTGCCGGAATGGTCGCTACTCTTGCAAACAATATAGCGATGTTTTCTATTATGAAAGATATGGATGATAGAGGCAAAGTTATAAATGTTGCTTTTGCAGTGAGCGCGGCTTTCGTATTTGGCGATCATCTCGGTTTTACAGCAGGCATAAATAAAGAGATGATTTCTGCCGTGATAGTGGGCAAACTTGTCGGCGGCATCACCGCTGTGATAATAGCCTATTTTGCAGTTGCAAAAAACGATAAAGTCGCTTAAAAATATTATAAGCGGCTATGCGAAAACATAGCCGCTTATACTTTTAGAGAGGTCTGATATGAGTAAAATAGATGAAAAAGCGCTTGAAAGCATGGTTCGTAAAGTTCTAACGGATATATTTTCAAAAAACGACGATTGTTGCAAAGAGACAAAACATATTGATAAGAGCGGAATTTTGTCTGTGCGCGTGCCTGAAATTAAACCCGAACCTTTTGACACAGGCAAAAAAGGCGACAAAGTGTTGCTTAAAGATTTAGTGACTCTTCAAGAAAGCCCCCGCCTTGCTTTTGGCGTTATGGAAATGGACGCGACAGATTTTGAATGGACTCTCAATTATGATGAAGTTGACTATATTATAGAAGGAACTCTTGAAATCATCATAGATGGACGCAAAGTCATAGGAAATAAAGGCGACGCTATATTTATACCGAAAGGTTCTCCCATTCATTTTAGCGCTCCGAAATTTGCGAGATTTTTATATGTGACTTATCCTGCGGATTGGGCTAATCAAAAGTAAAAATTCTTTTAAACGAGGTTCATTTATGAGGCCCCTTACAGAACAAGATATTAGGCGGATGTTAAAAAATGATGATTCTATAAAACAAATAGCGATACCTAAAAACACAATTCTTACTCCTTCCGCTTTGGAATATTTAGTTACTAAAACTATTGATATAGAGTATAGAGACGATATAGAAGAGCCGTATTGGAAAACAGAAGAAATAAAACGACCGATTTTTAAGTCTGATGGGCAAAAAGCGTCAAAAAATGCTTTTTATGGACCCGATGGAGAAGTTCTTGACCATAAGCCCGAAACAATGACTCATTTTCACGGCAATCATTTAGTTTATAAAGATCATCCCGTTATCATTTGGCGCGGCAAACTTGACGATATCGCCGCGGCTATAGTAGAAGCTCAAGCGATTGGAGCAAAAAAAGGAAATGGAAATTTCGTCAATGATTTACAAGAAATTTTAGATTTTGTCAGGCATTTATTGCCGTGCGAATATAGAGAAATTCCTCTGGGCGAATTTCAACTTTTAAATCTTTCGTCAGAAGATATAAGAGAGCATTCTCACGATGTATTGAAATATTATGGACGCAAACATATTCTTATTGATTGCAGGATAGGAGATTTATCTATCGCCTTAAACAATTTAAGGGTTAAAGTTAGAGAAGCGGAACTTGCAGCCGCGGCGGCTTTTAAGGATGAAAACGGCAAGCCTTCAAGAGAAGATATTATTGAGGCTTTAAATAGGCTTTCAAGCATTTTTTATATTTTGATGTATAAATATCTTCCCAAAAACATTGAATTTAAAAGCGCAGGCATATAAGAAATTTTGCATCCGCTTGCAGTCTTGCCCTGTAGTCTCCGTCATTATTTAAGATGCTTAATAGAAAAAGAGAGGCGCGAAATGGATGAGTCTTTGTTAAGCGTTGGTATAGACCTCGGGACAACAACAACGCAAATCATTTTCAGCAGTTTTCAAGTCCAAAACATTGCTTCCGCTTTTTCTGTGCCTCGCGTAAAGATATTAGATAAGAAAATTATTTATCGCAGCGGTATTTATTTCACGCCTTTGATAAACAGAAATACAATAGATGTTCAAAAAGTCCGCGAAATTATAGAAAGCGAATATAAAAAAGCGGGAATTTCTCCAAAAGATGTAAAAGCCGGCGCAGTAATTATCACAGGCGAGACAGCAAGAAAAGAAAATAGCGAAGCAGTTACTAAAACAATGACGGGTTTGGCGGGAGATTTTGTAGTCGCTACGGCAGGCTCTGATTTAGAATCAATTTTAGCAGGCCGCGGTTGCGGAGCGGCTGAAATGTCAAAAAAACTTTTGAACAAATCAATAGCAAGCGTTGATATTGGAGGCGGAACAACAAATATCTGCGTATTTAAAGACGGCAATCCTTTGGATACAACTTGTCTTGATATAGGCGGGCGGCAAATTATCATAGAGCCGCAAACTTTAAAATTGATCTATGTGGCAAAAAAAACCGCCGCTCTCGCCGTCAAAATGGGAATTTCTCTTATTGAAGGCAGGGAGTCGTCGGTTAGAGACCTTGAAACTATTTGTATGAGATTTGCCGATATTATCGCAGAGTCGCTTGAACTTGCTAAAAAAACGCAAGATTTAGAATTGTTTTATACGGCTCATCCTTTGAAGTCGTCTTGGGATTTAGACAGTCTTGTTTTTTCAGGCGGCGTGGCTGATTTTATTTACAAAGATTATAATGAAAAAAATCTTTTTCCTTACGGCGACATAGGCGTTCTTTTAGGAAAAGCTATACAAAAAAATCCATCTTTAAACAGCGTCAAAAAACTAATGCCAAAAGAGACTATAAGAGCGACTGTCGTAGGCGCGGGCGCAAATTCTATGGATATAAGCGGCTCAACTATAGCGTGGAGCAATTCGGCGGTTTTACCCATACAAAATATACCGATTGTAAAAATGACGGATGATGATGAAGCGCAAGATTACAGATTTTTTGCCAAAAGGATTAGCGAGAAACTTGAATGGTTTAAAGATGAAAACGGGGCTTTCAGTCAAGTCGCAATAGGTTTTAAAGGGATACACAATCCATCTTTTGATTTTGTCAAAGATATAGGTAAAAAAATTTTAGAAGGTCTTGCAAAATATCTTGAAACGAATAATATAATAATTCTCATAATAGATAATGATATGGCAAAATCGCTTGGATATTCTTTGATGAATGCTTTGCCCAATAAAAAGTTTATAGTAATTGACAATATAGTTGTTGAAAACGGCGATTATATAGATATAGGAGTTCCGTTGTCGCAAGGGCGCGTAATACCGGTGGTAGTAAAAACTTTAATTTTTGGAAAATAAAATGGATAAAACGCAATTGATAGAAAAAGTCAAAAATGCAGGCATAATAGGCGCAGGCGGCGCGGGATTTCCTACGGCTGTTAAATTAAACAGCGCCCCTGAGTTTGTCATAGTCAACGGCATAGAATGCGAGCCTTTAATACAAGTTGACCAACAACTCGCGGCTTTAAACGCTCCCGTTCTTCTCAAAACTCTTGATACTCTTGTGGAAACGCTCGGCGCAAAGCAAGGCATTTTTGCAATCAAAGAAAAATATGTAAAAGCTCACAATGCTCTTAAATCTGAAATTTCAAAATACCCGCGTCTTACAATAAAAACTCTTATCAGCGCATATCCTATGGGAGACGAGCAAGTCCTTGTGTATGAAACCATAGGCAGAATTGTCCCAGAGGCAGGCATACCTTTAAATGTCGGAGCAGTTGTGATAAATACAGAAACACTCTTTAATATCGGCAAAGCATTAGAGGATATGCCTATAACAGAAAAATTCGTAAGCGTTGTCGGCGCGGTAAAAAATCCTAAAACTTTTAAAGTCCCTTTAGGGATTACAATGCGCTCTCTTATAGAAGAAGCAGGCGGCGCAACAGTTGAAAACCCTATTTTGATAGACGGCGGACCTATGATGGGAAAAATAGAGAGAAATCTTGACGCGCCTATCACAAAAATTACAAAATCTATTATAGTTCTTGAGCAGAACCACCCTATTATAATTTCAAAAGAGCAGGCAATAAGACAAATGTTGACGCTTGCCAAAGCGGCTTGTTGTCATTGTATGATGTGTAGTTTGGTATGTCCCCGCAATTTATTAGGGCATTCTCTTTATCCCGACAAATTGATGAGGCTTGCCGCATATAATTCCACTTGCGAAAAAGATATAGGCGCTGCCACAGCCTATTTATGCTGCGAATGCAGATTGTGCGAATATGCCTGCATTATGCAATTGCAGCCATGGAAATTAAATAAAGAATTAAAAATCCGTTTAAAAGCCGCAGACATAAAAAATCCTCATAAGAACGCTCCGTCAAAAGTAAATACATTTAGAGAATATAGCCGTTACCCCACAGATAAATTGGTCAGACAACTCGGTCTGTCAAAGTATTATCATATAGACGCGCCTATGAGCGATTGGACAAAAGAAATATCAGAAGTCGTTTTGCCTACCCGCCAGCATTTCGGCGCTCCCGCAGAGCCTATTGCCGCTGTCGGCGCTCAAATTAAAAAAGGCGAAATAATAGCAAAAATGCCCGATGGAGTTTTAGGCGCAGATATACATTCAAGCATAGACGGTATAGTTAAATCTGTTGATAAAAACAATATAGTTATACAAAGAGGTTAATATGAAAAAAGCATTAGGCTTGATAGAGTTTAAAACAGTTCCTATAGCGGTATTTGCAGTGGACGCAATGTTAAAAGAAGGGAGAGTTGAATTGATTTTTAGCGCCCCTACTTGTCCAGGCAAATATATAGCGATGGTGTCAGGCGAAGTTGCAGATGTTGAAAGCGCAATAAAAAGGGGCGTTGGAGCAGGTGAAGCGTTCGTTATAGATTCTTATATTATTCCCAATATTTCAGAGTATGTTTTTCCAGCGCTTACAGGAACGGTCAATTCTCCAGAAATAGAAGCGCTTGGTTTAATTGAAACAATAACCGCAGTATCAGCCGTAATGGTCGGCGATATTGTTGTAAAAGCCTCAAATATAAGATTGCTTGAACTCCGCCTTGCCCGCGGTCTTGGCGGCAAAGGCGAAGTATTTTATACGGGAGAACTTGGAGATGTAGAAGCCGCGACAAAAAACGCCCTTGAACTTATGGGCAAAGACGGCGTAATAGTCAGCACAGCGGTAATCCCAAGACCAACAAAATCTTTGATAGAAGCAATCAGTTAATTTAGACCCGTTTTTTATCATTGCGGGTCTTTGATAGAATAATTGTAAAGACGCGCTATATGCGCGTCTAAAAACTTCATAGGAGCAGTATATGGTAAGTTTATTTAATCCAGTTCCGTTTATGTTCACAGGTTCAGGCGCAATTTCTAAAATTCCGTCGCATTTAAAGGAAAGGGGCTATAATAATCCTTTAATTGTTACAGATAAAACTATAGTAAATTTTCCGTTCTTTGTAAAAATTAAAGAATTATTTCCAAATGCCGTTATATATGATAAGACTTTACCCAATCCCCCCGACACTCAAATACACGAAGGCGCGGATATATATAAAAAAAATAATTGCGATTGTTTGATTGCAGTAGGCGGAGGCAGCGCAATGGATTGCGCTAAGGCTATAGGCATAATAGCGGCAAACGGCGGAAGGATTCATGATTATGCGAAAGCGTCAAACAGCGTGCTTAAACCGATACCGCATTTAGCGGCAATACCCACTACGGCAGGCAGCGGTTCTGAATGCACAGCGGCTGCTATGATTACCAATACTGAAGGGCATCATTCAAAGATGGCTATTCTCAGCGTCAATATAATTCCTTCAGCATCTTTTATAGATCCCGATATTATGCTCAGCCTGCCGCCTTTTCTTACCGCTACAACAGGGCTTGACGCTCTTTCTCACGCTATAGAGGCTTATCTTGCAAAGAATGCAAATGAGTATACGGACGGTCTTTCATTTACCGCCATAAGATTAATTTTTAAATATTTGCCCAGAGCCGTTGCAAACGGCGGGGATATGAAAGCGAGAGAAAAGATGGCTTATGCGCAATCTATGGCGGGCATTGCTTTTAATAGCGCGGGTCTTGGTCTTGTCCATGCTATGTCCCATCCTTTAAGCGCTACTTACGGCATACCGCATGGAGTTGCAAATTCAATTTTGCTTCCTTGGGTTATGGAATTCAATAGAATGGCGCGCCATGATAAAATGATAGAAATTGCAGAAGCGGCGGGAGAAAACAGATTTAGTATTCCGAGCAGAGATGCCACCGCTCTTGCGGCAAAATCTGTGCGCATTCTCAGCAGCGATTTAGGCGTGGTTACAAATATAAGCGAAGCGGTCTCTATGCTTGGCAAATATGCGAATTTTGAAAAAGATATAGATGCTCTTATAAAAGATACAAAAGAAGATATGTTTATAAAAGATAATCCAAGAAATCCCTCGCCGGCTGATATCAGGGCTATTTATGCTTCTTGTTGGTCGACTGCGACTATAGATGTTATCAGAAGACTAAGGGAGTTAAATTAAATTATAAGGAGGTAAATCAAGCAGGAAACAAAAAACGGTTAGATATTTTCCCGATTTCAAAGCGAAGGCATTGAAATAAAAAGTACAGAAACAAAATTTTTATCTTAGGAGGATAAAATGTTAAAGAAATTAAAATCGATGGTAAGTTTAGTATTGACAGCCGCATTCGTATTTGCGTTGTCAACAAGCGCTTTCAGCGCAGATTCAAAAGTCCTTGCTAAAGGCAATTGGGATACAAACACAAGAGCTCAAATTCAAAAAATGATTACTTTAAACGGAAACACCAGCAAGACTTATGACGCCAATAAAAAGCCTTATGCTGTTTTTGATTGGGACCAAACTTGTATTTTCAATGATACGGAAGAAGCATTGTTCCGCTATATGATACAGAATGTCCTTTTTAAAGCGACGCCGAAAGAATTTGCAAAAGCTCTAAAAGAAGGTATTCCTGATACAAAAAAGGCTTTTGACAAAGAATTCAACAACAAAGCGGGAAAATCTATAAACTTGGATCTAATGTCTGCAGATTTAGAAAAAGATTATAAGTTTATCTATGATAATTACATTAACAACAAAAAATTGAGTCTTGCAGATCTTCAAAAGACTAATGAATTTTTGGATTGGCGCGCAAAATTCGCTATGCTTTATGAAGCAGTCGGCGGAACTTTCAGCGCGGATGTAAGTTATCCATGGGTTCTTTATTTCTTCGTAGGAATGACCCCTGCTGAAGTTGCGGCTGTTTCTGAAGCTTCTAATGACCAAGCCTTCAAAGACCCTATTGGAAAATTCACATGGGCAAGCCCCGATGCTCTTCCCGGCAAGGCTGGAGTTGTTTCATACAGCTATAAATCAGGACTTCGTATTCAAAGAGAAATGTCTGATTTGATGGCGGTTATGAGAGCAAACGGAATAGATGTTTATGTTTGCTCAGCTTCTCATGAACAAGTAGTTAAAGTTTTCGCAGGACTTGCAAAATATGGTTATAATGTTCCTGCCGAAAATGTAATCGGTATGAAAACGAAAATCCAAAATGGAAAGTATTTAGCAGAATATGATTATTCTAACGGTTATCCTCAGACTCAAGGTAAAGGAAAGACAACCGCTATTACTCAAATTTTGGTTAAGAAATACGGATATGACCCTATTTTCATAGCGAGCGATAGTTCTGGCGACTATAATATGGCGACAGAATTCACTGGCACGCAATTGACTCTCATGATAAACCGTTTGTATGCAAATACCTATGGAAAATTGGGGCTCCTAGCTTATGGAGCATTACAGAAAGGGATAGCCCCTCGCTATGTATTGCAAGGAAGAGATGAGAACAAAGGTCAGTTCCGTCCTTCAATAGCAACTATAAAGATGGGGACAGACAAAGAAGCAATTTTCAACGCAGCCATAGACCCTACAGTAAAGAAGTAAGTTTGGGATTGTAGTCAATAGTTTGACAATCGCTATGCTCAAAGTTTTTGGGCATAGCGATTTTTTAAAGGCAATTGTATAATTCGCCGCTTGCAGTCTTGACCCGCAATCTATCTATTGTAAAGTATTTGTTACAACCATATTTTCAAGAGGTTTAAAATGAAATTTGAACAAGAATTAATCAATAAAGCAAAAACAAAAAAACAGCATATAATTTTACCCGAAGGCAATGATGAGAGGATTTTGCTTGCCGCAGAAAAAGTTCTTGCGGCGGACTTTGCGCAACTTACAATTTTCGGCAATCCCGATGAGATGAATAATAAAGCAAAACAACTCGGTCTTAAAAATTTTAACAAAGCGCATCTTCTTGATTATAAAAAAGACGGCTCGTTTAACGATATCGCGCATACATATTATGAATTGCGCAAATCAAAAGGCATTACGCAAGAGCAGGCTTTTAAACAATTGCAAGACAGAAATTTTTACGGCACGATGTTGGTATATTGTAAAAAAGCCAATGGTATGGTTTCAGGAGCAGACGGCACGACGGCAGACACTATCCGCCCCGCTCTTTCAATTCTTAAAACCAAGCCGGGCTGTTCTATTGCAA
This sequence comes from Candidatus Parendomicrobium reticulitermitis, assembly GCA_031287095.1. Lineage (GTDB taxonomy): Bacteria > Elusimicrobiota > Endomicrobiia > Endomicrobiales > Endomicrobiaceae > Parendomicrobium > Parendomicrobium reticulitermitis. The sequence goes on along the minus strand of JAITTG010000046.1, from coordinate 19,329 downwards.
GCTCTGTGTTCTTAATGATTCTTAATGACGGACGCGTATGGGTTTTTGGAGATTGCGCTATAAATCCAAATCCAAATCCCGCTCAACTTGCAGAAATCGCAATAATATCTGCGCAAACCGCCAAATCTTTCGGCATTGAGCCAAAAGTGGCAATGCTAAGCTATTCAAGCGGCTCGTCGGGTAAAGGTCCCGACATAGACGCTGTTAAAGAGGCGGTTAAAATCGCATCAGAGGCATCCATTCGTTTATATCCCGGTCTTCCCATTGACGGTCCATTACAATTTGACGCCGCTGTGGACGAAAAAACAGCCGCCTCAAAAATGCCCAATTCAAAAGTGGCGGGCAAAGCGACAGTGATGATTTTTCCAGATTTGAATTCAGGAAATATCTGTTATAAAGCAGTGCAAAGAGCGGCAAACGCTCTCGCTATCGGTCCCGTAATCCAAGGTCTCAATGCTCCCGTCAATGACCTTTCTCGCGGCGCTCTTGTCGAAGATATAGTAAATACAATCGCTGTCACAGCCCTACAAGCCCAATAGTATGCGCGGTGGATAGTTTGAAGTTTTCTGTAATCTGTCCAAAATGTTTTGCGGAACGCGATATTTATATGGTAGAGACGCGCTATATGCTCGTCTAAAATAGTATTTGGAGCAAATATGAAGACAAACACTCTAAAATCAATAATTTTTATTTTAATTTTTAGTTTTTTTACCATGCCTATTTTTAGCGCGGCTAATGATAAGAAAAAAGATATAAAGTCCGCTAATGCTAAAGTTCAAGCAAATAAGAAGTCCGCTCAATCGCCGCAAAAATCCAATAAAACCGCCGCAAAGCCTGCGCCCAAAAAAGTAAGCGCCCCAGTTTCAGAGAATATAGTGATGGAAAGAATATATACCGGGGTAGGCGAAGAAATCAGAGTTGATTTGGAAGCAAATCCAACCGCAGGCTATACTTGGGTAGTCAAAGACCCCAAAAAATTGAATATATTAGAACTAGTAGACGAGCAATACAGCGAAAGCAAGCGCGCTGAACTTGCAGAAATAAACCCGCTCGGCGCAAGCGGCATACAAATTTTCACTTTTAAAGTTATAAAGTCCGGCGTTGATATATTGCGTTTTGAACATGCCCGCCCTTTGGAAAAAGGACAAGAAAAAAATGCCCCGTCATATAAGGCTTATGAAGTAATAGCAGAGTAAAGAAACTCTAAGAACTCTCTGCCGCCCGCGGTCTTGACCCGCAATCTCCGCGTCATCTGTCATTAGACCTCTTGAGCATAACTGATATACAAAGAATGTAAGAGTATAGGTATTACCATTGTGCGCAAAAAGCCCGCAGAGCCCGTAACAATAGTAAAGAAATTTAATTAGCGCCTTCTAAGGAATCGTAAATGGCAATCACCGTTTTATCGCAAGAGACAATCAATAAAATAGCCGCAGGCGAAGTGGTTGAAAGACCTTTAAATGTAGTAAAAGAATTGGTAGAAAATTCTTTAGACGCTTGCGCAAATTCAATAAATATAGAAATCAGCCAAGCGGGTAAAAAACTCATCAGAATATCAGATAACGGCACAGGGATGGACGAAGAAGATTTAAAACTTTCCATTGAACGCCATGCCACCAGTAAAATAATCAATTTTGAGGATTTATCGCATATACAATCAATGGGGTTTAGAGGCGAGGCTCTCTCCTCAATCGCCGCCGTATCTAAATTGGAAATCAAAACAAAGAAAAAAGGCGGTTCGGACGGCTGGAAATTGTCTTGCGAAGGCGGTAAAAACATTGATATTTCCCCGTGGTCAGGCGCGCAAGGAACCATAACGGAAGTCAAAGATTTATTTTTTAATACGCCCGCTCGGCAAAAATTTCTAAAAAGCGATTCCACGGAAAGAGCAAGAATAATAAATACTATAGAAGAAATCGCTTTAGCCAATCAAGAAATCTCTTTCAAACTCTCATTTGACGCCAAACTCATACTACAAACCGCCTTGCAAAGCGCAAAACTAAACAGAATATCAGACATCTTAGGCAAAGATTTCTCCGTCTCATTAAAAAACATTCAAGTAGAACATCCCAAAGCCTCTTTTGACATATTTTTTACAGGCAGAGACAAAGCCCGACCCAATCGCAAAGAACAATATCTCTTTATAAATAGCCGCCCTGTCAATTTACCAAAATGGCTTATACATTGCATAAACCATGCCTACCAAGGTTTGATAATGCATGACAGATACCCGGGTTTTTTAATTTATATAACCATAGACCCCTCGGACATAGATATAAATATCCATCCTGCAAAAAGAGAAGTAAAATTTGCCGACGAAAACGCTATGTATGACATAATTTTCAAATCTCTAAAAACCGCTTTAATTTCTCAACCCCATAGCGAAATCTCAATCAATATCCCAAGCGAAACAATCAAACCTTTTCAATTTGATAATAAAGATACCGCCGTCCCAATCAAAAGCGGCTCGAATTTTTCCGCGTCCAAATATATTTCCGAACCGAGAAAATCCTACGGCTCTTTCAAACAAGAATATTCCATAAAAGATTATGCCGCCGTATATGTCAAACAAAATGAATTAAGCGGCGCAGATTTTGGTAATAATATAAAAGTCTTAGGTCAGGTTTTTGTCAATTACATCATCGTAGAAAAAGACGGACAACTCTATATTTTTGACCAACACGCCGCCGCTGAGCGCGTAAAATACGAGCAATATATAAAACAGACGGCAAATAAAAAACTAGACATTCAAGCCTTACTCATTACGGAAAACTTGGAACTCCCGCCATCGCTGGCGGCATTATTAAAAGAAAATCTTTCTCTTATAAATGAATTAGGCATAGGCATTGAGGAATTTGGCGGTCATACTTTTAGAATAAAATCATATCCCGCATTGCTTGGCAATATATCCGTTGAAAATATAGTCCGAACTCTCATTGAAGATTTAGACGCGGACAAAAATATAGAGATAGACAAAAAGAGAGAAAAAATCATCCGTTCAGCCTGCCGTTCAAGCATAAAGGCGGGCTATACAATATCCGCAATAGAAGCCAAGCAATTGATAATGCAATTATTTAATTGTGAAAGTCCTTTCACATGTCCCCATGGCAGACCGACGGCGTATAGAATTTCCAAAGAAGAATTAGAAAAGTTTTTTAAAAGGGTATGAGAAAAATCGTAATAATATCAGGCGCCACAGCAAGCGGCAAAACCAAAACCGCCGTCCAATTTTGCAAAAAAAATAATGGAGAAATAATCTCATGCGACTCCCGCCAAGTCTATAAATACCTTGATATAGGAACAAACAAAGAGGGAATTATTGTCCCCTATTTGCCGCAAAGCGCCTCTTATTTGCGCGAAATCAATGGAATAAAACAATATCTAACCGACATTATAGAGCCCGACCAAAAATACAGCGCCGCAGATTTCGTCCGAGACGCTAACATAAAAATAGACGAAATAATTCAAAACGGAAAACTCCCCGTAATAGTAGGCGGCGCAGGCTTATATATAAAATCCTTACTATACGGTCTTGACGAAATGCCTTCCGCAGACGAGAATTTAAGAAAAACCCTATCCCAAAAAACCAAACAAGAACTCTACGAAGAACTTTTAAAATGCGACAAATTATCAGCAGAGAAAAACAAAGATAATCCTCAAAGATTACTGCGCGCATTAGAGGTAAATATTCTGACAGGCATCCCAATGGGCCGGCATTTCAAACCCAAACCGCCCAAATTTGATTTCCAACATTTCTCCATTAAAGCGGACAGTGCCGCGCTATATCCCATAATAAATGCAAGGTGCAAATGGATGTTAGAAAACGGGATGATAGAAGAAACCCAAAAAATCTTAAAATTAGGCTATAAAAAAGACTGTCCTGCCCTAAGCGGCATAGGTTATAAAACGATAATCCAATTTTTAGAAAACCAAATCTCAAAACCCGAGTTGCTTGATATTTTTTGCCAAGACACAAGGCATTATGCTAAACGCCAAAACACATGGTTTAAAGCCCAAACAGAAATCGCAATGATATAAGTTTAAACTCTTCTGCCGTCATTGCGGGTCAAACCCGCAATTGACGGCATGTAAATCCGCAATAGCCTGACGCATGAAAATAAATGAGACGCGCAATTGACAGATTAAACGGAGCAGATAGTAATGAGTATCCTATAAAAGAGTTTTCATCCATATCCGCGAAATTGACGATATAACTTAATATTGATATATTGCGCCTATTCAAGAACAAAGGAATGAGCGAAATGTTTATGGTAAAAAATAATGTATAGAATTTCAATTTTTATTGTATTTTCAATTAGTTTTTTGTTTTCATCTTGCGCGGTTCTGGATTTACCGTCGAAGTTCTTAGGGTATTCCATAGAGAAATTTGAAGACAGCAAAGCAACGGCTTATGAAAAAGTTTTTAAAACCTCTAAATTGACCGCTTTTAAGAAAACGGAAAATATAATTGCAAAATTCAAAGCCAGAATTACTAATCAAAGTTTCAAAAAGGGCTATATAATAGTTTTTGACCTATCAAAATATTTTGACAATTGTTTAGATTCTACAGAAGCCGCTATATTTATTGAAGAAATAGCGGAAAATCAAGTAAAAATAAGAATTGTAAGCAATAATGGGCTGCTTGCTCAAAATTTTTCAGATAAATTTTTTGAGTTCTTTGCCCAAAGAACTGAAAACTGGGAGTTGTTCCCTAAAAAAGAGCCTAATGAGGTTAGCGATGCGATATAGAAAAAAGACAGTATTGTCCAAAATTTTTTCAAAAAATCAACATAAGAAAAGCAATAAATTAACCTACGGTATTATTGCTTTTATAGTTCTTTTTTTACTTTTTAACAGCGGGGCGAGGAATTTGTTTAAACTTTTTAACGATAAAAGAACTGTTACAAATAAACTTGAAAAAGCCCGAAAAGAAAACGAATTATTGCAAGAAAGATTGAGCAAATATCAAAGCGGCTCTGGATATCTTGAAAGAGCGGTTCGCGGCGAATTGGGCGTAATAGGTCAAGATGAAATAGAATATAGAATGAAGAAAAAATAGTATTGCGCCTGTGATTTCATGCAAAACAAACTTCGCCGCAAAACCTATCAAATATCGTTCGTTGCTGTCATTGCGCAAAGTCGCAGGACGCGCAATGATAGACTTCATCAGCGCAAAATGACAAGCGACAATAGATCTCTTGCGCAACCAACACATAAAAATAGAGGAATAGTGTCATTGTGCGCGAAGCCGCAGAATCCATACAATAAACTCCTTTTTCACTAAAAAAGGCTTGAAGAACTGCATAAAGTGGATTCTGCGGCTTTGCGCACAATGACAATCTTGTTTTCGCGCAGATGAGTTCTGTTAGCGCACAACGGCAATCTTATATTCTTACATTTTTTGTATATCAGTTATGCAAGGGGTCTAATAAAAAACCCCGTATTGTTAAAAAACAATACGGGGCTTTTATTTATTAGATTCTTTGCGCAATTTGCGAGAGAGAATCCGTCCGTCGTGCCGTAAATTCCTCTTCACAAGCGAAGGGGTGGACGCGAAGCGGACGGGATAGTAACGCCGTTTAACGCAAAAAGAAGAGTAAATAATCGCGAAGCGCAAACAAAGCGGCAGTTAGCCTATGTTTTCCTTTATTTTTGCCGTCTTTTCTCTTTTCTATCTGTTTTTTTGCCATTGTCTTTGCCGTTTTGCGCCGCTTGCGCGGTCGTTGTCGTTATCCCTTCATTTGTCCTTATCCTTCGTTGTTAATTTATTATCATTTGACCGACGGCGTAGTTGCCGCCGCTTCTTTGGCGGCTTGCTTTTGCGCGTCTAATTTCGCTTTTTCTTCGGCTTTGGCTTGTTTTTCTGCCGCCGCCTTTTCTTTCAACGCTTGTTTTTCGGCGGCTATTTTGGCTTTTTGCGCTTCTTTTGCCGCTTTTTCATCTAGGGCTTTTTGGTCTAAATAAGCCTTTTTCTCTTCAGGAGTCATTGCGGAAAGTTTTCCCTTTTCCGCCGCTTTTTCCGCTTGAATACGCGCTTTTTCAGCCTGTTTTTCTGCGGCTATACGAGCTTCCTCATCTGATTTGGCTTTTTCTTTGGCAAGATATTCTGGGTTTGCATCTTCGCCGAAAGGTCTGCCGTCATGATGTCCTAACTTCACGGCAAGCAAGAATTCATGATAGTAAACAGTCTTGTCCATACCGAGTTGTCTTCCGAGTTGACTTTGGTCTCCGTAGAAAGCATACATCAATTGAAATCCGCCGAGTTCAATTCCAAATCCAAAAGAAGGACGGAATTTATTTAATCCAAGCCTTAAAGCAAAAGGCGACAATCTATATTCCGCTCCCAAATGGATTTTGTTTCCAAACTCATTTTCATAAGCGCCAAATATATCTCTCATATCCAAAGCAAATGTGAATCTATTATTTGTTTTCCATTTATAGATATTTTCAGGAACATAAGCCGCGCCGATATTAAATTGAGGAGAGATATAAGCGCTCTCAGTAAATGCAGAATCTTGTAATGTTTCAGGATATTTTAGATAAACATTGTTATAGTTAATTCTTGTGAAAATATCCGATATTTGCAAACCGAAATTCCATTCCGGCGTCCAATGATAAATAGTTCCCAAGTCTATACCAAAACCGCTTCCGCTAAGAACCGCTAAATTAAGCGAGTCAAAACTGTCTTCAAGTTCGCTAAACGCTTTAGCGTTAAGGCTGATTGTTTCCACCGCTTTTATTCTGTATATGTATTTTAAATTTATACCGACAGACATTTCTCCCGGAAGTTTAATGGTGCTGAGGTCTGTGAATTTATAGGCTAAAGGCGCATTGAAAGTTTCTGTGATATAAGTTTTTATAGCGATTGTCGCGCCAATGTCGCCTAAAATTTTATTCATTAAGTCTTCTCCAAGTTTGTTTTCAAATTCATTTATAACATCTTCAAAGGATTTATCTCCGCTTTCTAATGCGGTAATCAAGTCCCTTGCGTCTTGGTCTAAACTGTCGAGTATTTCATCTAGAGCAGTTTGAGCGGCTGCTCCGCCTTGCTCTATTCGATGCAAGTCTTGTATCAATTGCTCAATTGGTAAATCGCTTCCCAACTCCTTTAAAATATCCGGCGGTAAAGCCGCGACAATATCTTTATCCGAAAAATCTGAAGGGTTTTTCTCAACTATTTTTGCAAGTTCAAATGCGTATTGAGGCAAATCTATCTTTAAATTTGCGCCTATATCTGCATAAATAAAGTTGACTAACCCAAAACTAAAAGAATTTTTGCCGATATTTATAGGGCTTGAAATGAAAGAGAAATTAGGTAGATTTATTGTAGCGTCAATATCTTTCCCGCTTATTTTGGCTTTTGCTTTTTCAAGGCTTGCTACTGACAAACCATCATCTCCGCCTGACCCGTTGCCTTTATCGTCTAAAACATCCATAGCGTCTGAAACAACGCTGATTGTTTCGGTATTTATCGCCGCTCCTAAAGAGAATATTCCCAATAACCAACTTTTTCTTTGAGTGATGCCGGCAGGATTATAAAAAACCGCATTTTCATCATCAGACACGGCTACAAAAGCGCCCCCCATACCCATAGGACGAATACCTTTAACCGCAATCCTATCGTCCTTTACAGCCACAAAAACATTAGCCGTCAAAAACATAAAACCAAACGCCAAAATCAACATCTTATTCATTTTATTATCTCCTTTTTCCTCTTTCTCCTCTTCCTACGAGAGAAAAAGCGTCTTTTTTTGGGCAGACACATGGGTCTGCCCCTACGGATTTATTGATTTTTGATACAAATGCGGGCGAATGTTCATTTGCCCATACAAATTAACAAAGCTTTACATTGCGCCGCCCCCTTTCAAACAGAAATAGAGCCTTTGTCCGAAAAATAGCGGAAAAATAAGCAATAAAAAACGCCAAACGGCGAAATGCCGTTTGGCGTTGAATTGTTTTGTTGAATTTTGATTATGGTTCTCAAATAGTGAAAAATGACAAACTTTATGGGGGGGGGGGGGTAGTTACAATAAAAGAAAAACCTGCCTTTGTTTTAGACAAAAGCAAGTTGAGAGTTGTCGTTAAGATAACTATTGTTAGGAGCATTAAATTTTTACCTTTCTGTTTGGATTGGCAGGTATATATCAAAACTACCGCCTTGATGTCAATCAAACGGCTATACGCGCGCAATCTCACTTTCACACAAACAATCTCTGTTAGCGCACAATATCTATACTCTTACATTCTTTATATATCAGTTATGCAAGAAGTCTAATATCTAAGTTAAATGCGACAGGAAAGTCGCTTTGCCAAAATACGCTCAAAATGCTTCGCGCGAGTGAAACAAATCAAAAGCGGTTAATCACCTTTCTAATGAAGGAACAATTGCGGGCAAGACCCGCAATCTCCGCCGTTTCATTTCGTCATCATTTCCGATACTAGCGTCTATAACTCCGTCATTCCCGAATGTCCCTGTCGGGAATCCATTTTCATCGCAAAGCGCGTCTCTACATTCGTTTTTATCTGTTTTTGCCATCGTCGTTGCCGTTCTTGCGTTCCTTGCGTGGTCGTTGCCTTTGTCTTTGTTTAAGGAAAGGGCGCTCACATCTCGCCCGCCGCCAGACACGCGCTCTTTATTCATTGCGCGGCGGCTGCAACTTGCGAGAAGCCGTTTGTAGTTGCCGTTGTCTTTGCCGTTTATTCACTTTTTTGCTAATATCGCGGCGTGTTAGGAATTGAAAATGGATTCCCGATAAAGACGCTCGGGAATGACGGATTGGATAGCGAATGCAAAACAGTCGTTGTTTTTATAGTTTTACAAATAGCGTTCTTTGTAAGAACGCCGTTTATTAAAAAGGAGGTTTGTATGGAAGAAATTGTTCTTAAAAAGCAATCTGATTGTAAGTGGGATCAAGTCTCTTTGGGCGAGATTATGCTTCGTTTTGACCCGGGCGATACCCGCATCAAAACTACCCGGCAATTCACAGTTTGGGAAGGCGGCGGGGAGTATAATGTTGCGCGCGGGCTTAAAAGATGTTTCAAACTCAATACCGCCGTTGTTACGGGTATTGTGGAAAACGATGTAGGGTATTTGCTCCAAGACTTGATTTATCAAGGCGGAGTAAATCAAGATTATGTCAAATGGTTTCCATTTGACGGCGTAGGCAAAAAGTGCCGCGTGGGGCTTAATTTTACGGAAAAAGGGTTTGGCGCGCGCGGGGCTTTGGGCGTATCCGACCGCGGACATACGGCGGCGTCTCTTTTGAAAAAAGGCGATATTGATTGGGATCAGATTTTTGCCAAAGATGGAGTCCGCTGGCTTCATACAGGCGGGATTTTTGCCGCTTTAAGCGACACAACGCCCGATGTTGTGATAGAGGCTTTGCAAATCGCTAAAAAGAACGGCGTAATCACAAGTTATGATTTGAATTACCGCCCTTCTCTATGGAAAGACATCGGCGGACAAGCCCGCGCTCAGGAAGTAAATAAGGAAATTGCCAAATTTGTAGATGTGATGATAGGCAATGAAGAGGATTTTCACGCCGCTTTGGGTTTTGAAATTCCAGGCGTTGACGAAAATTTCGGCAATATAAAAATTGAAAGTTATAAGCAAATGCTAAAAAATGTAGTAAAAGCCTATCCCAATTTCAAAGCGGTGGCGACAACTCTAAGACAAGCCAAAACCGCTACAATAAATGATTGGGGAGCTATACTATACTATAAAGATGAGTTTTATGAGGCAGTCAACCGCCCCAATCTTGAGATTTATGACAGAGTAGGCGGCGGAGACAGTTTTGCATCAGGCTTAATTTATGGCTTTTTAGCAGGCAAAACCCCAGAACAAGCGGTAAATTACGGCGCCGCTCACGGCGCATTGGCAATGACAACCCCTGGAGACACCACAATGGCGTCTCTAAAAGAAGTAGAAAGCATAATGAAAGGCGCAGGCGCAAGAGTGCAAAGGTAAGGCAAATTCCTCTCTTTTCTTTTTATCGCCATTGCCGAGCGTTCCAAGTTATAATGCGAAGCAGTCGTTAAAGGAAATAGGAATCGACGGCAATAATAGTTAAAATGGATTCCCGATAAAGACATTCGGGAATGACGCTGTTAGGAGAATGCTAAAGTCAATTGCTGCAACCAAACACTGAAAGGGTTTAATGTCGTTAGTAACCCCGTATTGCCTGCAAGGCAATGCGGGGAACAAGGAGAATAAAATGGCAAGATTTCCAAAATTACAAGTATTATCAAAGATGAAAGAAGTCGGCGTAATCCCAGTATTTTATGACAAGGACATTGAAACGGTAAAAGGCGTGGTAAAAGCCTGCTCAAAAGGCGGGGCGCAAGTGATAGAGTTCACAAATCGCGGCGATTTTGCAAACGAGGTTTTTAGCGAACTTTCAAAATGGGCTGCAAAAGAAGTTCCAGAAGCCATTTTGGGCGTAGGCTCTATCGTTGACCCTTATGCCGCTATACTTTTCATACAGTCTGGGGCAAATTTCATAGTAGGTCCTACATTTAATCCCGAAGTAGCCAAACTCTGCAATAGGCGCGGCATACCATATTCGCCGGGCTGCGGCAGCGCAACGGAAGCGTCAAACGCTCTTGAACTTGGAGTAGAAATCGTAAAAGTATTCCCAGGCGCAGAAGTCGGCGGTCCAAGCTTCGTAAAATCCATAAAAGGACCTATCCCATGGATATCCATAATGCCCACAGGCGGAGTATCCGCTACCCAAGAATCTCTTGAAGCATGGTTTAAAGCCGGAGTTTCTTGTGTAGGCATAGGCTCCAATTTAATCACAAAAGAGATAATAAAAGCCAAAAACTGGGACTTGTTAAGCGAAAATGTAAAAAAGACATTGGATATAGTAAAGTCAGTCCGCCCAAAATAGAAAGCAAAAAATATTTTGTTATTGCGCATAGTATTATCATTCTGCGCCGCATTGTCATTCGCGCCGTCATTGCGCGCCCTGCGTCAGGGCGCGCAAGCGTGGTGTAACTTTAACCTAATCGGCGTAACATGCCCATGAAAAACTTTATACAAAAACTCATATCTTTTATCTTTCCTATAGTATGCTCATCTTGCGGGGCGGACTTACCGCCTTTATCTCAAACAAGAATATGTCCAAAATGTAAAGAAAATCTGCCAAAAATCAAAGGGCTTGTGTGTCAAAAGTGCGGTATTTCTTTGCCTGACGGCGGGGAATTTTGTTTTGTATGCCGCAAAAATCCAAAAGAACACTCTTTTGACAAAATGCGCTCAGTTTATTCCTATAAAGACAATATAAGAAAATTGATTTTGAATTTTAAATATTTTGAACGGACTTATTTATCAAAAGATTTTGTTTCAGACATGGTTGAAACATTTAAGTCTGAACCCGCCTTTAAAGACATAGACCTCATAATAAGCGTTCCGCTAAACATTTTGCGCAGATTAAAAAGGGGCTATAATCAAGCCCAAATCCTTGCCGAAGGATTATCTCAAGCGCTTGGCAAACCCCAAAATGCCCGCATCTTATATAGGAAGAAAATGACAAAAGCGCAATTTAAACTCACAAAACAAGAAAGGCGCGAAAACATAAAAGATTCTTTCTATGTCCAAAACCCATCCTTACTTAAAAACAAAACCATCTTACTAATTGACGACATAGCCACCACAGGCGCCACTGCCTCCGCTTGCGCCAAAACATTAAAAAAAGCAGGCTCCAAAAAAGTTTTTGTTTTAACGGTCGCCCGAGATTAAAACAGCGGCGCAGCGATATGAAGAAAGCGTTAAAGATAGTTGGGCATCACATTTTAAATGACACTGCATCTTTTATTCTTTGCCTTCTATGCGCGCGTATAGCGCGTTTCTTAATTTTATTTGTTGCGCGCTTGCTTTTGCGTCTATGTTGTTACCGCAGACTTGTTCCGTAACCTTATCTTTAAGCCGTCATTACCAAAAGTTTTGTTATTGGGGTCCAAGTTAAAAAACAACAGCGGAAGCGATTTCCGACAAGGACATTCGGGAATGACGAACTTTTAAATGGATTACGCGGCGCGATGTCCGTCTATTTTTATGTATCGGTTGTGTAAGATATCTATTATCTAACTCAACAATTAGCAATAATTGACGGGATAATCGGATTAAATTAGAATATCTATGCAAAATTTACCGATTACTAAAGGATTTTTATAAATGATTTGAATTTAAAGCAAGGATTAGAAGAAAAGATACAAAACGCGGATATAAATTCTGTTAAGAACGATATTTTTCCTTATGTCATCTAAAAATCGTCATAAATCCTGCAAAATCGCCTTGCGGAATATATCCTATGGCTTTTGGCAATGTCAATACTAAATCTGGTATATAAGTAATCAACATAAGCGCAACTATCAAAGCGGCAAAATAGGGTAAAATCGGTCTAATCACTTTGGCAATTTCTATCTTTCCAACCGAACAAGCCACCAATAAACATAAGCCTATAGGCGGAAGTAAAAATCCAACTCCAATATTTGCCACAATAATAATGCCGAAATGCACAGGGTCTATGCCGTATTGAACAGCCACAGGCATAAAAATCGGCGTAAGAATAATCACTGCGGGAGACCCTTCCAATACCGCGCCCAAAATCAAAAAGACCGCGTTGACTATCAAAAGGAAAATTATTGGACTTGCCGAAAAATTATTCATAAAAGCAAGCAAATTGTTGGGGATTTGTTCGCTTGCCGTAACCCAAGCAAAAAGCGATGCAGAACCGATTATAAACATTATAGAGCCTACTGTTTTTGTAGAGCGCAGCATTATCGGATATATATCTTTCAATTTGACTTCTTTATATATAAAAATTGCTATAAGCAAAGAATATATCACCACTATCACAGCGCCTTCGGTAGCCGTAAATATTCCCAATCTTATACCGCCCAAAATTATTATCGGTATCATCAGCGCCCATATAGACTCTTTAAAAGAAGTTCCGATTTTTTTAAAGCCTTGCCATTCATCTTTTCTGATTTTGTTTTTTCTTGCGTCAAAATACACTACTATCATAAGAGATAAAGCCATAACAGCCGCAGGCGCAAGACCGCCGAAAAAAAGCGCTTCTACGGATATATTGGCAATGCCGCCTAAAATTATCATAGTAAGACAAGGCGGGATTAAAATGTCCATACCGCCGCAAGCCGCAATAATCGCCGTCGCTTTCGCCCGCGAATATCCGTGCTTTTCCATCGTAGGTATCATAGCGGTTCCGATTGCCGCAGTATCAGCCGTAGAAGAGCCTGAAATTCCAGACAATAAAAATGTGGACAAAACAGCCACATGCCCCAGTCCCCCGCGGATATGTCCCACCATATTAAAAGAAAGTCCCAAAATTCTGCGCGATATGCCGCCGTTTTCCATCAATTCGCCCGCAAAAATAAATAAAGGTATGGCAAGAAGAGTAAAAGAATTTACGCCTCCCAAAATTTCTTGAGCGACAGCCGCAAGGGGAACGCCGTGAAGCAAAAGATAAACAAGCCCCGCAATCCCCATACTATACGCTATAGGAAATCCCACTACAAGCAATACTGCAAACATTATAAAAAATGACATAAAACGCTCCTCTATTTTTAGTTGTCATTGCAAGTCAATCCCGCAGGCGGCGGCAAAAGAGTTTAGTTCAGCGCCCGCTTAATTCTCTGAAAGATTTAATGAGATTGACTATAAGATGTATTATCATAAGGGCAAAACCGATAGGCACGGACAAATATACTAAACTCATATGTATATCAAGAGCGGGCGATTCCTGCAAATGGGTAAGAGGCAAAAGTTCTATGCCTGTTACGAATAAGACCGCGCAATATATAAGCATAATAAGCAAAATAAAAATTTTCAACGCTTTTTTATAAATCGGTTTTAATTTGTGTCCTATCACATCTATTGTAAAATGTCCGTCGTTTCTTAAAGCCAAAGATGCGGCTATAAAGGTAAGCCATATAAGAGAATATCTTGACAACTCTTCAGTCCAAGAAAGAGGCGTTTTAAGAACAAATCTTGACAAAACCTGAGCAAGGACAGTAAAACAAATTATGCCCAAAATGATTACGGACGAACCTTCTTCAAAAAGATAAATAATTTTTTTCATATTGAGTCCGCCTTTAAAAAAGCCCTCGGCAAAAAATTTTGCCGAGGGCTTTTAAATTTACTTAATGTTTATAACCATATCTATCAAATCTTTGCCTATAGTATCGTAAAACTTAGGATAAACCGCTTTAGAGGCTTCTCTCCATTTCGCTATATCTGTCACAGGTTTTATCACTACTCCGCCTTTTGCTTCAACTTCTTTTTGTATTTTAGAAGTTTCTTTAGCCATATAATCTCTCATGGCTTTTTGCCCGATTGCTGCGGCTTCGTCAAAAGCCTTTTTTACATTTGCGGGAAGGCTATTATACCATTTGAGATTTACCATAAGAGGACAAGCGACCATAAAATGTCCTGTGAGAGCGATTTTTGGAGCAACTTCATAAAATTTCTGTCCGCGGATTCCAAACCAGTCATTTTCTCCTCCGTCAACTACGCCTTGTTGAAGACCTGAATAGAGTTCTCCATAAGCCATAGGAGTAGGCAAAGCGCCGAAGGCTTTAAAAGTTTCTATAGCCACAGGACTTTGCGTCACGCGTATTTTCATTCCTTTGATATCGTTGATATTGGTAATGAGTTTTGAGCGGGTGAACATATGTCTATCTGGATTCGCATACCATGCGATTACTTTAATGCCTTTCTTTTCAAGTTCTGCCGCTATGATTTTACCGGGCTGTCCGTCCATTGCCGCATAGAGATGATTGATGTCTCTAAAAATGAAAGGAAGACCAAATACATCCGCTTTTTTAGTAAAGTTAGAAATAACGGCTCCATTGACCACAGTCATTGTGATAGTCTGCAATTGTATGGACTCAACTACTTTTCTCTCGTCTCCGCCAAGCGCTCCGTTTGGAAAAATCTGCATGTCCACATCTTTAACGCTGCTTTCAAGCGACTTCTTCATAGCCTCAAGTCCGATTTGATACGGATAATCAATGCTTGTGGTATGAGCCGCTTTGATTACAATTTTCGCCGCAAAACTTACGGATACGGATAAAGCAATTACCGCGCATGCCGTCGTCAACTTCTTCAATGGATTCTTCATTTTACCCCTCCTATGGATTTAAGGAAACAGCGTCTCCTTTATTTTTCTACCGCTTTAAAACGGCAGTTATATCACAGAATCTCTTATAATCAAATCGCCCCTCAATTTATAAACGCGTTCTTTCAGAGGTATTTTTGACTCTATTCTTTCCAACAATCTTTTGCATGCGCCGCGCCCCATTTTGTAAAAAGGCTGAGCCATAGTGGTAAGCGAAGGAGTTATCCATTGAGCTATATCTATATTGTCAAAAGAAATCACGGACACATCTTGGGGAATTGAGATTTTTAATTCGTGCAAAGCCTTGATAATTCCAATAGCCTTTAAATCGCTGGCGGCAATAACGGCTTCCGGTCTATGCCCGTTGGCGAACAAATCTTTTGCCGCCATATATCCATCGTCTAAAGCGTCCAAATCTTTATAATACATTTTGTCGTCTATATATAAACCGCTTTCTTGAAGCCTTGCCCTTGCCGCTTTTACGCGCTGCTGATATAAATCAAGATAATGCCACCCGTCAAAATAAGCGATTTTTTTAATGCCTTTGCTCAAAAGATAATCTGTTACTTTATATCCGCTCCAATAATTGTCCAAAACCACAGCGTCTGTTGTATCTGGTATATGTCTGTTTAAGGCTATTACGGGAAAATCTTTTTTATGCAAGTCCAAAATTTTAGTATTGTTTATTTGCGCCGTCATAAAAATTATTCCATCTATTGAACGGCGCATAAAACTATCCACATATTGCTCTTCGACAAAATTGTTTTCGCCCGTATTGCATATCATCAAAGAATAACCGTTGATAAAAGCCTCGTCTTCTATCCCTTTGACAGTTTGAGGAAACATTACATTGTTGACATTGGGCATAATAAGACCAATCGCTTTTTGCTTAGAGCCTTTTAACATTTGAGCCGCCATATTAGGCTCATAGTTAAGTTCAACAGCCGCGCTTATCACGCGCTGTTTTATATCTTCGGAAACTTTCGCGCCGTTTGACAATGCCCGCGACACAGTGCTTGCCGAAACGCCCGCTTTTTTTGCCACATCTTTTATTGTAACCGCATTTATATTGTTTTTAACTATCATAAATATCAAGAAAACGATTGCAGGATTTTAATAATATCCTGATAAAAAGTCAATGTTTATATATGAATAAGGGCAAAATAATCGTGAAATCGTTTGCAAAAAATGTTAAAATCAAGAAAAACAAGGAAAGGCAAAAACAAAGAGAAAAGAGAAAAGACGGCAAAAAGCAGATAAGAAAGAGGAAAAACTGCAAGATGGATAATCTAAAATCATTGTTTCCTATAAAATCCCGAAGGGATTTAATGTTGTTAATAACCCCGCATTGCCTGTAAGGCTATGCGGGGATTGAAATTGTCCCGTTTCATTTAAAACCCCGAAGGGGTTTACCGTCAATAACCCCGCTATTATTAAAAACAGAGAGAAAAAACGGCAGATGGACAATCTAAAGTCTGTAATACAGAGATGGCGCATTTGTTAATATAGTTTTTGTCGTTTTGCGTTCTTTGCGCAGTCATTGTCTTTAGTAGTTTTCCCAATAGCGCCGCTTGTGAGAAGCCGTTGCGCTTAAAAAGAAAATTTTTTATGGAGGTCAAATATGCAAAACAAATTTTTAGAAAAACCCTTGTTGTCTGAGGAAAAGATTTTTGACTGCCTTGTCATAGGCAGCGGAGCGGCGGGATTTAATTGCGCCGTTCATCTTTTTGATAAGGGCGTCAAAAATCTGGCTGTGATTACGGAAAATCGTTTGGCGGGAACTTCCCGCAATACAGGCTCTGATAAACAGACATATTACAAAATGTCTTATTCGGGCGCTCAAAACGATAGTCCTTTTAGCATGGCTCAAACTCTTTTTGACGGAGCCTCAATGGACGGCGACACCGCCTTGTGCGAAGCGGCGGGCAGTTTGCAGGAATTTTTTCATCTTGCGTCCATAGGCGTGGATTTTCCTCACAATGAGTATGGCGAATTTGTAGGCTATAAAACGGATTTTGACCCCGCGTGTAGAGCGTCGTCAATAGGACCATATACTTCAAAAGCAATGACAGAGCGTCTTGAAAAAGAAACGCAAAAAAGAGAAATCCCTATAATAGATAAAAGCCGAGCGGTAAAATTGTTGATAGACAAAAAAGAAAACCGCGCCTACGGACTTTTGTGTTTTGAAAACGGCGCATTTAAAGTTTATTTTTCCAAAAACATAGTTTTTGCGATAGGAGGTCCCAGCGGACTTTACCGCGACACTATATATCCAAGATTAAATTTCGGCTCAAATGGTATTCTTGCGCGCGAAGGTATTGTGTTCTCCAATATAATGGAATGGCAATACGGCATAGGCTCTTGCAAATTCCCTTGGGCGCTTTCGGGCGGATATCAGCAAGTCATTCCCCGTTATGTCAGCATTGACGCAAATGGTAAAGAGGAAGAATTTTTATGCTCTTATTTTTCAAGTATAA
Organism: Candidatus Parendomicrobium reticulitermitis; assembly: GCA_031287095.1. Lineage (GTDB taxonomy): Bacteria > Elusimicrobiota > Endomicrobiia > Endomicrobiales > Endomicrobiaceae > Parendomicrobium > Parendomicrobium reticulitermitis. Next base: position 1,712 of record JAITTG010000046.1, on the reverse strand, counting down.
AAAGTTTGGGCAAAGCGGTTTTTTTAAAAGGCTATCAATGGCCATTTGACCCAAACAAACTTGCAGACGAAGGCTCTTCTATACTTGATATTGCAGTCTATATTGAAAGATATGTCAAAGGCAAAAAAGTTTATCTTGACTATATGCATAATCCCAGCGGTAACGAAAAAATAGGTCAATGGGACTTGACCGCTCTTGACAAGACGGCTTATGACTATTTGAGCGCTTCAAACGCTCTTGAAAAAACTCCCATACAAAGATTATTAAAAATGAATCCGCAAGCGTATAATCTATTTAAAACCCACAATATAGACCTTGCGAAAGAGTATTTAGAAATTTCCGTTTTGCCTCAACACAATAATGGCGGCGCGCAAGTGGATTGCTGGTGGCAAACTTCTATAAATCATTTGTTTGCCATTGGGGAATGCGCGGGAACGCACGGAGTTCACCGCCCGGGCGGCAGCGCTTTAAACAGCGGGCAAGTCGGCGGTTTTAGAGCGGCTCAATTTATAGCGAGAAATTATGCGAAAGATGATTTTTACAGCATTGATGGGATAAAAAGTAAAACAGAAGAAAATATAAAAGAATTTGAAAAGGAATTTGACAATACGCAAAGAGGCGGCGCGTCAAACAGCCTTGATATATTGTATAAATTGCAAGACAATAATAGCCGCTTTTCATCATTCTTACGCCCGAGCAAAAACATAAAAGAGGCTTTGTCATCTCTTGAAAATATATCAAAAGAAAAAATCCTTTATACAGACGCCGAAATAGTCCGCTTATTTCAAATTAAAGAAATGCTTTTGATGAGCCGTCTTTTAAACGAAACCATACTATATTATGCCCAACAAGGCGGCAAAAGCAGAGGCTCATACATAATTCTCTCATCAATAGACGATATAGAGGCTATAAAAAACGGCATAGAAACAGACAAAGCGTTTAGCGATAAGATATTAAACTCTCAAATCTCAAATAATAAAACAATAATATCCGCCCGTTTTGTCCGCCCCATCCCCAATTCCAATCAATGGTTTGAAACTGTTTGGAAACAATATCAAGAAAAACAATTGTAGAGACAGCGCGCCATTTTCTTTTGCCTTGTCTTTAAAATACTCTATAAGTCCTAGTATCAATCTTGATACTTATCTGTTTTTGTAATTTTTTTGCATAGGGATTCGGCTTTGATTTATAAGAATCATATTTCATTCTCATAATTAACCTCCATAATTTTTTGTTTCAACTTTATTTGCTTTACGGGCGGATATAATTCTAATCGCTTCATTACTTGCTCTATGGCAATGGCATGCTATAAGTAATCTCAATTTTCGGCTAATCCCTAATATAATAAATCTTTCTTCAATCTCCGAATGGTCGGGGTCAGAAATAATCCTTGCGTCAGGGTCAAAAAACACGGTTTCATCTTCTTCAAAAGATATTTTATGTTTAGCAATATTTGTTTTGTTTTTTGTCTCATTCCACCCAAAGCGAAGATTTTTTATAGCAATAATATAGTCATCATTTTATGTCAATCTTATATGGCGCTTTGGACGGCTATGCCGATTATTGCAAGGCGGCAATTGATTGATGTCCCGTGTTCCGTGTCAAATCATTTAAAAATGACACCGAAAGTGATGATATAAATATGTGTGAAATATCATAAGAAATGACACCGAAAAGGAGGAATATAGTTTCAAATTCTTAGAGCAAATTGT
>JAITTG010000059.1 GCA_031287095.1 Candidatus Parendomicrobium reticulitermitis | reverse complement strand
CAACAACAATTTGCTCTAAGAATTTGAAACTATATTCCTCCTTTTCGGTGTCATTTCTTATGATATTTCACACATATTTATATCATCACTTTCGGTGTCATTTTTAAATGATTTGACACGTCACGGCAGAGAGAAAAGAGGGGAAAGATAATTGAACAAACGATGCGCTCCGCGAAGTATTTTGAGCGTCCTTTGGCAGAATTTGTCTGCGCGCGTATAGCAGCGCTATCTAAGCAGATAAATTGTGTCAAAAGATGCCAAAAGGCAAAGCGACCTTCTCATCGCGCTTAACTTAGAGCCAGTTGTGTGTAATCGCGGCTTCAGCGCACCTTACTTAACGCTTCTTCTATGCTTTTGCCTGCTTCTTGGGCGGCTTTATCTATAAATACTTTATTGTCCGCGCCGCGATGTATTGTCGCAGCTCCGCCCATACAACCAAGTTGGCAAGCCATACCTTCTATGAAATTGCCATTTAAGACATTTTTTGAGAGTTTTAATAGCGCGCTATTACATTCTTGCAATCCATTGCAAGCAATAGGCGCAAGTTTGAAATCATTATACCCTCTTTCTTTTAAAGCCTCTTGAACGGCTTCCGCTAAACCGCCGCTTTTGGCAAAAATCCGTCCGTAATATGAAGCGTCTTTTAAATCCCCCATATCAGGCAAAACGCTTATGTCTATTTCTAAACCGTCAAAAATCGCCTGCAATTCCTCAAAAGTTATTATGCCGTCAACATATTCCTTTACTTCGTCTTTTTGAATTTCCATTTTTTTGGCTGTGCAAGGTCCTATAAAAATGAGTTTAGCGGACGGCTCTTTTGATTTGATATATTTGGCGATATTACCCATAGGCGATAAATTGTGAGATATCTTGGATTTTAATTCGGGATATTTTGTTTCTATAAAGCGCACAAAAGCAGGACAGCAAGAGCTCGTCAAAATACCTTTTTCAACCAATTCTTTAGCTTCGTCATAAGCGGTAATATCGGCGCCTAAAGCGGCTTCTACGGTATCGTAAAATCCAAGTTTTTTAAGACCGCTCAATACTTGTCCAAGTTTTGCATAGGTAAATTGACCCGCAATTGCCGGAGCAATCAAAGCATATACTTTGTATTTGTCGTTATTTTCACTATTTTTAAGAATATCAAACATCGGCAGCATAAATGATTTATCCATAATAGCGCCGAAAGGACATTGCCGCATACAAGCTCCGCAAGCGATGCATTTATTATTATCTATCACAGCCTCGCCGTCAGCCCCGGGAGATATAGCCTTAGGAATACAAGAATTTTCACAAGGTCTTTTATAATTGGCGATAGCGCTATAAGGACATACCTTAGAGCATAGACCGCAATTGATGCACTTTGTTTTATCTATATGCGCTTTGAGATTTTCGTCATATACAATAGCGCCTTTTTTGCAAGCGCCTTGACAATAATGAGCGATACAACCCCTGCATGCATCGGTTACGCTGTACCCGCCCATAGGACATTCATCGCAGGCTATATCAATTACTTCCATAATATTTGGATTGGATTTATTGCCGCCCATAGCGAGTTTGATTCTTTCTCCAAGAATTGCCCTTTCCTTATATATACAGCAGCGCATAGCGGCTTTTTTGCCGGGTCTTATTCTCTTAGGTATTTCCAAAATATCTTTTTGCAAAGTCCCATTAAAATATCCTTTTGCAACTTCTTTTAATACATTGTATTTAAGCATTCTAACAGTAGTGCTGAATTTTCTTTCTGTCATAATAGTTCTCCTTATAATTGTTACTGCGGGTTTGCGACTCGCGTTTTGTTGTCATTTGTTTTTTAATAGCCTTTGTCGTATTTGATTTCTAGGTTGAGAAGCGCATATAGCGCGTCTCTACATTCGTTTTGCCGTTTGCGTCCTTGCATTATTTCTTAAAAAAAGTATAATTAGCCCCGTTGCAAACAGATATTTGAGAAACCTGCCGCAGTTTTTACACATCAATTCCAACGTAGCTCAATGGTGGAGCAATCGGCTGTTAACCGATCGGTTGCTGGTTCGAGTCCAGCCGTTGGAGTCTTTTAAAATACCAAAACAACAAATCAGAAAACTCATTCAATTTTCAATCATTTTTATACAATTGTCACTATGGGCTTGTTGTGCAATCTCCGCCTTTATCCTATATTATTGATACTTATCAAAATTAAAATTATCTGATTTTTTTAAACTATACTCTATATGCGGACATACTTTTTTCAATTTTTCCTCATCAAGAATACATATCATTTGACTCACTTTTGACACTTTTGACTTTGACGGGATTGAGATTTTTACTCCATCTAATGTTTTTATTTGGCAAAGGCAGTTTGTGTCTGCGCAAATATCCCAATAAAAACCGTCAAAATATATATATCCTAAACAATCTGCGCCTTTGCATAACAACTGAATGGGTTTGACAAGAACAGCGGACTCTAAAAGGATTTCATAATAACGCTCCGTCCGCAAAGCATAAGCATTTTTAGTAGAACAAAATTTTTGATAAAAGCCCAATAGTAAAGGAATATCCTTTTTGGACGCTTCTTTTAGAGCAATATCGCCGCCGCCATATTTAACCGTAAAATTTTCTTCAAAACAAAAAGGAATAAACCCATTGCTTTTGTAAATATTGGGATTTACCGGAGATAGATATGTGCAAAAAAACCCTTGATTTTTTAATGCGTTTTTGATTTTCTCAATTAGAGTAAAAGCAAGTCCTTTCCTACGATACTCCTTATCAACGCATACTGCTAAAATCAAGGGGCAGGAAATTTTGATATTATCAAAAACAAGCGTTTTATCAGATATAAATGCCATTGATACAAGTTTTTCACCATCAAAAATTCCAAAACAACCTAAATCCGAGAAAACTTTCTTAAAATAGAAATCCTCATAATCTGCGCCCTCATTAAAACATTGAGAATATAAGGCTTTTATTTGTCCTATGTGTTTCTTTTTATCTAATTCTTGCATTTTGCCGCCTATAGTTTTACTCTATGCGATTGTTATTGCTGTCAATTGCGGGATTTTCTAATCGTCAATTGCAGGTTAAGCCTGAAATGGTATAGAAAATATAAGTCATATTCAAATTAAGCGTCAATCTCTCAATCGTGATAAAGCCGCGCCTATCGCGTCATTCTCGAATGTCTCTGTCGGGAATCCGCTTTTGCCATTGCCTTTTTTAACTTGGATTTCCGATAACGAATTTCGGGAATGACGAATAAAAAGATTTTGCCCTATTTTCAAGCGGGTTGACGACGGCAATGCAATCTAATCTATCAATGACTGCGCAACAATCTCACAACAACGCTATAAACTAATCGCGCAATGACTTACGCAGCGCCGTCTATTTGTAAAACTTGGACATAATATCTAACGCTTCTTTTATAAATTCCGCGTCAACGGCTTTGGTTTTATTGTAATTGTCGTCATAATTTTGTAAAGAGCCGAATTTGTTTATTACGGATATATTGTTTTCTGTAACTATAGCCTTATCCGTATAACTTATGCTAATCACATATTTTCTTGGAGTTTTGTCAAAAAGATTATACCCGATGCTGTAATCTGAAATTTCATTTTGGACGCCGAGAACTTCTTTCATCAGCGTCGGAACTATATCATAATGAGAAGTTCTGTAATTTATAATCTCTCCCTTTTTGCCGTTCCAAAAAATAAGCAAAGGAACTTTGATTTGATATTTTGTGAAATTGGCATTGTGACTCCAAAAATTATTGCGGGTATCGTTCAATTCTTGAGCATGGTCGCCGGATATAATAATGATAGTATTGTCTTGCAAGCCTTGTTTTTTGATAGTTTCAAAAACTCTTTTCAAACTATCGTCCACAAAATTGACTGAATTTTTATATCTATTGAAATAAGGCTCCGGGTCCGTTGAGGCGGATAGTTTGATGTAATTCATTTCTTTTGACGGGATAAATTTTTCGGGATAATCGGCGGGATAACTTAAAGCATGAGGAGCATCGTAAAATAAAAAACCAAAAAACGGTTTTGATTTATCGCGATTAGACAAGAAATCCTTAAAATCCTTTTCCAAGATAATATCGCCGCTATACCCCCCCCCTCCCTGAGTTCCGATTCTTAAATTGTCAACATTGATAAAAACATTCTTAAAAAATTCAGGACTATTTAATTTAGAACTTGAAAATATGCCGAATTCATAGCCTTGCTTTTTTAATTCTTCCATAAAAACAGGCGCGATGCGTCCTGAAGTCATAGTGTCCCAATAAGTTGAAGGGATACAATAAAAAAGAGAGAAAACTCCCGCTTGAGTGGCATTGCCGCCGCTTATGTGATTTGAAAAATAAAAAGCATGTCCTTTTCTGCTTTGAAAATAATTATAAGCGTTGGGCATTATCTCTTTGTCAAACATATCAAAACGAAGAGAATCAACAAGAATCAAAAGAATGTTTAATTTTACTTTGTTTTCATGAGAGACGATAGGATTTAAAGGATAATTGATTTTTCCTTCGGCGATTTGATAAGAACTGCTTTTTTTAGGCTCAAAACCATGCCTGCGCATAAATCTGTTTACGCTCACTGGGCTTTCATAGGGGAGATAAGTGATTTGCTCTATAATAGTAGGAACAGCCATAAATTTACCCCAAGCATAGAGACCGTTGAAACCAATTAGAGCAATGAAAATAAAACAAGAAATAAAAGTTATGACTTTTTTGGAAACGGCAGTTTTTGCAACTTTTTTTGATAAGAAAAACAGACAAAATACAACAGATAAAATTACAATACCAAGAATTACATACATTATAGTTGGGAAAATGAAGATTTCCCGTCCCGCAGGACCAAAAAACAATTTCAGCACGGCTGCCGATATATGAAAACGATATTGAGCATATACCAAAGTATCAATGGCAAAAAAGATAATAAGAAAAGACCCGAGAACAATACTGATAATTTTATGGACAATATGCTTAATAAAACAAAAAGGCAATAAAATAATAAATAGCGTAATAGCAAATAATGCCAAATGCCCCGTAATTGTAAAAAATGTAAAAACGCAGCCTAAAAAATCGCTAAAAAATCCGCTTGTAAAATAATATCTCAAACTCAATAAACACCAAATCAGATAATTGATGAAAACAAATAAAACAGTATTTTTAACTTTCATATAAAGATATTCTCCTGTGATTGAAGCGGCATTATAGTTGTTATTACGCATCCTGCGGCGGAATTAACCGCAAGGCTCGCTCTTGCAAAGGCGGAGATTGCGGGTCAAGTCCGCAATGATAAACAACAACAAAGGCTTGAATAATTGCATAAAATAGATTCTGCGGCGGAATTTATTCTTCACATAACCGCAGCGCGCAATGAGACAATGCGGGTCTTAATCTACTTTAAACGATGTTGCGATTTGATTAAATTGTTTTCTTGAAGTATTGAATGCGTCCGGCAGAGATGAGAAAGTTAAAGTATATCCAATTCCGTTCTTTACCGCAAAAACAAACATTTGATAGAGTTTTATTCCATTTCCGTAGGCGTTTTCAATTACAAATGAATTAGTTTTATCTTCAATAACCTTCGCCGCTACAAAAGCGTTAAGAATATACTGTTTAGACGCTTTTTTATAAGACGCGCCGTCTGCAGGAAAACCTTTAGGAAGAGTTTCCTTAGTGACAACTACATTTTTGGCAAAATTGTTTTCGGCGGGCGCCATAGCCATCAATACCACGGGGGGCTGGGCGTCTTTAACTTGATGCCAATCGTCAGGAACTGCCAATCTCACATTATCAGCAGATAATTGTCCCGCCCAAAGATTTGCGCAAGATGTTAAAGCAATAAAGAATATAAACAATTTTTTCATAGGACATCTCCTTTTTATTATGAGACGCGCGCGCAGCGCGTCTCTACATTTGTTTTTTTCTTTTATGGCGGGCGGGTTGAAGCCCGCCCAGCCCATACAAGGCGGTTTTTTTGCCGTTTAAATCTTCTCTGCCGTTATAAGTCTTCCTGCTTTTTCTTGTCCAAATATTGTCGTCAATATAAAGAAAGCGCCGCAAATTACCCATTCGGCATAAATCAAGTGGGGACCAACTCTAAATTGAGGACAATATGTCCATATAGCCCAAAGGACTACTGATATGATTATCATCCAAAAGCCTGACGCTTTTTTACAAATTGACGGACAATATATATTTGCAAGAATAAGTATTGTTGGAGCGGTAAGAATAGCAAGAGCGGTAGTGACTACCGCTAAAATACCCGTAGCCGTAAGAGCAAGCCCGAAAGATAAAAGACTGATAAATAGGACGACTCCTCTTGAAAGAATGATTTCTTGTCCTTGTGTTAAAGGCTTTGTTATAATTTTCTTTACAATATCCTCATTGGCAAGAGTGGAACAGCCCATAAGAAGACCAACTGCCGTAGAAATGTCCGCCGCCCAAAGCCCTGCAAGAAAAATGCCGCCGATTACAGGAGTGAGAGCGGTAACTACCGTAGGCAAAGCCATAGCGGGATTTAGTCCAGGATATTTAGCCGCGGCGACTATTCCGAAAATCGCGCATAAAAAACCTGCTGGAAGTATTAAAACTCCGCCCAACAAAAATCCTCTCTTTGCGGTTTTCTCGTCTCTTGCCGCAAAACCGATTTGAGCCACAGCCTGTATGCCTATAGCCATAGTAATCATAACAATGATATACGCTACGACAACAGCAAGCCCCAAACCAGAAATCGGATCCATCCAATTGCCCGTATTCAAAGGAGGCAAAGCTGCTTTAACTGTTTCCATGCCGCCAGCCATAGAAAGCGTCTTAATTAAAGCAACTATGACGCCTATATATATGACGACAACATTCATAACATTTGTAATTCCGCTCGCCCAATATCCTCCTACTACTGTGATAAAAATAAAAATGCAAGCCGACGCTATCATACCGCCTTTAAAAGAGAAAATATCAGGCAAAAGCGCGGCAAGGATTGCTCCGCCCGCCACATATTGCATTGCGGTAATGCTTATCATAACAATCAATTGACTTATGACGGCTGCTGTGCGGGTTTTAGAATCAAACATCAATTGCATCATCTCCGGCACGGTTTTGACGCTCATCTTTCTAAACTGACCGATAACTAGCAGTCCAGCGGCAATACCGCCTATACCCCAAGCCGCATTATACCAGCCTGCTGAAAAACCCTTTGTATAGGCGGTCTGAGCTACGCCAACTGTTGAGGCGCCTCCGACAGCCAAACCGGTAATCATAGCCGCAACAAGAATGACAGGCATATTGCGTCCTGCAAGCAAATAATTTAAAACTTTGCCTCCTTTTGCATTTTTTTGCAATTTGGTTGACCACCACGCAATTGCAAGTAAGACAACGGCATAAACGATAAGAATTACTAATTGAATACTCATGTAATATCTCCTTTGTTTCCCGCGCGCTTTCGCGTCCCTCTCCCTCTTTTCAAGGCTATGCCTTTCAAAATCCATCTCCCGTAGGAGAGGGGATAAGAGGAAAAGGGGCAACATGAGGCAATACGGGGTTATTAACTACATTAAACACTTTCAGTGTTTAGACTCGGCGATTGATTTTAGCATCCCTCTCCCGCTTTTGCGGCGCTCACCCCCTTTTCAAGACAATGTTTCTCAAAGTCCCTCTCCCGTAGGAGAAGGCGCGCAAAGCGCATCCTTTTTAAAAGTCATAATTTGAGACTATCTTGCGATTAACTATCAAGGGCGCCGCCGTTTGCGCTTGAACTTGTTCTACTGAATAATTTGGATGAACTTCTTTTAACAGCAAGCCCTCTGAGACTACTTCTATTACCGCCATTTCTGTGATGATTAGATCGACTGCGCCTACGGCGGTTAACGGCAAAGAGCATTTTTCTAAAATTTTGGGTTCTCCTTTTTGAGTGTGGAGCATAGCTATTATCACTTTTTTGGCGCCTGTGACCAAATCCATTGCGCCGCCCATACCTGGCAATAATTTGCCCGGTATTATCCAATTGGCGAGGTTGCCTTTGCTGTCAACTTCCAAAGCGCCCAAAACCGTCAAATCAACATGCCCGCCGCGAATAATGCTAAAAGATGCGGCGCTGTCAAGAAAAACCGCGCCCGATTTCACTGTGACGCATTTTGCGCCTGCATTTATTATATACGGATCTTCTTCCCCAGCCTTTGCCGATGCGCCCATATTTAAAATCCCATTTTCGGATTGCAAAATTATATCGGTATCTTTAGGCAGATAATCGGCAATCATAGTGGGCAATCCTATGCCGAGATTTACCACTTTGACATTTTTTAATTCCTTAGCGGCTCTTGCCGCAATTATTTCTTTGGGGTCTCTCATATAATATATATCCTTTTTTGCGTCATTTTCGAATGTTTGTATCAAAAATCCATTTCAGACGCGCGCTTATCGCCGTCTTTATGCCGCTTCTTGTATTAAATAATCAATAAAAATGCCGGGGGTTATTACATCATTGGGGTCTATTTCGCCTACTTCTACTATTTTTTTGACGCTCATTATAGTTTGTTTAGCGGCTGACGCCATTAAAGGATTAAAATTGCGGGCTGTGCCTCTATATATAGCATTGCCCATTTTGTCCGCTACATAAGCGCAAATTAAAGCGAAATCCGCTTTCAAAGGAATCTCTAAAAGAAAATCTTGCCCATTGACCTTTATAATTTGTTTGCCTTCCGCTGCCAAAGTGCCTAAACCTGTTTTGGTGAGAATACCGCCCAAACCATTGCCGCCTGCGCAGATTCTCTCGGCAAGAGTGCCTTGGGGAATAAACTCGCATTCAAATTCTTTATCATTATTCATTTTTTCTTTTACATCTGGATTTGTTCCAGCATGGGAAACGAGTAATTTTTTGATTTGTCCGTTTTTTAACAATTTTCCAACGCCGACATTGGGCATAGCGGCGTCATTTGAAATAATAGTAAGATTCTTAGAGCCTTTTTTGACAAGAGCGTCAATAAGAGTTTCCGGCGCGCCGCAACCTAAAAAACCGCCAAGCATTACAACCGCTCCATCTGGAATTTGAGAAACGGCGTCTTGCGCCGTTGTGATTAAGATATTGCTCATAAACGATTCCTTGCTCCTTCTTTTCTCTGCGCATACAATACAACAAATCATTATGCTTTATCAAGCGGCGCGGCTTCTCGCAAACGGCGCAAGACTTAATACGCAAAGGACGCAAAGTTTGGATTTTTGACTTCAATTTCCGTATTGACTTTTTATTGTCCTTTATTTTTGTTTTTTAAATAAGGAATCTGTGGAGTCGGACATATCGGCTATTGTCATTGATATTACGGTGGAAGTTTTGTCCACTTGAAATTTGAATTCTTGTTGTTTAAAAGTCCAACCCGGGATAGATTCGGCGCCGAAAGTGTTTTTGTCAGTGTGTTTTAAAGTGAGCCAAGTTTTATAAGAGCCTGCGCTAAATTTTAATTTGCCGTTTTCAAGTTTCACTATTACCGCGCCATACATATTATTGCGGTATGAGCCGGCATATCTTTCCAATGGAAGAGGTTTTATAGGCTCTTTTACGCTTTTTTTGGCGGCGGCATCCCTGCTTTTTTGCCTAGCGGCTGAACGGGCTAAGTTTTTTTGATTCCAATCTGTTTTGGGCTTGCCAAGATATGCGTCGTAAAACATTAAAGCCATAGATTGAGCGGCGGGGACATTGTTTAGATTCATCAATACCGCTACTCCAATTTTCTTGTCTCTTATAAAAGAGATATAGGCGCCTTGCATATCCGTTGTGCCGCCGTGCCAAAATATATCTTCGCCGGTCCCGTTTGAAAGACGCCAGCCCAAACAATAATAATAATTTGACTCTTTATTGAAAACTTTTTTAGAAAAAATTCTGTCCATGCTTGCTTGGGAAATCAATCTTTTTTTGCCGACAATTCCATCGCTTGTCAAAAATGCAAGCCATTTTGAGAAGTCGTCTATATTGGTATTTATGCCTCCTGCGGGAGCAAAAGTATACGGCCAGATATTGTATGGCAATTTGTCTGATGCGGGAACAAAAGAGCCGCCTTTCCAATAATGTCCCTTTGTCTTATTTTCGGCGGAAACATAACTTTGATAATCCATCGTCGTAGAATCCATTTTTAGCGGAGTTAAGATAAGTTTTTGCAAGTTTTCTTCCCAAGGAAAACCGCTTGCGTATTGCATAACTTCCCCTGCAAGCAAAAATAAATTGTTTTGATAGCCGTAAGATTGCCTAAATTTACCGTAAGTCCTTACGAATTTTAACCCTTGCAAAATCTGTTGTCTGCTATATCCAAATAGCAGCATAAAATGCTGAGAATAAGGAATAAGTCCGCTGTTTTGAGACAATAAATCTTCAATTGTTATATTTTTGGTAATATCAGGATTTGATAATTGAAAAGTCGGAATATAGTCTATGACTCTGTCATCCCATTTGATAATGCCTCTATCTGCGAGCATGCCTGCAAGCATAGCCGTAAAAGCCTTTGTGCAAGAGCCTATTTGAAAAATAGTTTGATAATTGACTTTTTCTTTTGAAACAGCGTCGCGAATGCCGAAAACTTTCTTATAGACGATTTTGCCGTCAATAGATATGGCTACAGCCATCCCGGCGATATTCCAATCTTTTTGAATTTTTTGAGCGGCGACTTCAAAATCTGAAAGGATTTCTGCAAGAGAAGCGGGTTTTTCTAATCTTTCATCTGCAATTTTAGGCAGAGAAGATATCTTTACAGATTTGTCATTTGCAAGTTTAGACTCGTTTTTTTTCTCTTCTATCTTTTTTTCTATGAGTTCGTCAAAATCAGAAACGAGATAATCGGGTTCAAGGGACAAATCTTGCGATGAAGTTTCCTGCGCAAAAGCGCTCTGATATAAACAAAATGAGAATAAAACTATGAGGAGACTGCAAGTCTTGCCCGCAATGACGGCGCTTTTAACAAAATATTTGATGAGATTTACCATGTGTTTGACGGCTCCAAAATATAAACTGTAACTTCTCTAAACATCCACGACTTTTCTTCTTCGGCATTATTTACGCCTAAATCTATTCTATTGCCTTTGATAGCGTTTCCCGTATCTCCCGCATAACCATAACCGTATCCCGATACAAAAACGCGGGTTCTTAAAGGAATTACCGACGGGTCAACCGCTACTATGCCTCTTTGCATTCTGTGTCCTAAAAAAGTGATTGTGCCGTCTCCCCAAGCGAGCGGGTCGCCGGGATAATAGGCTGTGGCTATCATATTTATTCTTTTTGCTTTTGAAAGGTCGTAAATTTTTTCAACTTTATTGTCGGGCGATAAAAGGAGAAGTCTGTAATATTCTACGGCTATTGAGCGCTCGTTTAACACAGCGCTGTAATGTAAAACGCTATTATGAAATGTTTCTAAAACTTCTATCGCTATATGTTTTTCAACTACTTTTTGCAATTCAACCTTTCTTAAATTTGAATCATATTGACGGCTCCAAATTACTCTGTATGGAACAGAACGGCTTTCTTTTCTTTTTTCTCGTCTAACTCTTGTGACTTCTACATTAGAAAAAGGCTTTAAAGGCTCATTGATATTTTGGGAAACGATATCTTGCGCCCCGATTATTATTTCATTTAAATCCAATATCCTTTTTAGCGAAACATTTTTATAAACAGGAGACATATAAGACGCTTCATCTCCTATGTCAATATAAACAAACATACCCGCGGCGCTAAATAATGCTAAAGCCCGAGCCAATAAATAAACGAATAGGATAATAGAAAATAATTTTGCCGCAATTTGAAACAATATATTATTTTTCATCATTGTCTAAATACGGGCGGGCGCGGAAATCAATGCCGGCATCTTTAGCAATTTTGGCAACTTTTGAAATATCTAATGAAGGCAGTTCTACGGCTGTGATTACGACTATAGGAATATATTTCTTAGCCTCTTTTGCAAATTTTATTATCTCGTCAAAAGACTCTTCGCCAAATTGCGGTTTATTGAGCAAATTATGTTCTTGGGCGGCGCTTCCATTTAAACTGATTGAAATTGCATCTATCAAATTTTCAAGTTCGGGCAGGATATTTTTGCCGTAATATCTATTGGCAAGACCGGCTGTGTTTATTCTTATTTTTGCGCCCTTGCTTTTTAAAATTTTTGCGGTTTCTTTTAATGCGTCAAGCCTCGTTAATGCGTCGCCGTATCCGCAAAAAATTATCTCTTCGTATTTTTTAACATCGTCTATGGATTTGATTATCTCATCAACAGAAGGCTCTTTTTCGAGTTTTAAGTCATGCCCGTAAAATTTATTATTCCATTTATTTTTAATGCAATAGGGGCAAGCCATCATACACCTATTGGTTATATTCAAATAACCGTTTTTTCCAAGCGTGTAAAAAATTGTATTCATTGTCGTTTGTCCTTATTGTTTATTTTTGCATTTCGTAATGACGGGCGGGTTTCAAACCCGCCCATGCAATGCTCAGGGTTTTTTATATTTTTTATTTCAATTTTCTGATGGATTTTTTAATGTGTTTTCAATCTCAATAATTTTTTGTTTTTCTGTTTCGTAATAGCGGGCGGGTTTCAAACCCGCCCCTACAAGATTCTATTTTTTGATATTTTCTAAAAATAAATTTGACGCATTTTGAGCGGTTTTACTACATACTTCTTCAAAAGACATATTTTTGATTTCTGCGAGTTTTTTTGCGATTTCTATTACAAAAGACGGCTCATTCCTTTTTCCTCTATAATTTTGAGGAGCGCGGTATGGACAATCGGTTTCTATCAAGAGTTTTGAAATATCTATTTTAGAGAAAACTTCTCTTATATCGCCGCATTTTGGATAAGTTATAATCGAGCAAACGCCAAGTTTAAAACCCATGTCGATAAAAAATTGAGCCTCTTTTAAAGAGCCTTCAAAAGAATGTATTACTCCATTGAATTGGCGGTTATAAGATTTTAATATAGCGATTATATCGCCGATAGCTTTGCGGGCGTGGATTATGACGGGTTTATTTTTGCTTATAGATAAATCTATCTGCCGCGCAAAAACTCTTTTTTGTATGTCTCTGGGAGAAAAATCATAATGATAATCAAGACCTGTCTCGCCTACCGCTATACACTTTTTTGAAGATATAAGTTCGGAAAGTTTTTTGAAATCGTCAGCCGTCGCATTTTGCGCTTCGTGAGGATGTATTCCGAAAGAAACGAATATATTTTCTTTTTGAGAAAGATCTAACGCGCTATCCCAATATTTTTCTTCGCAGGCTATTTCAAAAATATGGCTAATGCCTAAATCAAAAGCCCTTTTTACAGTTTCTTCTCTGTCATTATCAAAAGCAGCGTCTGTTATATGAGCGTGCGAATCTATGAGCATTATTGTATCCTTGGAAACAAAACTTCGGCGGCTTGAAGTTTTGCTCCCGCTTTAGAAAATCCATCTTTATATTTTTTAGGATTTGCAAAATAATCTTTCGCAATTTCTTCCAAATTTCCTTGCGCGCCGTTTATATCCCAGATTTTTTGAGAAATTACGGGCATATATGGGAATAGATAAAGCAAAATCAAATCAAAAGATTGAATATAAGAAAACAAACATTCTTTTAATTTTTCCATATCAGTTTTAGCAAGAGTCCAAGGAGCGTCGTTTTCTATTTGCTGATTGATAAGGGTGAGCGCTTTTTGCAAAGCGTCTGATGCTTTATGTATTTGAAAGGCGTCCATCTCTTTGGCGAAATCTTCATTTAAAACCTGCTCTGCTTTTTCAAAAAGAACGCCATTGTGTTTGACCGACGGTATATTTCCTTCAAAATATTTTTGAAACATTTTGTTTAATCTTGAAGTCAAATTGCCGAGATTATTAGCCAAATCCGTATTGTATTTTAGATTTAGACCGCTCCAAGAAATATCTCCGTCGGGACCAAATGGAATAAGGCTCACAGTCAAATATCGCGCCGCATCAACTCCGAATTTATCAACTAATGCTTGAGGAGAAATTACATTGCCGATTGTTTTAGACATTTTATCGCCGTCTATGGTAAAAAATCCGTGAGAATAAACTTTTTTGGGAGCGGCAAGACCAGCGCCTATTAAAATCGCAGGCCATATCACACAATGAAACCACAAAATATCTTTTGCCATAAGATGAATATCGGCGGGCCAAAAATCGCTTAAAGGATTATTTTTTGCAGGATAACCGATGGCGGTAATATAACTGATAAGAGCGTCAACCCAAACATAAATAGTATGATTTTTATCAAAAGGAACGGGTATGCCCCAATCAAGAGTAGCCCTTGAAACGCTGATATCGTCAAGCCCAAGTTTTAATTTGCCGATGATTTCATTTCTTCTTTCCATAGGCTGAATTTCTATATGCTCTTTATGTTTTTCGTCTAAAATTCTTTCTAAAAGAATTTCTTGAAACTGAGACAATTTAAAAAAATAGTTTTCTTCAGATTGCAACTGAGGTTTTGTTTTATGGTCGTGACAGCAGCCGTTTTCGTCTAAATCTCTTTCTAAAATAAATTTTTCACACCCTACGCAATAGAGCGCCGTGTATTTCTTTTTATATATCAAGCCTTTGTCAAACAAAATTTGAATAATATCTTGCGAGTTCTTTATATGGCTTGCGTCGGTAGTTCTTATAAATCCCGTATTGGATATATTTAGAAGTTTCCAAGCATCTTTGAACTTTTCGCTCATCTCATCCACAAATTCCTGAGGACTTTTGCCTTTCTCTTTTGCGGCGGCGACAATTTTTGCGCCGTGTTCGTCTGTTCCTGTCACAAAAGCCACATCATAGCCTTTTAATCTTTTCCATCTCGCCATAATATCTGCGGCGGTAGTAGTATAGGAATGCCCTATATGAGGCGCGTCGTTTAAATAATAAATCGGCGTCGTTATATAAAATTTCATCTTTTTACCCCCGGATTTAGTTTTTTTATAGTTTCCGTATCAAATTTTTCAAATCTATCATTGCCGAAATCCGCCGTAATTATAAGTTTTATGCAGTCAACGGCGGCAAATTTTGCATCGCCCATTGGAGTATGAATTACGCCGCCGATTCTTGGCAAATCGTCTTTTATGAGTTTATAGTATTCATTTTCATAGGCTATGCAGCACATCAATCTTCCGCATAATCCAGACAATTTAGAAGTATTTAAAGACAAATCCTGCTCTTTTGCCATATCAATGGTTACGGAATTAAAATCTCCAAAAAAACTTTGACAGCATAAAGTTCTGCCGCAAGTCCCCAAACCGCCTATCATTTTTGACTCGTCGCGCACGCCTATTTGAACCATCTGTATTCTTGTTTTTAGAATGTGTCCTAAATCTTTGATTAATTCTCTAAAATCAACTCTGCTCTCGGAAGTATAATATACGAACAATTTTGAACGGTCAAAAATATATCTGACGCTTGTTAGTTTTAAATCAATTTCATGTTCTCTGACTTTATCAAGGACGATATTAAAAGCCTTGCGGCTTCTTCTTAAATTATCAACTACTTTCTCTCTATCTTCATCGGTAAGTTCTCTGACAATTTTTGAAAAATAAGTTTTCCCATTTTCAATTACGATATTTTTCTCTTTCTCGCATACTACTCCCGCTTCTAATCCATGCTCTGTTTCAAGTATAACTTCATCGCCGGGGTCTAAATCAAAATGCCTTGTATCGGCATATATTTTTTCTTTGAGTTTTCTTACTATCACGCCCACTGCAATCGGCATATAATGCCTCCTTTAAACTTCTTGATTTCTCTGTTTTGCGCCTGCGGGTCAAGCCTGCAATGACGACTTTTAAGAGAAACTATTTTTATTGATATTGAAAAACAAGACGACAATAATAATTTTTAAGAAAAACTTTTTTCATTGATGCTAAAAAATAAATTGTCAAAAACTATATTCATATTTATATTTCTCAAAAGTTCAGAACGCGCCTTAATTAACGCTTCAAGAATAAAAAAAGAAACGGCGGGACGGACTCTAAAATCATTTTTAATTTTTGCAATCATTATGTCTATATAAGGCAAAGCGCAATCTTTTTTGACGCTTTTTGAAAGTTCTAAAATATCATAGGCGCATAAACTTTTATCGGTGATTTTTGTAAGAATACGCAATGCCGCTCTCTCGTCTTCTTCATCCAATAAAGAAGCCTCGTCGGGAATTGAGCCTTCGCATATTTGAGCCGCATCTTCGGCTTTTTGCAAAGTCCAGCCTTGGCGCGTAGTAAGATAAGAAATGACTTGCGATCGTTTTAAAGGTTGAAAAAACAAAACTTGGGAACGAGATACTATGGTTTGCGGTATTGTCTCTTTATGGCGGGCTATTAAAATGATTATTGTATTGTTCGGCGGTTCTTCTAATGTTTTTAAGAGAGCGTTTGCCGCTTGTTCGTTCATTTTTTCGGCTTCGTCTATTATAAAAAATTTCCACAATCCTTCGCGGGCTTTGACGGAAATCTCTTTTTGTAAATAATTTTTTATAGTGCCTATCAAAATTTCTTTGGTGTTTTCACGGGCGTCTTCATTGACTTCAAGTTGTTTTGCAAAATCTATAAGATGAATATCGGGATGAATATTTTTTGATATTTTAACGCAATTTGAACATTTTCCGCATGCGCCGATATCTGTTTTTGTCCAATCATTGACAGAACAATTTAAAACTTTTGCGAATTCAAAAGCGGTTGATTTTCTACCCACTCTATCTTGTCCCATAAAAAGATAAGCGTGCGCTATTTTTTTGTTTTTGACGCGGCTTGAAAGCATTTGTTTTATTTTGTCTTGTCCTAATATATTTTCAAACATTTTTTAATTTCTTCCCGAATAAGATTATGAGTCTCCTGAGCCGTTTTTTGAGTTTTTATAACTTTAATTCTTTTAGGCTCTTTTTTGCTTTGAGATAAATATCCTTTTCTGACATTGCTGTGAAAAAGAGCGCTTTCTCTTTCAATTCTATCGCCGCTCAAACCATAGGATTCTTTGTTTAATTTCTTAGCGTTATTTAAACCGCGTTTAGCGTCTATATCAAGATAAATAGTAAGGGCGGGTTTTAAAGCGAAAGACGCTATCTTATTTAATTGTTCAATAATTTTTAAATCTATTTTGCGTCCATATCCCTGATAAGCGACAGTAGCGTCTATAAATCTATCGCAGATTACAACTTTCCCTTGCTTTAAAGCCGGCAAAACAATCTCTTGAATATGCTGCGCTCTATCGGCTTCATATAAAAAAAGCTCGGTAAGAGGGAATATGTTTGATTGAGGATGTAAAAGAATTTTCCTAATTGACTCAGACGATTTCGTCCCGCCCGGCTCTCTTGTCAAAACGCAAGTCCTGCCGCAAGTCTCAAAATATCGTTTTAAAAGCCTGCAATGCGTGCTTTTACCAGCGCCTTCCCCGCCTTCTATTGTAATAAAAATTCTATTTTTATTTTTCATAAAAACTGCCTTGCATTATTATTTCTTGCCTTTACTAATAATTTTCTCAACAACACTTACGACTTCTTCTATTCTAACTACAAAACTTCTGTCAGAAGTAAGTTCTTTTAAATGTTTAATTTTATTCTCAGTGTAATATTTTCCATCGCAGATTATAAAGAGATATTCATTATGCACACTATTTTCTTTAAACTTTCTTAATAAAGCAGCCTGCTCATTGAATTGATTGTCCTGAGCGCCGCCGCTGTCTTTTGTGTATTTATGGCTTGCATAAAACATTTTATCTTTTGTTTTCCAATGAAAATCTAAAGCTTTTCCGATTCTCTTGTTCGTAATAAAATATTTCAAAAACATTCCATTATCCGTTAGATAAACAGCATTTTTTCCGCTTTGCGGTAGTTTGCAAAAATTATTGAGTATTTTAATGTGTTTATTCAGATACTCATAGGCAATTTTTTCATGTGAAGTTTGTCTAACTGGGTCTTTTGCAAAGCAATTTGCAAATAACGAATCATCTAATATCTTTCCTTTGACTTTTTCTACAGGTTCATCAAATCTATCAGAATAAGTTTTGACTTGAGCCAAAGTATTTTCATCGCCGTCCTTAAGCAATTGCGAGACTTGCTTTGCATTTTCTTTCCATTTTGCTTTTACAATTTTTTCATAATCAAGTTTATTTGACGGCATTCACAATTCTCCTTGCTAAATCCCAATCAAGACGGCGGCGATACATTCCGTCTTTTCTTAAACCTTTAAAAGCGGTCAAAAAAATATCTTGAGTCATATTTCTAAAATCATTGAGAATTTCATTTAAACGATATATTTTTAGATTTTTATCAATTTTGATTTTTGTTATTGAGCGGCAGGTTTGACGGACTTTATAATCGGACAATTCGTCAACATCGCAAAATCTTATAGAGGCGCTACTAGTATCATCTATTGCATAAAGCCCTAAATTACCGTCTTGACGATTAAATTGGACGCTATAATTATTTTGTTTTTGCGGTATAAATTCCTGCATACGATAATAAGTTCCAAGCCTTTTATTATTTCTATAAATTTCAAAATCTGCGGTCTGTTTGGGCATAAACAAAGCAAGACAGGCGGGAGCATCCGTATCATTAAACATTTCATAAGCAAGAGAAATAACGCAAAACAATCTATTATGAAAAATTCCCGCTTTAATAAAACTCTCAGGAATGATTGCCGCTACAAAATCGCAATTATCAAGGCATTTAGCCAAAGCAAATTTATAAATATCGTCATAATCAGGATTTGGAAAAGATAAACCTCGCCTTGTAGCCGAATTTTTAGCAAGCCAAGGCGGATTGGTGATACATACTTTATGCCCTTTTGGAAAATCTTTTAAACTATCTCTATATAAAATCCGCTTATTATTAGGCTCAATATCATAACTTCTAAATTTCTTTGCAAAACCCAAATCTTGCAATAAAGAGATGATATTGTTTGCCCCCGCGAATGGTTCCAAAACAATTTCATTAATAAGATTCGCTTTCTGCGCCCACCTTGCAAAAGGCTTTAATGAAAATGGATTGCCTACGGTGTAATATTGTCCTAATTCTCTTTTCATAATTGATATAAATTTCCCTGTTTTTAGACGCGCATATAGCGCGTATACAATGTAATTATTATCATTCGTATTTATACGAAGTATTTTGAGCGTATTTTGGAAGAATTTATCTATGCGGCGTTGTAGGCGCGGTTTCGAAACTTGCCCCTACAATAATTGGAAAATACGCCAAAAGACAAGCGACTATTCACCACGCCTATCTATTCTACGAAGATTTCTACGCGGCGGTTTCTGGCTCTGCCGGCGGCGGTATTGTTTGACGCCATAGGCATTGTTGAGCCTAACCCTACATATTGCATTTTTTCAAGAGGTATGCCGTTTATGAAAAGTTCTCCAAAAACCGAACGGGCTCTGAGCGTTGATATTTTTTGATTTTGTTCTACATTTCCTGAAGAATCGGTATGACCTTCTATGGTGATAATACTATACTCATATTTCTTTATATTGTCAGATAAGGCTTTGATTTCTTGTTTTGCTTCTCTTGTCAATTCATATCCGCCCGGTTGAAAAACTGCTACGGATAAAATAAAAGATTTGATTAAATTGGCATGTCTGGCTCTGTCTTCTTGAGCCTTTTTTAATAAAATTGCATCGTCATTTAATTCAACAACCGGAATATCATTTCTCTGATTAGGAGATGCGCTCTGAGGATTTTCTACGGGATAATCATAGTCAGACGAAACCGCATAAGCCGCGCCGCCAGATGACGCCGCCGAGCTGTCTATAGGATTTTTAGCGCCTATTTGACTTATTGCTCTTTCTTGGGCTATTAGAGAATTTGAAAGTTTTTCTGGAGTTTTTGAACCGATTTCATCGACAGTTTGATTTGGGTCTGCGTTTGAAACGGCTTTATTATCATTGCCGCCGTCTTTTGACTTATCTCCTTCTTCATTATCTTCTTTTTTGTCTTCTTTTTTGGGCAGACCAAATAATATTCTAAGTCCGCCTTTGCCATAATAATCGGTAAAATTTTCGCCTAAATCAGCGCCGCCGCCTGCAAAGAACGATATTGCGCCTAATACATACTCAATTTCAAGCGCGCCGCCGTAAATCATTTTTTGAGTAGAATCTAAATCAACGGGATTGCTTGCAGCTGTTGATTTCTCAATTTTATCCACGCCAAGCCGTCCAGAAAATAAAGCTCCGATGTGAATATCTAAATTCCAATTAAAAGCGCTTTTATCATCAGCAAAACGGACGCCGGCTATAGGTTTAGCCCTATAAGTGACCCCCGCTAACATAATATCATTGTTGAAAACTTTTCTATCATTATATAAGACTATTCCTTGCCCTTGAATAAAAGGTTTGAAATCAATGCTCTGAGATATTGGAATTAAGAATTCAATATCAAGTCCTAATTTTCCGCCGTTTACCCAAAATTCCTTTTCTTTATAGAACAAATCGTCGTAGTCGTAAAAGCCGAAAATATGATAGACATAAGCGCCGAGATATTTCTTATTCATCAATTCTCCAAAAGAGCCGTAATATATGCCTATTTCTCCTTTCCTATCATTGCCGTGAGAACTTACTTTTTTGCCGTCAACAAAAAAATAGTTGTCGATACCGTAGTCGCCATAGGCTCCTGCAATCACATTTTTACTCGTCAATATATTCAACCCTAAAATAACGCCGCGTTTATCGGACTTTAAAGTATGTCCTGTATCGGCAACTTTCTTTGTCTCGGAAACATCCATATATCCTTGAACCCAAATAGAGCGGACTATGCTGCTATCAGGAGCCGTTCCGGCTTTTTTGATTTTGGAAAATACCAGATCAACATTGCTGTTTAATCCCATAAAATCAAAATAAGTTAAATCTGCATAAGAAAATTTTGCAAAGAAAATACAAGATGTGATTAGTATTAGGACTTTTGCGGTTTGATTATAAATCTTACTCATTTTTCACCAACTTTTTTATTTTTGAGAGACGGCGTATTATAATAAATTTTGAGAGGATTAAGAAATTTTTGGGTGCTTATGCTTTATAACTGTGCAATAATTGCGGAGACGCGCGCATGGCGCGTCTCTACAATTATATGGATTATTTATTTATGTAATTCACTATGCTTTTTGCGGCTTGTTTGCCCATACCCATGGCTTGTATTACTGTGGAGCCGCCTGCTATGTCTCCGCCTGCAAAAACTCCCGGGAGCGACGACATTAAATTTGCATCTACTTTTATGCGTCCGTGTTCATCAAGAACAAGCCCTTTTGTAAGAGATGTGAAAATTGGATTCGGGTTTAATCCCAAAGCCAAAACTACAGTGTCGGCTTCTATTGTGAAATTGGAATTTTCAATTTCAATAGGGCGGCATCTGCCGGATTTATCAGGCTCGCCTTGTTTCATCTTGACGCATTCCATACTTTTGACAAATTTGTCGTTGTCCCCGATAAATTTGACAGGATTTGTAAGAGGACAAAATTCTATACCTTCTTCTTTGGCGTGAATTTTC
Source organism: Candidatus Parendomicrobium reticulitermitis (assembly GCA_031287095.1). Taxonomy (GTDB): domain Bacteria; phylum Elusimicrobiota; class Endomicrobiia; order Endomicrobiales; family Endomicrobiaceae; genus Parendomicrobium; species Parendomicrobium reticulitermitis. Next base: position 9,782 of record JAITTG010000059.1, on the reverse strand, counting down.
TCTTCAAGTCTTGCAGGCATTTCTTCTTCTGTTCTTCTATATACGAGCTTGACGCTTGCCGCGCCGAGCCTTTTGGCAGTTCTTACCGAATCCATAGCGGTATTTCCGCCGCCTATTACGACGACATTTTTTCCTCTATATATGGGAGTGTCGTATTCGGGAAACTTTGCGCCTTTCATCATATTTACTCTGACCAAAAATTCATTAGCAGAATAGATATTTTTGAAATTTTCTCCTTCAATGCCCATAAAGGTAGGAAGACCCGCGCCCGTGCCTGCGAAAATCGCTTTGTATCCGTCTTTCCACAAATCGTCAACGGTGATAGTTCTTCCGATTAAAGTATTGAAAAAGAATTTAATTCCTAAATCTTTAAGGGAGTTCACTTCATCGTCTAAAACCGCTTTTGGAAGTCTGAACTCGGGTATGCCGTATCTCAAAACTCCGCCGCTACTATGGAGAGATTCAAAAATAGTTACTTCGTATCCGAGTTTTGCTAAATCTCCGCCGCAAGTAAGTCCTGCTGGTCCAGAGCCTACAATAGCGATTTTAATTCCATTGCTTTTAGGCGCAATAGTTTTTTCTTTAAGATTTTTAGCAGCCCAATCCGCCGCATATCTTTCAAGATTTCCTATTGCCACGCTTTCGCCTTTTTTGCCTAAGATACAATATTTTTCGCATTGTTTTTCTTGAGGGCAAACTCTTCCGCAAACTGCCGGAAGATTGGTTTTGCGTTTTAAAATTTTTATTGCCTCTGCGGGATTGTCTTCTTTGAGAGGTTTTATAAAGTCCGGTATATCAACTTCTACGGGACAACCTTCCGCGCACATAGGTTTTTTGCAACTCAAGCAACGCTTTGCTTCCTCTATGGCTTGTTCGCGCGTATATCCGTTATTGACTTCAAGAAAATCTTTATTTCTTTCGTCCGCAGGTCTTTGCGGCATTATTATCCTCTGTGGCATTTGCAACCTCCATTTTTAAAATTTTCTAATGAAACTTTTTCTAAATCTTTAAAAACGCCGAGCCTTGATATGAGTTCGTCCCAATTTACTTTATGAGCGTCAAATTCAGGTCCATCAACGCAGGCAAATTTTGTTTTGCCGTCAACTGTCACTCTACATGCGCCGCACATACCTGTTCCGTCAACCATAATAGGATTTAAAGATGCAAGAGTCTTAACGCCTTTTTCTTTTGTGAGATTGGCGACCGCTTTCATCATAGGAACGGGACCGATGGCATATACAATGTCCACTTTTTCTTTATTGATTACATCTTGCAAAACATTTGTGACAAAACCTTTTATGCCGTAAGAGCCGTCGTCAGTGGCGACGATAAGTTCTGAACTTGCCTTTCTTATATCGTCTTCAAGAAGCAGTAATTCTTTTGTTCTTGCGCCGACTATGGAAATAACTTTATTGCCCGCCTCTTTTAAAGCGTCTATGACGGGAATAATTTCCGCCGTGCCTACTCCGCCTGAGACTATACATACAGTTCCATATTTTTCAACTTCAGTAGGCTGACCTAAAGGTCCTAAAAAATCTTTTACAAACTCTCCCTCATTTAACAAACTGAGAGCAGTCGTGCTTTTGCCCGCATGTTGAAAAATGATTCGGACCAAACCCTTGTCTTTGTCCACGCCTGCGATTGTCAAAGGGACTCTCTCCGAGTAATCGTCAATTCTAAAAATAATAAATTGCCCCGCTTTTGCATTTTTGGCTATGTCTGGAGCCGACAGCCAAAAACTTGTGATGTTTGAAGCCAATTGCTGTTTTGAAACTATCTTGTACATTGAACCCTCCTTTTTATTGTTTATTTGAGACGCGCGTATAGCGCGCCTTTACGCTTCCTTTCGCCAGCGGCTGGTTAAGGATATTAAACAAGTTAATCAACGCTTCCCTATTTTTACGGTTCTTTAAGATGGAGTTTTTAAAATTAAAAAATTCTTTTTGTTTGCTTTAATGTCTATGAGCATCGCTTCGCTGCCGACTACCGCGCCGTTTGCGCCAATATATTTAATAGTGATTGTATTTCTGCCTTGCGGTAGAAAAAGCCTTGCCATCAAGATATTTTCAGGCAAAGTATTCCAAGCGCGTAAATCCGCCGTTTCCGATAGAGAATTAAAAGTATTAGCCGCTATCTGAGCGAGCATACCCCAGCCGCTGCCGCTGCTTTTTTTTACTTGGTCGGAAGCCTGTTTTCCCGCTATATACTTAATTACAGCCCTCGCTATGGTTTTTGCGTATATTTTTGCTATTTGAGCGCTAAGAGTATTTTGAGCGATATCTCCTAAATCAGACGCCAAATAGGATTTTGCTCCGCCATGCTTTGAATCAACGGAAAAAGAATTGACGGTGTGCTTGATAGGTTTGTATTTTGGGAAAGATACCTTTATATAATCGCTTGAAAAAGCTGATAATCCTGCTGATTTTGCATTTTGATACGCTCTCATATCATTATCGTCAACATTGCTTGCATTCACATAGAGCAATGCTTGAGTAAAGGCTATTTCAAATATAGTTTCTATTTTTTCGGGAATTATGCCGTTAAAATCCACTATTATCAATTCGCCGCTGCCAGAAGGAATAATATTGGATTTGGCGCTTGGATATAAATTTTTGACGCTCGCAGCCTTATCATTCATTTTAAGACGCAAGGCGCTTGTATAAGCATCGTCTATCAAATCTTGAGGCGGACCGAATTTTCTACTGCCGTCTCTGCCATAAGCCGAAAGAGCCAAAGAATAAGATATATGAGCGTCGTTTAGATATCCTGCATTTTCATATACAAGACCCATAAAATATCTGATAAAAGCGTCTTCTGTATAAGAGCCTTTTTCCGATGTAAAGAATTTAAACAAAGTGTCAACCTGCCTCGCTTCTACCGCAGCCTCATTATCGCCGCCTTGGGAAATGAAATTTAAAGATTGAAAAACTGTTATGTAAGCCCTTTCAAAATTTTCTCCGTAATAAGGCATTGTTGAATCATTAAAAATCATGGAAGCGGCGCCCGCGCTGATACTTTTTGTATAGCGCTCGTCAAAAACTCTTTTTGCAATTTCAAAACTTTTTTTGCTGTTTTCAAAATTAGCGTCATAATAATTGACTGCGCCGCTATCAAGGTAAAACATTAAAGAGTTTTTTTCTCCATATTCGCTTTTTTGATTTTCGACAAGTTTTGCCGCCGCTTTATAGTCTTTATTTGTAATATCTTTCCTCAAATCGCCGTAATATTTTGACATATTGGCAGAGCAGCCGCCCAAAAACAAGGCGGCGCAAAACAAGAAAACAATGCCCGCCATTACGGGTTTGCTCCGCAATCTCTGCTGCCTTTTTATAAACGCTTTGCGGCGAGATTGCAGGTCTTGTCCGCAATGACGACTTATAAATTGTTGGAGATTGCGCAACAAGTCCGCAATGACGATTTTCATAACGCTTTGCAACACAGTAACGGCTATCGCGGCGCTTTGCAATATCACAAAATTAGATTTTGTATTTTTTGTTAGAAACATATTTCTTTATCTTCTTTTGTCCTATCCATACAACTCTGTTGCTTTCCACATTGATGAGTTCAAGTTCAATTTGATAATACTTGACTTGATTTTTTCCTTCCACATCAAAAATAGTGTTTATTTGCCCTTTTAACATAAAGTCTGCGGCTTCTTCATATCTTTGTCTTTTAGCGTCTTTGGCATTTACAGCCTGCTCGTCCCTTTCAGTTCGTAATTCGCCTCTTTGAGAAGATGAAGCGACAAAATCCGCTTTGCCCGAATTGATGAGATTTTTTTGCAAATCTTTTACGAAAGTTTCGGTATTGATATGCTCTTCGGACTTATTTAAAACTGTCCCGATAATAACTCTGGGGGGGCGTCTGTTTTCAGAATAAAATCTGTCAGCCCAAGGATTTGAGAAACTCTCTGAAATCATTTCTTTTGAAACAAGTTGAGAATCCGTATCATTCCAATTCCCGCTCAAATCAATTTGAGCGCCGGAATCAACCCGGCTAATTACTTTATCGCCCCCGCAAGCCAAAAGCCCGAAAGACAAAACTACGCCGACAAACAAACCTGCATATTTACTTAATTTCATACTGCCTCCTTTTTTTGTAGATAACTAAATTTTTATTTTATACTAATCAGCCTATTATTGCGCGTCCTGTGATAATACGCAAGATAAACTCTGTAGCGAAATCCATATACTAAATTCTATTTCAATTTTTATTTTTACTCTGACGACAAAGGCTTGAAAAACGGCGTTTTATGGATTCTGCGGCTTCACGCGCAAGCGGCGACTATGCCCAAACCCTGTCTTCTTTTATTTCTTTTACTTTTTTTGTTGGATAAATTTCTTTTACTAATTCATCGGGCTTAAACCACAGTTTTATTTCTCTTTCGGCTTCTTTGACATCTGATGAGCAATGAACAACATTTTCATATACGCCTTTTGTGGTTATTCTGCCGTAAGCGCCGCGAATTGAAACTGGGTCGGCTTCTTCGGGATTTGTCGCGCCTGCAATTTTTCTCATTCTTGCTATAGCGTCTTCGCCTTGATATACAAAAGCCAGAACTCTATCCCAAGGCTCGCCGTATATTTTGCCTTGAATATAGTCTGAAAGTTCTGCAAAAAACGGTTTGTCTTTTAACTGGAAATAATGTTTTTGCGCAAGTTCTGCGCTTACTTTTACCGCTTTTGCTCCGATAATTACCATTCTTGCTTCTGAGAGTTTTGTCAAGATATTTCCCGTCAAAGACTTCTTTACTCCATCCGGTTTGATTAAAATCAAAAGTTGTTCTAATGCCATTTTTATTTCTCCTTTTTTAGTATGAATAATTTGTCGCTTCAGATTTTTCTAACACGGCTTGAATATAAAAGGGCGCTATGTGGAAAAAGATTCGTCCATATTTGCCGCGCGAATAAGCCTTTAAAACTATGCCGTCGTCTTTGTGTTTAACAAGATACTCGCGCGATATTGGGATTGAATAATATACAGTTGTCGGAGCGTCAAGGTCATAGTTGATTGAATAAGTATTTGTATTATAAGACTGAGGATTTTGCGCATCGTCAAAAAACAACAATGGATTATTATCAATATCAACATTGCCTTTTACAAAATTAGTAAAAGAAGGTTGCCAATCAAAAGAAAGTCCCGTTTGAGAAACGCCGTCATAAGATACTTTTAACAATTGTTCTTCCTTATTAAAGATTTTTTCTATTCTAAAAGGTTGATTTTTGATTGCTCTCGCGCTGAAAGCGCATTGTAAAATAAAAAGTTTTTGATTATTTGGAGCGATGATTACTTTTACTAAATATGAAACATTCATAATATGAGGTACATCCGCCGTATTGAAAAGTCTTTTTTCGGATTTGCTGACATCAATATAATGTATAGTTGGAAATTCAATAATATTTTCTTTGGTCTGTCTATTTACTATGAATTTAGAATCTTTTATCGCCTCTTTTGAAGTGTTTATAGTTGCGCAGGACGCAAAGAGAATCCCGGCAAATGATAAAACAAAAAACGCTTTTCTTTTCATTTTTAACTCCTTTTAACTATTGCATTGCCATTGCGGGCTTGACCTATAATTTTACCTTATAATTCAGACAGACAACAGCGGAGATTGCGAGTCAAGCCCGCAGGCGATGAATAATGCTGAGATTGCGAGGCAGCTTGCAATGAGAATAACAAAACAACGCAGATTATATCAAAAATACTTTTACACATTAAATTTAAACTCTATTATGTCTCCATCTTTTACTATATATTCTTTGCCTTCGCTTTTCAATAAGCCTGCGTCGCGGACTGCTTTTTCATTTCCGAGTTTGAATAAGTCGTCATAAGCCATCACTTCTGCGCGGATAAAACCTTTTTCAAAATCAGTGTGTATTACTCCCGCCGCTTGAGGAGCGAAGAAACCTTTTTTAATTGTCCACGCGCGACTTTCATCTTCTCCCGCCGTTAAGAAAGTAGCAAGCCCGAGCAAATCATAGCCCGCTTTTATTAGACGATTTAGACCCGGATCTTTTATGCCTAAATCTTTTAAAAAGTCGGCACGGTCGCTTTCTGGAAGTTCTGAAAGTTCCATCTCTATTTTTGCGCATATAGGGATAATTTGAGCGCCGTCCTCTTTGGCTTTTTTAGCAACTATCTCGGTATATTTATTTTCCATTTTGGGCAAATCATTTTCAGCAACATTGCAAGCGTATAAGACGGGTTTTGCCGTAATTAAAAATAAATCTTTAAGCATAATCCGCTCATCGGCATTCAAATCAAGAGTTCTTGCAGGTTTGCCTGCGTCTAAATGGGATTTAACTTTTAATGTAAAATCTTTTTCTGCGGCAATTTTCTTATCGTTTAAGCGGACATTTTTATCAAGTTTTTCAAGTTTTTTCGCCATTGCGTCCATATCGGCTAAAATAAGTTCTGTGTCTATTATTTCAATATCTCTTATGGGGTCAATCTCGCCCGCCACATGCGCAATATCTTTATTTTCAAAACAGCGCGCAACATGGACGATGGCGGCAGTCTCTCTAATATGAGATAAAAATTGATTGCCAAGTCCTTCGCCTTTTGACGCGCCTTTGACAAGACCCGCGATGTCAACAAATTCAACTGACGCTGGGATTTTCTTTTTTGATTTATAAAGTTTCTCCAAAAAATCTAATCTGTCATCCGGCACAGCCACAACGCCGACATTAGGCTCAATTGTGCAAAAAGGATAATTTGCAACTTGCGCCCCAGCCATAGTAATTGCATTAAACAAAGTTGATTTGCCGACATTCGGCAAACCTACAATACCGAGTTTCATTTATAATTCTCCTTTATATTACAGTTGGATTTTCTAAGTTCAGAAATGACATTGGTATCAATCAAATATCTCATAACGCTGCTTTCCTCGTTTCTTTGGATACATTTCTTTTTATATTGAAATCAATATCTTTTATAGGCGAGGCTTGCATAAAATCATATAAATTATTGGAATTATTATTAAGTTTTTTATTTTTGATTCCAATTTTCATATTGTTTTTTTTAATGTGCTTTTGATTCCAACAAAATTTCGGTTTTGTATTCCATACGCGCGCAATATCCGTCTATTTTTATGCGTCGGCTGCGCATAGGGGCTGATATTATTTTTCAAACACAAATTCAAACCCGCCTATTCTCACTATACCGCCTACTTTAATCCCTTTCTTTATCAATTCAGTTTCAACGCCCATTTTTTTTAGAATATTTTGATAGCGTCTTAATGCATCGTCTTCTCCGAATTTTGTCATCAAAGTCAGTTTTTCAACTTTTGCGCCGCTCACTATAAATACGCCTTGTTTTTTGGAAATTTTGAAGTCTGGTTCGTATATATAATTTTTTATAGGGACTATTTCTAATTCTTCTTCGGGAGCAATTTTTAGAGGTTTATCAAGAAATTTAACCGTTTCGTCAAGCAATTTGTCTATGTTTTCGCCTGTGACGGCTGAAATCATAATAAATTTTTTCTTTATATGCTTTTTGAAATTAACTATATGTTTTTTGCTATCTGGCAAATCAATTTTATTTAAGACTATTATAAGATGTTTTTTAACGAGATATTTGGAATATCTTTTTAATTCATTATTGATTATTTGATAATTTTTATAAGGATTTTTTCCGTCAAAACCGCTGACATCTATTATATGTATTAAAACCTTTGTCCTTCTGATATGACGCAAAAATTCAAGACCAAGTCCTTTGCCGAAATGCGCGCCCTCAATGATACCGGGAATATCGGCAGCCGTAAAATTTCTTCCTTTATGATTTACTATGCCTAAATTCGGCGCAAGAGTTGTAAAAGGATAATCCGCAATTTTTGGTTTTGCCGCAGATATGCGCGATAAAAGAGTTGATTTGCCTGCATTTGGGAGTCCTACAAAACCGACATCTGCAATCAAATGTAATTCCAAATTGATTTGAGCGCTTTCGCCCGGCTCGCCTTTTTCTGCAATCCTTGGAGCGGTATATTTATTTGTCTTAAAAGAAGCGTTTCCCCGTCCGCCGCGTCCGCCTTTGACTATCAAAAGTTTTTCACCAGCAGTTTTTAAATCGGCAAAGAGTTCTCCATTTTTAAACACAAGAGAGCCGCAAGGAATTTTTATTGTTAAATCCCCGCCGTATCTTCCGAACTTATCATTATTCATTCCTTTATTTCCGTCTGGGGCTTTTATTTCTGTTTTGTAAGATAGGTCTAAAAGAGTTGTTTTATGCGGGTCTGCTTCAAAATATATATCGCCGCCTTTACCGCCGTTTCCGCCATTAGGTCCGCCGTAAGGGACATATTTTTCCCTTCTAAAAGAAATACAGCCGTCGCCGCCGCGCCCGGCTGTAAGAAAAACTTTTGCTTTATCTATAAACATTTTGACTTATGCTACTATATTGACAAAACATCTATCGTCCGCCTTGCGGACAAATTGGACCTTTCCGCCGACTTTAGCAAAAAGCGTATCGTCTTTGCCTATGCCTACATTAAGACCAGGATGATACTTTGTGCCTCTTTGACGAACTATAATTGCTCCAGCATTAGCCTTTTGGTCTCCATAAATCTTTACGCCTAATCTTTGACCATGAGAATCTCTTCCATTAGTAGATGAACCTTGCGCTTTTGTATGTGCCATGTTAAAACTCCTTTAAAAATCAATCTAATTTACATTTATTTTTGATATTTCCAACTTTGTGATATACTGCCTATGCCCTATCAATCTCTTATAACCTTTTTTCGCTCTCCTTTTAAAAGACAGCACTTTGGGCGCTCTTGTTTGCGCTATAACTTTTGCAGATACTGTTGAACCTGCTATTATAGGTTTGCCTATTGTAACCGCGCCGTCTTTTGAAGCAAAAAGAACTTCTTCAAGATTGATATCCGTTCCAGCTTCCACTTCGGGCAACTTATCCACAAACAAATGATTGCCTTCTTCCACTTTATACTGCTTGCCGCCAGACTTTACAATTGCATAATACATTGAATTTACCCCTTTATTCTATATATATTCCCATCAAAAACAATTTGGAATATACCAAAAGCGTATATTAAAGTCAATTAAACAGCAACGGCAACGGCTTCTCGCAAGTTGCGCAAAATGGGATAGCGACAAAAGCAACTACTACGCAAGTAATGCAAAACGGCAAAGACAACGGTAATAGCAATAGTGTTAGTCTTGTAGTTTTGCGCTCTTTTTATTCGTCGTTTATCCGTCTCCTGCGGGTCTGACCTGAAATCTGTGTATTTTGTCTCAAAAATGCTCCGCGGGGAGATTGTGGGTCATGCTTGCAATTGACGACATAAAACCCATAACGGCGAGTGATAATCTCCTATCCTATTTGTCTAAAATCCTTCTTTTTGATATATATACGCCATTCCCGAAAGAACTATAAAAATTGAATGCTTCAAATGAATAAAAAGGAATGCTTTGCATCCCTCATCCATCATTTTGCATCCCCATTTCTTATAGGTGAAGAACGCAAAACGAGAAAAACATAAAAACTTGCAAGGGCGAGTTTGTCTCTTGCCTGCAAATCGTAGAGACTTGCTATACGCTTGTCTAAAACAAAGGATGATATCTGGCAATGTTCAAACATTTCAAGAAATACAAAGTAGCGGCAGCGGCGCGAAAGTTGTTGACGGTTATAATATCAGCGGCATTATTGTTTGGACAAGGATATTTTGCGCAAATTGTTTATGCGGTTTCTGGGGAAAACTCCTCGTCGCAATACAATCCCAATCACGCGTTAAACAATGTAAAAGACAATCCTATAAGGCACATAGA
>JAITTG010000114.1 GCA_031287095.1 Candidatus Parendomicrobium reticulitermitis | reverse complement strand
TCTATTACGTTAATGATGACAATATAAGAAGCATAAAAAGATTAATAGAGAAGGCAATGATACTTTAAAACAAAAGAACAATCATATGTTAGTAGGGGCAGACCCAAGTGTCTGCCCGCCCTAAATATAACGCCGCAACGCAGAGAATCTAGTAGAAAGAGATTGCAGTTCAAGCCCACGATGACTACAAGAAGTTCTTTTTAGATATACGCTACTTTTTCTTTTTGATTGGGGTATTGGTTTTCATTGATTTTAAATCAAGCATTCTATCTCTTAAAACCGCCGCCGTCTCAAAATCTAAATTGTCTGCGGCTTTTTTCATATCATCTTCTATTTTGTCTATTATAGTATTGATATTTTTTGGGGTAATTTTATAGGCTTGGCTCTCCTCTGACACCATCCTTTCAGTATTTTCTTTTCTTGAAATGTTTTGAAATTCGTCAAGTTCCGATACGGCTTTTATAATAGATTTGGGCGTTATATTGTTTTCTTGATTATATTCGATTTGCTTGTTTCTGCGGCGGCTCATCTCTTGTAAAGCGCGCTGCATTGAACCGGTCATAGTATCCGCATAAAAAATTACTTTCCCGTCAATATTTCTCGCCGCTCTGCCGCAAATTTGTATTAAAGTATTTTCCGAGCGCAAAAACCCTTCTTTGTCGGCGTCTAAAACAACAACTAAAGAAACTTCGGGAAGGTCAAGCCCCTCCCTTAAAAGATTGATGCCTACTAAAATGTCAAATTCGCCAAGACGAAGATTTTTTAAAATCTCTATTCTGTCAAGAGTTTCTATTTCGGAATGGAGATATTCCACGCGAAATCCTTTTTCTTTTAAAAATGCCGCTAAATCCTCAGACATTTTTTTTGTGAGAGTTGTGACGAGAGTTCTTTGATTTCTCGCCGTTGTTTTTTGAATTTCTTGCATTAAATCATTTATCTGTCCGTCAATTGGACGGATGATTACTTCCGGGTCTATCAACCCTGTGGGACGAATGATTAAATCAACTATATTTTTTTTGCTTCTATCGAGTTCGTATTGTCCAGGCGTGGCGGAAACCATCATAAATTTTTTGAGCAATTTTTCAAATTCCGGGAATTTTAAAGGTCTATTATCTAATGCCGACGGCAATCTAAAACCAAAATCTATTAAAGTCTGTTTTCTGCTTCTATCTCCCTCATACATCCCTCTGATTTGCGGAAGGGATATATGGGATTCGTCGGCAATTAAAAGAAAGTCATTATTTTCTTGACAGAAATAATCAATCAAAGTCGAGGGGCGCGTTCCAGAAGGATTGCCGGCAAGATGAAGGGAATAATTTTCTATCCCGTGGCACATTCCTGTTTCTGAAAGCATCTCCATATCATAACGCGTCCTTTGTTCTAATCTTTGGGCTTCAAGAATCTTATTTTGGGATTTTAATACCGCTGTTCTCTGCGCCAATTCTTCTTTTATCGTTTTTATGGCGGCGTTGACGCTGTCTTGTCCTGTCACAAAAATTTTCGCGGGATAGATATAAGATTTTTCTTTTTTGGATAAGATTTCTCCGGTGAGGGGATGGAATTCTTTTATGCTTTCTACGGTATCGCCGAAAAATTCTATTCTTACGGCAGTTTCAAGATATGCTGGAAAGATTTCTACCGTGTCGCCTTTTATTCTGAATTTTCCGCGAATAAATTCCACTTCATTTCGCTGATATTGAGAGTTTATAAGTTCTCGAGCGAGGGCGCGTATTGATTTGTCTTGCCCGCAAATGATTTCTATACACATATTTCTATAATCTTTCGGAGAACCAAGATTGTATATGCAGGAAACGGACGCTACGACAATCACATCTTTTCTTTCAAGAAGAGATGTGGTCGCTTTTAATCTTAATCTGTCTATATGGTCGTTGATTGACGAATCTTTCTCTATATAGGTATCACTTGACGGAATATAAGCTTCAGGCTGATAATAATCATAATAGGATATAAAATACTCCACAGCATTGTTTGGAAAAAAAGATTTGAACTCGGCATAAGTTTGGGCGGCGAGGATTTTGTTTGGAGAAATGATCAAAGTCGGTTTTTGAAGCCTCTCTATAACATTAGCCATAACGAAAGTTTTGCCGGAGCCTGTAACGCCGAGCAAAACTTGCGAATCTATGCCTTTTTGATAATTTTCACATAATTCATCAATTGCCTGCGGTTGGTCGCCCGATGGTTTGAATTTTGATATTAACTTGAATATTCCCATAATAAATCCGACCTTTGACGGTTTTTGCCGCCAAAGGTCAGCCCCTTTAAGTTTTATACCGATGATTTTTAGAAATCAATTGTCGTCAGTAATTCTTTCAATTTTTTTACTTCATCTGAAGATAAAGTTACGCCTTTGCCCATCTTTGAATTATCAGGCGACCAATCGCGTATATCAAGTTTGGGCGCGAGGTCATTCCATTTGATAAGATTTACTTCTTTTTTCCAACCTTTGCTCGATTGAGAGATAATTCCGAATTTTTTGACAACTTCATGCTTTATTTCCGTTGGTATTGCCATAATACGCCTCCTAATATTTTGATTTCTCCAAACGCATTAACGACGCTTGAACTTATTTTATTTCTAATAATACCATTGTTTCTATATGATAAGTGTGAGAGAACATATCTACGGGAACAATCTTTTTTATTTCATATTTGCCGCTTTCAATTATCAAATGCAGGTCTCTTGCAAGAGTGGACGGATTACAAGATGCATATATTATTTTTTCGGCGTCGGATTTTATTAGAAAATTGATTACATCTTTAGTAAGTCCGCTTCTCGGAGGGTCTACAACTATTAAATCAAATTTCTGAGAAGGTGTTTTAAGCCAATCTTGAACGGTTAAATCAAAAAACTCAATATTATCCGCCTTGTTTATCTTTGCATTTAATACGGCATCTTCTACGGATTGCCTTATTTGCTCAACTGCTATGACTTTTTTTACTTTGCGAGACATTGATATGCCTATTGTTCCAGTTCCGCAATATAAATCCAATAAAATGTCGTCTTGGCGCGGATTTAATAATTTTAACGCTTCATTGTATAAAACTTCGGCTCCGCTTGAATTAGTCTGAAAAAAAGAAAAAGGCGAAATGTTAAAAAAATAATCTGTTGAGCCTACGGTTAATTTTTCTACTATATAAGGCGAACCAAAGAGCAATTTAGTACTATCGCTTATAACAGCGTCTGATTTCTTTGTATTGCATGTCCAATATGCGCTTTGAACTAAACTTTGCAAATCTTTTATCAACGGGTTAAAAAAATCCGAGCCTTCATCAATAGCATTTGCCGCTATATTGATAAGAAATTGATTATTGTTTTGCGCTTTTCTCAAAACCAAATGTCTAAAAAAACCATTGTGCGTCTTATTGTTATAAGGCGGCAATCCAGATTTATTGGCAAATTCCTTGATTATCTCTACTGCTTTTGAAAAATCTTCATCCGCAATAAAACAAAATGAAACGGGAACATATCTGTCAAAACTGCCTTTATAATGAAGCCCCAACTCAATATCTCCGCCATTATCAAAAAAACTAAATTCCATTTTATTTCTGTAGTGATAAATTTTAGGATTTGGCAAAATTGGAGATATGTTGACTTCTGTAAAAGAGAGCAATTCATTTAGATATTGTTGTTTATAATACAATTGATTTGCATATTCAACATTTTGAAAAGAGCAGCCGCCGCATTTGTTAAATAATGGACATACGGGTTCAATTCTGTGTTCAGACTTACTTATAATGCTTTTTACATATCCTTCTCTAAAAGTTTTTTTGTCTTTTGTAACATAAACTTCCGCTTTTTCATTAGGCAAAAGCCCTTCGGTAAATAGAGCGGTTCCGTCATCGCATCTACACAAAGAACGACCGGGAAAAACAATTTTTTCGCATAGAACTATTATAACCTTATTTTTGTAAGTCAATATATTATCCTTGTTTATAGTTTTACTATTATTAACAAATTTATTGATTTTAGGCAAGAAAAAAACGAGAAAACGACAGAGAGAAAAGAGAAGAGCGGAAAGACAAAAGGACAATGACTGCGTAAGGAATGCAAAACGACAAAGACAAAACCCCAAAAACCCACGAACCTTGTAGGGAACGAGCGGGTTTTCAACCCGCCCGCTGGACGAATAGCGAACCCAAACGAGAAACGGTAAAAAACAAACGCCGAATGGCAAAACCGAACGAACGACAAAAACAAATGCAAACCCGAAAATTTATTGAAATCAAAAACACATTGAAAAATCAATATGAAAATATAAAAATTGAAAACAAAACTCCAAAAACCCATGAACCTTGTATGGGTGCGATTTCGACCTGCCCCTACAAGGTTTGTGTTTTTTAATTGCCTTTCTCCGTTCCCCCGTGTCAAATCATTTAAAAATGACACTGAAAGCGATGAGATAAATATGGGCGATTGTGCAAAAGGTCTATTTTTAGATATAATCCGTCCGCTTTCCTATAAAAACCTACCGAACAATTCTTCAAAATTAATGCTGCCATCGTCTAGCGGTTTAGGACATCGCCCTCTCAAGGCGGAGATCACGGGTTCAAATCCCGTTGGCAGCGTGAAAACTATTTATCGTTTTTTTGTTTTTTAAGGAGATACTATACTCCTTGCATAACTGATACATAAAAACAGATTGACAATTTCTGTATTTGTGTTTTGTATTTCGTAATGGCGGGCGGGATTGAAACCCGTCCATACAAGTTTTTGGGTTTTTGCGTTTTCAATTTCATTTTTTTATATTGTTTTTTATATGTTTTTGATTCCAACAAATTTTCGGAATTGTATTTCATTGGGCTGATGGGGCTCAAAACCACCTCTGCGATATGCGGCGCAAAATCTTAGATAATCGGCGTTTCTTTAAGATTGTTTTTAAAAAATTCTATTGTTTTGACGAGACCTTCGTCTATTGTGATTTTTGGAGTATAGTTTAATTCTTGGCGGGCTAATGTTAAATCTGGTTTGCGTTGTTTTGGGTCGTCTTCCGGTAAGTCTTTGTATATGATTTCTGACTTTGAATTGCATAGTTTTATTATTTTTTTCGCGATTTGTGATACGCTAAACTCAAACTCTGCTCCTAAATTGACAGGACCGTAGAAATCGTCTCGGCTTAAAAGCATTTTATATATGCCGTCTATCAAATCTTCGGCATAACAAAAAGACCTTGTTTGTTTTCCGCCGCCATAAATTGTTAGAGGCTCGTCTTTTAAAGCCGCAACTATAAAATTTGATATTACCCGTCCATCATCAAAAGACATTCTTGCGCCATAGGTGTTAAAAATTCTAATCACTTTAATTTTTAAATTGTGTTTGCGTTTATAATCAAAAAATAAAGTTTCCGCTATTCTTTTTCCTTCATCATAACAACTGCGCGCGCCGATTGGATTTACATGCCCCCAATAATCTTCTTTTTGCGGATGTATTAAAGCGTCGCCATAAACTTCGCTTGTGGAAGCCTGCAAAACTATTGCGCCGCGCTCTATACAGAGTTCAAGACAATTTTGAGCGCCTTTATAACAAGTATCTAATGTAAAAACGGGGTCTTTTTGATATTTTGGCGGCGGGGCGGGACAAGCAAAATTGAGAATATAATCTATTTGTTCATCTATTTTAATATTGCAAAGATTTCTGACATCGTCTTCTATAAAATGAAAATTTGCATTGTTTTTGAGATGGGCTATATTGTCAAAAGAGCCGCTATAAAAATTATCAAGACCTATGACTTTATAATTTTCTTTAATCATTTTATCGCACAGATGAGAACCCAGAAATCCCGCCGCTCCCGTTATAAGAACCGTTTTCATATTATCTCCATTTTGTCAGATATTGCCATTGCGCGTCTTGCCGCGCCGCCCCATTACGCATAATGACAGGCGGCGATGATAGAATAACGCTTACAAACAACAACGCGATAGAAGCCGTCAATTATTTTTTAAATAAATTGTATTTTAAAATGCACCACAAGGCTCTAAACCCGTCTTTATAATTGATTTTTTTGCCTTCGGCATAAGTTCTGCCGGAATAAGATATTCCGACTTCGTAAATTACGCACTTTTTCTTTGCGATTTTTGCAGTGATTTCAGGCTCAAACCCAAATCTGTTTTCGCATATATCAATGGACTGAATAATTTCTCTTTTAAACGCTTTATAACAGGTTTCCATATCCGTCAAATTTATATTGGTAAAGATATTAGACAACATAGTCAAAAATTTGTTTCCGACAAAATGCCAAAAATACACCACTCTATGCGCTCCTTCTCCCATAAATCTTGAGCCGTAAACCACATCAGCCTTGCCGTCAATTAGAGGGGCGAGTAATTTTGGATATTCTTGCGGGTCATATTCCAAATCCGCATCTTGTATGATGACAAAATCTCCGCTTGCTTGTTTTATGCCAGTCCTTAAAGCCGCGCCTTTGCCCATATTTTTATCGTGATATAAAATTTGCGAAACAAGCGGGGCGATTTCTTTTTCTAAAATATCTCTTGTCCCATCAGTTGAAAAATCGTCAACCACAATAATCTCTTTATTTTGTATAGCGCAAGCCCTGACGGCGTCGACTATTTTATGAATAGTTTTTGCCTCATTATAGACGGGGATTATAATTGATAGTTTTATTTTATTGATGTCCATTGATATATCCTTATGCTACGACTTTACGACGCAAACGGGTTTTAGCGCATTCTTTTGTCCAATGCCTTTAACTGATTGTAACTCAGTCCACTGATTAACTAAACTTCTTTGTCGTCATTGCGGGCTTGACCCGCAATCTCCGTCTTTTTCTTCAAGAACGCTCTGCGGTGAGATTGCGGGTCAAGCCCGCAATGACAGCGCGCAGATTATGCAACCTGTTGGTTGTCGCTTTGCGCAAAGCCGCAGAATGATACTATCCACCTGCTTTTATGTGTTGGTTGTGCAAGAGGTCTATTGTATTCTGCTGAAAGATTAGGAGTCTGACGGCTTAAAAACATCAGCATTTTCTTAATGCATCAGATTTCAAGTTGTTTTAATTTTCCGTATTCTAATTCAGTTTTAAAAAGGTCATATACAAAACCAGAACCTTCGCTGTATAACCCGCTTTCAATATCTTGCAATTTGTCAAATACTTGCGAAGTATAAAATTTGTTCATAGCCGCAATAAGAGGCATTCCTGTATCCTGCATATAAAAATTTATAATATCGCAAACAATAAACATCGTTATCCATTCTTGTTTTTTTGTCATCTGAAAACCTCTATTTTTTTGAGCAATGATATAGACATTTTTGTATGAAAAGAAACTTGATTGTTCAATTTTTTAAATTCCATCTGTTTAATTAGATATTCCATAGGGACAAGTCCGACCATGAATTGATTAAATATAAAATTTATATCATCATTTGCAATGGGACCTTTTACTATATCGTATTTACAATCTCCATTGTATTCTTGAGAATTCATATCGCTAAATTTTGGATTGCGGTTATTTAGAACAAATTGCGCCCATTGTTCATTAGGGCTGTCAAATATCAATGTTTTTAAATTGGCGTTCTCAAATACGCCGTCTTCTATTGAAAATGCCGTAATGCAGGCAGAACCGCCGTATCGTTTAACAACTCTCAATGCCATTCTATGAGATTGTTCTTTGATAGTAGTAGTATAAAATCCTTTGCCAAAATCTTTATGTGGGCGGCATTTTTCTAAATCTATAATATCTATTTCGATATTAGACCCATGATAGAGCATCACTATATATATCCCCCTGTCCTGCGGCAAATGTCAGTTAATGTTTCAATTGTATCATCAAAAGGTAAAGTATGTTCTATATCGTAAAATTCATCTAAAAAATTTAGCGCGCCGAATTTTTGTAAATATGAAAAAGAGTCTTTTTGGGTTAGATTTTTACGATGAGCAAATTCGTTAATACACATCACAATATACATTGGTTTGCCTTGAAATTTGGAATTCATTTTTTACCTTTTTATTGTCCTTTTTAACTTAAATTTTTTGCGCAAGAATTGTCATTTGACCATAATTTATGGGAATATCTATTTTAGATAGTTTTTTTGGACATAGACTTATAATCTTTGCAAGGATATTGTTTATATTCCAAAAACTACCCCCCCCCCCCCGAACTTTGCATAATAATGTAAGACATTTTGCGCATATTGGACATTGAGATATTTTTTTTCGGTTTTTATCATGTTTATGGAAAACCCCGTATTTTTCAAAATAATTTTTATATTGCTTTGCGAAAATGAAAATAAATGTTCTGGAATAAAGTTTGTCCATCTCTTTTTTAAGATAGCGCGCGCCATAGACCCTGCGTCGGGCAAATGCAAAATCAATTTTCCGTTTTGGCGCAATAAAGCATAGGTTTTTTTGAGAACTTCTTTTGGATTTTTTACATGTTCAAAAAAGTCGCACATAACAATTATATCAAAAGACCCCTCTTGCCATTTGCCAAAACTTTCATCAAAGTACCCGTTAACAATTTTATCTTGCCCGAATTTTTCGCAGATTATTTTTGCTCCATCTTTTGCCGCTTCGATGCCGTAGACATCGTAACCTTTCTCGCAAGCGACTTCCATTAAAATTCCCGTAGCCGCGCCTATATCAAGAAGCGCGGGTTTTGGATTTTCGTTTTTCACATTTGGTAAAAACTCCAATATCTTAAAAAAAGTTTTCTTTTTCATATTTATAAAAACAGATTCCTCGCCGCCCCAATTATCATAATATTTGCCATTATAAATAGCGTCTAATTGTTCATTAGCAGGCTGCGGTTCAATTCTAATAAGCCCGCATTTTGGACATCTTTGATATGGAAATCCATCTTTTATAAACAAAGGTTTTATTTCTATATTTGCGCAAACTTGGCATTCTTTCATAAATATCCCGGTATTATTTTATTTGAAATCCTGAAGATTGAGAATCATTGTAAAACATTTGAACAGTTTCAATGGAAAGTTGCGTTAAATCTTTGCCTATCATTGGGAGTTTTTTTAATATGTCATTTGTCACTGTGATAATATCAACTCCGCATCTCTGGGCTTTGAAAATATCAAAAAGTTGACGGCAGCTTGCCCAGAGGCTTTCAACGCTTTTGACGCTTTTACATAGGATGACAGTTTCTTTCATAATAGGCTCAGGGTCTATGCCTGTGTCGGCTATTCTGCCTGCAAAAACAGATACATAGGCTCCTACGCCTTTAGTAAAAGACTTGACGGTTTGTTGGACTTGCTCTATTGTCAAAACGGCTGTAACATTTACTTTTATCCCGTCTGCTGAAAGTTTTTTTATTAGATCATAAGAATGTTCGCCTTTTGTGTTGCATACGGGGATTTTTACAAAAACATTTTTTGCCCAAGAACTTATCTTTCTGGCTTCTTTTTCCATGCTTTCGAAATCATCCGAAAAAACCTCAAAAGAGACTGGCAAATCGGTAATTTTTTCAAGAGCGGTTCGCGCAAATGTTTCATAATCTTTTATTCCCGCTTTTTTCATAAGAGTAGGATTTGTAGTGAACCCGCTGATATAATCTGTCCTATACATATCAAGCATACCGTTGATGTCCGCGCCGTCTGCAAAAATTTTTACTTTCAAATTTTTATAATTCATTTTTCATCCTTTTGCGTCCCCCTAAAATCTATTTGTTACTTATGGACTTGACCCGCAATGGCAAATGACGATAGTAACAATAGCGATAAGTTCTTAGAGAAACTTCTTTTATTTTACTCCAAAACTACTTTTGTGCCTGCAAAATCAAATTTAAAGCGGACTTCTTCAAGACCATTTTCTTTCATTGTTTTTCTAAGTCGAGATTTATCATCCGCTAAAAACATCAAAAATCCGCCGCCGCCTGCGCCTACGAGTTTGCCGCCCACTGCGCCGTTGTCCATCGCTTTTTTATACCACTCGTCTATTTGATTATTGCTCATGCCTTTTGAGCGGGCTTTTTTATGACGCCAATGTTCGTCCATAATTTTGCCGAAAGCAAAAATATCGCCTTTTTCTAAAACATCTTTACTTCTATATCCCAAATCTTTTACAAAATGCAAATTGTCTAACATATCCTTATCATTTTCTTTTGACTTTATATTTTGGTCTTTTAAAAGGGAACTTGCGCTGCGGGAAAATCCGGT
Source organism: Candidatus Parendomicrobium reticulitermitis (assembly GCA_031287095.1). Classification (GTDB taxonomy): domain Bacteria; phylum Elusimicrobiota; class Endomicrobiia; order Endomicrobiales; family Endomicrobiaceae; genus Parendomicrobium; species Parendomicrobium reticulitermitis. The sequence goes on along the minus strand of JAITTG010000114.1, from coordinate 7,007 downwards.
AAAGAAAAGCATTAATCTGTCTTCAAGTTCAAATAAATCGTCTATGGCTATATTTAAGGGGCGGACATCAACGCTCCCATCTTTATTAAATGTAAAGCATGTGAGACCTCCAAATGCCGCAATATATTGGTCTTGTTTGCCTATCGGCTCCCCAAGTCTGTCTATTTCTATATGACAAGCGAGTTCTGCCAAATCGGACGGCAAAAGAAGCTTGCGTCTATGCGTATATAAGGCTTTTAAAAGAGCGGTTGTAAAAGAGCCTGAGGAGCCAAGTCCTGTGCCTGCGGGAATATCGGCTAAACTTGTAATTTCAATTTGCGGAGTTTTTAAATCCTGCATAATAAGCGCTTCGCGGATTATAGGGTGCTTTATTTCTTCTATGGTATTTACTTTTTCTAATTGAGAATATTTTAAATAAATCCCTTTTGCAAAAGGGCGCAATATAGAGACATAGATATACTTATCAATAGCCCCAGCGATTAAAAATCCGCCGTATTGACTGTAATAAGAGGCTAAATCCGTCCCGCCGCCGCCAAGCGACACCCTCAAAGGCGAACGAACAATAATCATAAATGAACTCCATTGTAAGACAAATACCCCTGTCTTATTTTATCGCTATGTATCAATTTTTCTTGAACAATATCATCATTTTCTTTTTTTCCAAGCAGCAGCGGAGACAACATCTTATGGGTTTTTATGTTTTTTTCAACAATATTACGGCTATAGTTGGCATAACAATATAAGCACCCATTTTGACAAGAATTATACGCGCCAATATCAACGCTTTTTACACAACCGCATTCTAACCGCTGATTTTTATCTTTTTCTACTTTTAAATTATAACCGGTAATTTTTGATATAAGCCTATCGTCTATGCAACGAGCATGAGAAATTCCATACTTTGACAAATCAATATTTTCGGCGCAAGTATCTATAGAAAAAGCGCTTTCTTTTGCAATGTTTGATAAATTTTTAGCAATGATATTTTTTTCATCTATCGTCATATCTCTAATGTTGAGGGATTTAACATTTTCATTTATCCGTTTATAAAAATCAATAAAACTGAATACTACTTTTTGGGTATATCCTTTTAATTTATGCGCTATCTTGCCAAAGTTTTCTATATGATACGAGACTGTATATTTATCGTTAAGTAATATAGGGTCATACCTCCATATAATTCGCCGCGGACCTATCAGGTCTGATAAGCGTATAAAGGCATCTATGATTTCAGTTTTTTTGGGCAAATTTACTTCGATATCTTTGGCATAAGAAGTAAGCGTAAATTGAAAATAATATGGATAGTCTTCAATAAGATGAAGTTTATCAAGCATCGGCGCAGGATTTTTGCTCCAAAACACAATACAATCAATAGCGTCTGGAGATAAATCAATCTTACTTATTTGGCGGATATTCATTGGATTACGCGTAGATATACTACGGTCTTTAATCCTATTAAAAAACCATTCCGAATAATAAGCAGGTATATCGGTCCTTCTACTTGCGCTTATAATCATAGTTATTTCCTATATTCAAAAAACATGCGCCTTATTTTATTTCATAAATACTACTGTTCCTGGATGGTCTGACAATGGAAAATAGGACAAATCGTTTTCTTTTGCATATTTTTTAACGGCTTCTTTGACGCCTTTAAACAAAGTTGAATTATAATCATGGACAAAAATATAACCGCCTTTTTGTAATCTTGGATAAAAGAATTTCAGTCCGTTATAAATAGGCAAATATAAATCAACATCAATATTTACGAATACAAATTTTTCGTCAATGCCTTGCGCCGTGTCTGGAAAGTATCCTTTCTTAATAATGCAATTTTGCGGATATTTCATCTTTTTTAGCGTCATTTCAATATTAGCAGCCGAAAAATCTTTTTTGACGCTTTCTGAAAAATTGTTTTCATCTTCAATTTTTATATCTTTATCGCTAAATCCTTCAAAAGTATCAAATAAAAATAATTTTCTATCTGGGAAAACAATATTTATATTCTTGGCAAAATCGCCTTGAAACACTCCTACTTCGGCGGCGCAACCGTCTAATTTTCTATTATTTATTTCATCTGCAATTAATTCTAACGACGATGCGCGTATGTAATCATAGGAGTATAGCCCTCCCCCTCGCTTTCTGCCTATGTTAAACATTGTTGCGCAAAGAACGATATTAAACGCTCTTGATATTATTGGATTTATAATTGCAAATACGGCTCGCGCGATTTTTACTCTTATTCCCGTTTTTCCTGTAAAGTTTCTCATAACACTCCGTTTGTAATATATATCTGTTCAATTATTTTTAAGGTTTCTATTGCCTCGTCAATGCCGCCGATAGGCTGTCTGTTTTCCTTAATAGCATTTATAAGTTCGTCCATTTCAAGTTGCCATGAATTGTCGTGGAAAGGAAAAGACCAAGTTGTAGTTTCAGGAGGTCCCATTTGAGGAAGCATTTTATATAGAGTTATCTGCTCTGTTCCATAGGAGCCGCCGAGACCGTTGATTGCTATTTTGGCATTTTTGCCTGTGATTTCAAAAAGAAATGTGTTTTTCCATTCAGTCCAAGCGCTGTGTAAAAAAGCCGTTTGATTTTTATTCGTGTTTAAAAGCATAAAAGCATTATCTTCAACTTCGCCGCCCCAAAAATAGTTTTGGATATTTCCTTGAATTTTTGTGAATTTTCCAAGAAACCACTGGGACAAGTCTATCAAATGGGAGCCTTGGTCAAGGAGTTCTCCGCCGCCTGAAATTTTTTTTTGAAAGCGCCATTCCTTTTCATAACCTATTCTGCCGCCATGTCCGTAAAAGGCGCGGATAAAATACAAATCTCCTAAAACTTTGTTGTCTATAAATTCTTTGGCTTTTTGTATGGAAGGATGAAATCTGTGATTGTATCCGACTTTTATTTTCAAATTCTTTTCTTTTACAATTTTTGCAAGAGGCAACAATTCATCAGAGCGTCTTGCCGCAGGTTTTTCTATTAAAATATGTTTGCCCGCTTTTGCCGCTTCCAAAGCAATAATGGCAAGTTGATTGTGAGGAACCGCTATGACTACAATGTCAGCGTCAGAATCTATTACATTTTGCCATTTATCAGAAGGTTTGCCGCCGAATTTATCGGTAAGCGCTTTTGCTTTTTCAAAAAACGCGTCAGCCGCAGATACAATTTGCAAATCTCTTTTTGCCGCCGCTCTTTTGTTTCCTATAAGACCGCAGCCTATTATTCCTAATTTCATTTGTCTCCCCAACTGAAATTTCTTTCTTTGCCTGTGATGCGTCTTAAAGTATATACATCGCTTTTATTTAATTCGTCTAAATGCAAAGCCCAATCTTCATATTTGTCCCAAAGCGCGCTTATAAGTTTGCCTGTAATGCCTTTTGACTTATCTGATGCAAGAAATAGACAGAGTTTTTGAGCATACTCAAAAGAGGCGGTTTTATTACCGTCTTTTGCAGAACGCATTCTATCGTAAAAATCTTTTCCAACGGCATTTTCGCCGGCAGAAAGGACTTGGTCTAACATTCTTGTATTTAATAATCCCGGAGAAATACAATTTGCGCTGATATTATATTCTTTATAAGCGCCCGCTATGGATTCGATAAATCTGACAATAGCCGCTTTGCTTGCCGCATATCCTTCTATATTCGGCATACCTTGCGCCGCTCCGCCTCCGCTTATCTGGATAATCTGTCCGTATTGATTTTGTTTAAAATGGGGCAATAAATTTCTGCACATAAAAACGGAACCGTAAAAATTTATGTCCATACATTTTTTAAAGTCCGCTAAATCTATATTTTCAAATAAGCCCATAGGACCATAAATGCCGGCATTATTTACCAAGATATGAACTTGTTTGAAAATTTTAAAAGCATAATTGCAAAAAGATTGAGTTTCATTTTCATTTGAAATATCCGCCTGTTTGATAAACGCATCGCCGCCGTTGATTGCGTCCAACTCATCTTTTGCGGCTTGTAATTGCTTTTCATTACGAGCGCAAAGCAAAACATTTATACCTGCTTTAACATAAGATTTTGCTATGGCGAAACCAAGTCCGCCGCTTGCTCCTGTGATAATTGCATTCTTGCTTTTTAAATCGGTCATAAGTATTCCTTAAATGTTTAATCCTACGGCATAATAGCCTTTTGCATTTTTAAATTGCTCATATAAAAATCTTGTAGGGTCTATTATATTTGAGTTTTTCATCCCTTGGACAATTTTGTCTGCATCTATATCAAGAAAATCTTTCCAATTAGAGCATATTATTAAAATATCCGCTTCCTTTGCCGCAATGTCCGGGCTTTGACAAAGCGTGATAGTTGTTTTTAACTCTGACGGCAAACCCAAAAGAGACGGGTCATAAGCAAAAATCTCGGCGCCCTCTTGTTTAAAAACTTTTGCATACTCAATAGCGGCAGACCTTCTTAAAGTATTCGTCTCAGGCTTATAAGTAAGCCCCCAAAGAGATATTTTTCTACCTTTTAAATTTTTCAAAACTTCTTTTGTTTTATCTATAACCCAGCGTTTATGATGAGCGTTAGAAGCGGCGATATTTGGAAATAAAATAGAGGATTTATTGTTTTTAGCGGCTATTTCAGATAAAAAAGCAATATCTCGCGCTAAAGTGCCGCCTGCAAAGGCAAGTCCGGGTCCAAGATACGCGTATTTTCCTATACGGCTTTCTGTTTTTAAGCCTCTCTCAACCTCCTTTGCATCAGCTCTAATGCTACCCCCCCCCCCCCCGAACATTTCACATATAGAGGCAATTTCATTGGCAAAAACTACAGACATCGCCAAAAAAGCGTTGACGGCATGCTTTGTGATTTCAGCGGACTCAATGCTCATATACTCAACTTTATCTGTGATGGGAGCAAATATCTCTTTCATTTTTTCTTTTACCGCCGTATTTCTTATACCGCAAATTATTCTGTCAGGCTTGCTAAAAACTTCTATCGCTTTGCCGAGCCTTAAATTTTCAGGAGCGCAAACAAAATTCAAATCGTTTCTGTTTTGGCTTTTAGCATAATCTTCCATCTTTCTGATGCTTCCAGCAGGCAATTGAGAGGAAACAATTATAATGCTGTTTTTATTAGAAAGATTTACCGCCGTTTTTATTTTCTCATAGACAAAATCGCAATCCGCATTATCATTATCGCCAACCGGGGTATCATAAGCAATCCAAATGATTTCGCCGTCTTTTAAAGCGGAATGCAAATCCGTATAAAAATTCAATTTGCCTTTTGAGACGCTTTCTTTTATTAAATCATTAAGTTGCGGCTCATATATTGGAGCGTTTGCTTTTCTTAAATTCGCGATGATATTTTCGTCTTCGTCCCAAGCGTTTACGGTATGCCCAAAATATGCAAGACCAGCGCTATAAACGCATCCCAAATGCCATAAACCTAAAACAGATATTTTCATATTATCCTCTTGCGCTATAAACCCAATCATTTGCTAAAAGCCAATCTACTGTTTTTTCAATGCCTTGTCGTATGGATAATTTATTATTCCAACCCAAAGAGCGGACTTTTTTTGTATCTAAATAGATAAAAGGATTATCGCCTATCCAGCCTCTGTCTCCGCCTGAAAAACTTAATTTTGGGTCAAGTCCCATTTTTTTCGTAATCCAGCCTATAGAATCTTTTACAGCGCAATACTCATCTGCGCCGAGATTATAAGCGGCATATTTAAGCGCGCGCTCATTGGACAATTCTTTTGAGACAAAAAGCATAGCCTCTATGCAATCTTGGACATATAGATAACTTTTTCTTTGATTGCCGTCTCCAAGAACAGATAATTTATTAGGATGTTCTTTTAATTGTTTGACAAAATCAAAAATATGCCCGTGAGTATATCTCTCGCCCAGAATTGACACAAAACGAAAAACTCTCGCTTTTATATCAAACCCTTCGCAATAAGCGGCAATCATTCCTTCACAAGCAAGTTTTGACGCTCCATATAAAGAGGTTTGAACTGGGAAAGGGCAATCCTCATCGGTAGGGATAACTTGCGCTTCGCCATAGACTGAGCCGGTTGAACTAAAATAAATTTCCTTAACATTATTAGATCGCATTGCTTCAAGAACATTTGCCGTGGCAATAGTATTTTGTTCTAAATCTTTTTTAGGATGTTGAATGCCGAAACGCACATCGGCATTAGCCGCAAAATGCCAAACTCTATTTACGCCTTTTAGCGCTTTTGTTAGAGACGGCTCATCAAGTAAATCGCCTTTGAGCAAATTGAAATTAGGATTTTTGGAAGCATTTTTTAAAAAAATTTCTTGTCCTGTGGAGAAATTATCATAGCCGATTACTTTATGTCCATCATATAAAAGCCTGTCCGTCAAATTAGAGCCGATAAAGCCCGCCGCGCCTGTAATAAAATTTATACTCCGCATTTTGTCCTCTGTTATTTTGAGCAAAGAGCGTTCACAAGCAAATGCCAAACCACGCCCTGCCAACCTTCTGCATGCGGCGTGATTCTTTCATTTGCTATCACTGGAATTAAGACGCAAGCGTCCGCTTTTTGTTTTGTCCATCCGCCGTCCCGCGACACTATGCCTATAATTTTTGAGCCCTGCTTTTTTGCATAGTCTATAGCCTCTTTGATATTTAAAGAAGCGCGCTCAGAGCCGCCGCCTACTGAGAAAATCATAATACAATCGTTTTGATTTAGGCGGGAAGTTTCAAGCCATTTATAAAAAACTGTATTCCAGCCCTCGTCGTTTGTTCGGGCTGTGAGTTCTGCAACATTGTCGGTAGGCGCATAAGTTTCTATGCCCGCTATTTTTCTAAAATCATTTACAGCATGAGACGCATTTGCCGCGCTGCCGCCTACTCCCAAGATGAAAAGTCTTCCTTGCCTTTTGCGTAAATCGTCAAGAATTTTAATCTCTTTCTCTATTTCGCTTTTATCTATAGTCTCAACTATCTTTTGAGTTTCACTTAAATACTGCTTGATATAGTCTGTGTAACCCATAATGCCCTCCTTTTTTAAGACGCGCGATT
>JAITTG010000072.1 GCA_031287095.1 Candidatus Parendomicrobium reticulitermitis | reverse complement strand
TGCATATAAGCCCCCTTTGTTTGAGCCTAAATGCTACATTATTTAACTCCCTTTCGGTGTCATCCCTTAAATGATATTTCACCTTTTATTTCGGTGTCATTTTAGATGATTAAATGCGGCGCGTTGACAAGAGGGCTTTCTTAGTATATAATCCGCTCGTTTAAATAAATAAAGAAGCCGTCCCGGCTCACCTCAACCAAAATGGAAAGAGGTTATTGAAGTTAATAAAAAACAAAAATAGATTTTTTATTTGCAAACGGGGCGTCAAGAAATTGCGCTCCGATTTTTTTTGTATAGGCAAATGCCTGAGGAGGGCGTCATAGAAAGTAAAAGGTATCGCATCAATCAGTTCATTAGAGCGTCGGAGGTCAGACTTATAGACTCCGCCGGAAAACAAGCGGGAGTTGTAAAAATATCCGAGGCTTTGTCTATGGCTAAGTCTGAAGATTTAGATTTGGTTGAAATTTCTTCGCAAGGAAATCCTCCCGTATGCAAAATTGTGAATTTCTCAAAATTTCGCTATGAGATGGATAAGAGGGAAAAAGAAGCGAGAAAGAAACAAAAAGTAACTCTCTTAAAAGAAATCAGGGTGAGACCAAGAATAGGAGAGCATGATTTGGAAGTCAAGATTAAACATGCCCGAGAATTCATTGCCGACGGAAATAAGGTTCAAATTACGGCAATGTTTTCCGGACGGGAAATGCAGCATAAGGATTTGGGCTTAAAAATTGTGGAGAAAGTAAAAGCGTCTTTATCCGATATAGCGGAAAGCGAAGGAAAGATTTCCTCTTTCGGAAACAGAATTTTCTTGACTCTTTCTCCCAAAAAGAACGGATAAAAAATAAAATTGGAGGATATTATGCCTAAAATGAAGACGCATAGCGGCGCAAAAAAGCGCTTTAGAGTAACGGGAAATAAAAAAGTTAAGTATAAAAAGCCGGGTCAGAGACATCTTATGACCGGAGATTCTGGGAATCAAAACAGAAAATCAAGAAAGGCGCTTTGGGTCAAAGACAGCGATATGAATAGGCTCAAACAGTTTTTGCCGTATCAGTTTTAATTTCAAATACCTGAAAGGAGATTATAATGAGAATTAAAAGCGCAGTTTATACAAGACAAAAAAAGAAAAAAGTTTTCAGGAGAGCCAAGGGCTATTATGCCACAAAGAAAAATCGGTGGAGAATGGTCAAACAGCAAGTGGCGAGGTCTCTTGCTTATTCTTATGTAGGCAGAAAAGATAATAAAGCCAATTTTAGAACTCTTTGGATTATTCGTTTAAATGCGGCTGTCAGAGAAGAAGGCATGTCTTATAATAGATTTATAGCAGGACTAAAAAAAGCGAATGTTATTCTTGACAGAAAAATGCTCGCCGAAATTGCCGCTACGGACAATGAGGCTTTTAAACAATTAGTTGAGACGGCTAAAACCGTTTAAACATTGCAATGAATTATTCGCCGGCTAAAACCCTTGTGTTTTTCTTTTTGTTTTTGATAGTTGTAGGGACTATTCTATTATCCCTCCCTATATCTATAAATCCAAATGAAGAAATTTCAATTTTTTCAAATTTGTTCACATCTGTTTCGGCTGTTTGCGTAACAGGTTTGAGCGTGGTTTCAATAGTCCATCATTATTCTGTTTTTGGACAGATTGTAATAATGTTTCTTATGGAAACGGGCGCTTTGGGATATATGTTCGTTTCAACTGCGGCGGCTATTGTGTTTGGAAGAATGAGCCTTAAAGACAGAAGAATAATGCAGGAACTCTTTGACATAACTTCATATAAAGATTTAAAAAAATTGCTCCTCAAAGCGATTTTTTTTGTTTTAGCCGTTGAGGGCATAGGGGCATTTTCTTTAACTTTATTATATTTGCAAAAATTTAGTTTTTTAAAATCGCTTTATTTGGGAATTTTTAGTTCCATAACGGCTTTCTGTAATTCTGGTTTTGCTCTTTTTGACGACAGCATGATAAGTTTTGCCAATAGTCCGTCAATACTTTTTGTTTTTACAATTTTGATTATTGCCGGGGGTCTTGGTTTTTTTGTGATGGTGGACATTTACGATACTTATAAGGAAAATCGTCTCCATCTGTCTTTGCATACGAAAGTCGTAATATACGCGACTATAATTATCATGGCTTTGTCAATTTTGTTCTTTATGATAGAAGGCGGCTCGTCTTTTTTTAAAGGAAAAGGATTTTTTTATTCTATTAGCAATTCTATATTTAATGCCGCGAGCGCAAGGACTGCGGGTTTTACCACTATAGAGACGAGCGCATTTAGCGAGTTTTCTAAGTTCTTTATAATTTTGATTATGGCTATAGGCGCGGCTCCGGCAAGCGCGACAGGCGGGTTAAAAGTTACTACTTTGGCAATAGTAATCGCTTTTGTAAGAAGTTTTGTCCGTTCAGACAACGATGTCGTTTTATTTAAAAGACGCATTCCAGAAGATCTTGTTCAAAAAGCCGCCGTCATTTTTATTGTATTTGTTTTATTGCTTGCGGCGTTTACGGCAGTTTTGATTTTGTTTGAGCCGCATAAAAAACCCATTGATTTATTGTTTGAAACCGTTTCGGCTTTCGCTACTACGGGTTTATCAATTAACTTAACGACGCAAAATCTCAGCATAGGCGGACAATGGACTATTATTTTTGCAATGTTGACGGGACGGATTGGAATATTGACTCTTCTGCTTTCTATTATCAAAACAAAAAAAATTAGTAGGATTAAGTATCCTACCGAGAGATTGATGGCGGGATAAAAATGGCTAATAAACAATTTGCAGTAATCGGACTTGGAACTTTCGGCTATAATGTCGCCGTGGAACTTGCAAAAAAAGGCATGCAGGTTTTGGCTATTGATAATAACGAGGAAACAATCAATAGAATCAGCGCAAGCGTCACTCAGGCTTTTGTTCTTGACGCTACTGATGAAAAAGCCGTAAAGGATGCAGGCGTAGCCGATTGCGATACCGTGATAGTCGCTATAGGCGGAAATATAGAGACCAATATCTTGTCAACGCTGATAGTAAAAGAACTCGGCGTGAAAAATGTTATAGTAAAATGCACAAGCAAATGGCATTTGAAAGTCGCCGCTAAACTCGGAGCAAGCCAAGTCATATATCCAGAATTTGAAATGGCTCAAAAATTGGTTGACGGCATAATAAGTCCAAATATATTAGAGCAGATAGAAATTTCTAAAAAATATAATCTTGTAGAAATTGTCGCTCCGCAAAGGTATTGCGGCAAAATTTTAAAAGATACCGATATAAGAAAAGAATATGACATAAACATAATAGCGATAAAAAGGCAGGAATCTTTTATCAATAAAGAAGGTCAAAACGACATCAAAGAAGAAATTCTTGTCAATCCTGCGGCAGATTGTCCAATAAACCCAAACGATATTTTTATTGTCATAGGAAAGCAAAGTTCTATAGAAAAATTTAATAAATTATAGCGCCGTCTGTCTTTGTCGTCATTGCGCCCTTGATCTGCAATCTCCCCGCAAAGCGTTTTGAGGCGAACGGCGGAGATTGCGGGTCAAGCCCGCAATGACAAACCAAAAGCGCGCAAGCGACAAACCCAAAAATTGCAGCGGCAAACCCAAAGCCCGCAAGCGGCGGCAAGTAATAAAAATTGTTTTTAGAGATGTCAAATTGGAGATAAAGAAATGAATAATGTGGAAGAAATTGTTAAACAAGCGTCTGAAAAAATAAAAACGGCAAATAGCGTGGAAAGTCTTGAATCCGTCAAAACTGAATATCTCGGTAAAAATGGGGAGATTACAAAACTCTTGAAATCAATGTCTGATTATTCCGTAGAAGAAAAAAAGAAAATAGGCGCTTTATTAAACTCGGCAAAAAAAGAAATAGATGAAGAAATCATTAAAAGAAAAGGATTTTTGTCTTCGTCTGAGATAGAAGAAAAAATGAAAAAAGAGAAAATTGATTTTTCTTCCGCGTTTTCTTTCAATTTTCCAAAAGGGCATTTCCATCCCATATCTCAAACCATAGAGGATATAAGCGCAATTTTTAAGTCGCTTGGTTTTGAGACCGCTCAAGGTCCGGAAATAGAAACCGATTGGTATAATTTTGAGGCTTTAAACCATCCGGCAGACCATCCCGCCAGAGATATTCAAGACACATTTTATCTTGAAGGAATGAAAAATCTTTTAAGAACCCACACTTCGCCAGGACAAATTCATGTGATGGAAAATCAACAACCGCCTATTAAAGTAATAGTTCCCGGCAGAGTTTATAGAAATGAAGCGTCAGACGCTTCCCACTCTTCAACTTTTCATCAAATAGAGGGTTTATCGGTTGACAAAAACATCACTTTTATAGATTTAAAAAGCGCGTTGACTCTATACGCCCGCAATTTTTTCGGCAATGATTTAGAAACGAGATTTAGACCTTCTTATTTTCCTTTCACAGAACCTTCCGCCGAGATGGATGTCCAATGTTTTTTCTGTAAAGGCAAGGGATGCGGCGTGTGCAAAGGCACGGGTTGGATTGAGATTTTAGGATGCGGTATGGTTCATCACAATGTTTTGAAAGCCGTCAAATACGATTCTGAAAAATATACGGGTTTTGCTTTCGGCATAGGCGTTGAAAGAATCGCTATGTTGAAATACGGACTAGACGATATAAGACTTTTTTATGAAAATGATTTAAGATTTTTAAAGCAGTTTTAAGGAAGCGCTGATTAACTAAATTCTTGCGCCGTTGCCTGCGAATTTCCATATCGCCATTGCGGGCTTGACCCGCAATCTCCATCGTTTGCTTCAAAAACGATTAGCGGAAAATTGTGCGTCAAACCTGCGGGCGGTAGATTAAGGGCATTTGATGAGTTAATCAGAGTATCATTAAAGTTATAAATTCAAACGGAAAGGTAAAAAATGAAAATATCTTACAATTGGTTAAAAAAATTTATTGATTTTAAATTAACTCCTCAAGAAGCCGCCAAAACTCTCACTTTTATAGGAGTGGAAACCAATATTGTATCGTCTGGTTTTGATTGGACAAAAGTTATTACGGCTAAAGTCGTATCAGTCGAAAAACATCCAAATGCAGATAAACTCTCCTGCTGTTTACTAAATGACGGGACAAATGATTATCATATAGTTTGCGGAGCCAAAAATGTGTCTGCAGGTCAAATAGTCCCTCTTGCTATGGCAGGGGCTGTTCTTGCCGGCGGTTTTGAAATCAAAAAATCAAAAATCAGGGGCATTGAATCCGAAGGGATGATTTGTTCCAAATCAGAACTTGGTCTTGCGCAAAAATCCGACGGCATTATGGTTTTGCTTGACAATACAAAAATAGGCGTTCCGCTTGAAAATGTTTTAGAATCCGATACAATTTTTGAAGTTGAAATCACTCCCAATAGAGGCGATTGCCTAAGTCATCTCGGCATAGCAAGAGAAATTGCGGCTAAATTGCAAAGACCGGTCAATATGCCGATAATCAAACAAGCGTATAGAGTTGCGGTAATAAACGATATTAAAGTTGAATCAAAACTTTGCCGCCGCTATATAGGCGCTGTTTTGACTGGGGTTAAAGTCGCCCCTTCTCCAAAATGGCTTGCCGAGTCATTAGAAAAATGCGGTATAAGACCAATCAATAATATAGTTGATATAACAAATTTTGTTATGTTGGAACTAGGACAGCCTCTTCACGCTTTTGACGCGGGAAAACTCGCGTCAAATAAAGTCATAGTAAGAAATGCAAAAGAGAATGAAAAAATTACAGCTCTTGACGGCAAAGAATATATTCTTGACGATGAAATGCTCGTTATATCGGACGAAGCGAAAGCCATAGCCATAGCTGGAGTTATGGGCGGAGAGTATTCAGGCATAGACGAAAACACTACGACTGTATTTTTGGAAAGCGCGATTTTTGACGCAAGTTCAGTTAGAAAAACTTCTAAAAAATTAAAACTTTTAAGCGATTCATCGTATAGGTATGAGAGAGGAGTTAGTTGGGATATATGCGAACAGGCTTCTTGGCGCGCGGAAAATTTAATCGCTCAAGTTGCAGGCGGAAGGCTTGAAAAAAGAGAAGATGTAAAAAATATAAATTATGAAAACACAGAAATTCTTTTAAGGCTTGATAGAATCAAAAAAGTTTTGGGATATAGCGTAGATGAGCAAAAAGTCGCGCAAATTTTGAGATTTTTGGGCATAAATCTACAGCCTCGTTTGGGCATAATTTTATGTTCCATTCCTTCTTGGAGAAACGATATCAAAAGCGAGATAGACTTGATAGAAGAAATACTGCGCATCAATGGCTATGAAAACATCCCTCAATCCGACGAAGAAAAAGTTAAGAAGCCGCTCGGCATAAATTCTTATTTTCCGCCGATTATTCAAACTTTTAGAGAAAGATTATACGGTCTTGGTTTTTGCGAAGCGTTAAATTATAGTTTTGCAGAAATCAAAGAATTAGAATCTTTCGGATTGAAATATAAATACAAAATTGCAAATCCCGTCTCAAAAGAAAATGAAGTTTTAAGACCATCTTTGCTTCCCGCTTTATATAAAAACCTCGTTTATAATCTTGGTCAAGGTTCAGATTCCATTGCATTGTTTGAATATGGAAAAATTTATACGGATTTGGGAGAGAGAAAAACATTCGGCGCAATTGCCTATGGCTCTGTATGGCGCGAATGGTGGGCTTGGGCAGAGAATGATTATAATCCTCAATACGATTTTTATTTCATAGGAGGAATAATAAAAAATATGCTTTGCGGCAAACAATTGACAATAGAGCAAAATCAAAATCCAAAACCGTATTTCCATAAAGGCAAAACTGCGTCTATAGTATATAGAGGGAAGTCCATAGGGCAATTTGGAGTTCTCAATCCTCAAATAACCCAAGATTTAAAAAGCGAAGCGGTATATTTTGAGATAGACATTGAAGATTTACAAAATTTTCACGAAGAAAATCCAATGATATTTAAATCATTTTCGCGATTTCCTTCTGTTAAAAGAGACATTTCTATAATATCCGACGCCGGCATTCCATTTGCCAAAATAGAATCCGTAATTAAAAAGAATGCAAAATCTGCCAATATCTTAAAAGATTATTCTATATTTTCAGTTTACGCCGATGAGAAAAAAATCGGCAAAAACAAAATAAGTTATTCTCTAAGACTATCCTATAAAACAGACGAAAGAACTCTCACCGACGAAGAAGTAAATCAAGACATAAATTCACTCCTTGAAAAACTCAATCAAGAATTAAAAATCAAATTAAGAGATTAAACTATCGTTGCCTTGCGCCATCCGGGCTCGACCCGCAATTGACGGTATAGAAAATATAAGCCGTATTCAAATTAATGGTCAATCTATCGATTGTGGTAAAGTCGCGCCCAGTGCGTCACTCCCGAATGTCGCGTCCAGCGCGTTCATTCCCGAATGTCGCGCCCAGTGCGTCATTCCCGAATGTCTCTGTCGGGAATCCACTTTTGCCGTTGCCTTTTTTAACTTGGATTCCCGATAACTTCAGGAATGACGAAAAAAAGAAAAGGTTTTTACTTTATTTTCAAGCGGGTTGATGACGGCATGGCTAATTGATAATGTAGGGGCAGACCCATGTGTCTGCCCTCATCAATCAAGCCCGCAACGGCAAGGCTAATAGATGGCAAATCTAATAGAGACTATGCGTCAAGTTCAAGTTAAAAAAATCAATGACAATAAAAAAATCGGAATGGTTAAACTTTAACCATTCCGATTTTTTTAAAATGATATATCCGACGCAATATAAGTATCTCCTATTAAAACAATCCTTTAATTGCGCCTTTTTCGTCCATTGATATTTTTTCCGCAACTGGAACTCTGCCAAGTCCTGGCATAAGCATAATGTCTCCCGCCAATGCTACCAAAAAACCCGCGCCCGCCCTTATTAAAATATCTCTTACCGTAATGTCAAAATTTTCAGGTCTGCCTACTAATGCGGGATTGTCGGAAAGGGAGTATTGAGTTTTGGCTATGCAGATTGGGAATTTTTCAAATTCTGATCCTTTGATTTTTTCGAGAGATTTTTGCGCTTTCGGTAAGAATTGAATACCTTTTGCTCCATAGATTTTTACGGCGATATTTTTGATTTTTATATCTACAGGCTCGTTTAAATCGTATGAAAAATGCAACTGAGATTTTTGTTCTATGAGATTTAAAACTTCGTCCGCAAGTTCTAAACCGCCTTGTCCGCCTTTAGCCCAAACATCCGTTAGAATTACTTTCGCGCCTGCTTTTTGACATTCGGCTTTTAATAAATCCAACTCTTGAATTTGGTCTGTTTCAAATCTGTTTAATGCGACAACGCAAGGCAAATTATAGACTGTTTTTATATTTTCTATATGCTTTAAAAGATTGGGCAACCCTTTTTTTAATGCGGTTTCGCTTGGTTTTGCAAAATCCTCTTTTTTTGCTCCGCCCATACATTTCAAGGCTTTTAAAGTGGCTACTATCACTACGGCTGAGGGAGTAATGCCCGCTATGCGGCATTTAATATCAAGAAACTTTTCCGCTCCCAAATCGGCGCCGAAGCCCGCTTCTGTCACTACTATATCCGCATAATGCATCGCTGTTCTTGTAGCCGTTATGCTATTACAGCCGTGCGCTATATTTGCAAAAGGTCCGCAATGGACAAAGGCGGGAGTGTTTTCTAAAGTTTGAACTATATTTGGTTTTATAGCGTCTTTTAGAATGACAGCCATAGCGTCGCTTGCTTTTAAATCTTTCGCAGTGATATATTTACCGCTTTCATCTTCCGCCGCTATTATGCGCGACAGTCTTGTTTTTAAATCTTCCATATCTGCAGACAGCGCGCAAATAGCCATAATTTCGCTTGCGGCTGTGATGTCAAAACCGTCTTCTCTTGTATTATATCCAAGACCTGCGACTATATTTCTTAAAGCGCGGTCATTCATATCCATACAGCGCCGCCATAAAACTTTTTTGATTTTTAGAGAATTGCCCCAGTATATATGATTGTCAATCATCGCAGATAATAAATTGTTGGCGGTTGTGATAGCGTGAAAGTCGCCTGTAAAATGCAAATTTATATCTTCCATAGGCGCAACTTGAGCGTATCCGCCCCCAGCCGCTCCGCCCTTTATGCCGAAAACAGGTCCCAAAGAAGGTTCTCTTAAAGCGAGCGCAACTTTTTTCTCTTTAATACGCAAAGCGTCGGCAAGCCCGATGCTTACTGTGGTTTTGCCTTCTCCCGCAGGCGTGGGATTGATAGCGGTGACTAAAACAATTTTTGCTTTGTCCCCTTTTTTTGGCTCTACCTTAGCCATGAAAATTCCGTAATGATAGAGTTCTTCTTCTTTAATCCCAATTCTTCCCGCGACTTCATCAATACATTTCAAACTTGCCGCATTGGCAATTTCAATGTCCGTTTTCATTTAATACTCTCCTTGTTTACTATTTTTTTCTTATAACTATTGTTCATCCGTTCGTCCGTTTTTATCGTTCGTCGTTTATTCGTATCATTATTCGTCCAAAGGTTTTTGAGGTTTTGGTTTTTTTGTTGTTTTTTCCCTTTATTGTGAAATGCGCCCCGCGAAGCATTGAGCGTATTTTGGCAGAATTTGTCTGCATGCGTATAGAGCGCTATTCACGCAGACAAATTGTATCAAAAGACGCCAAAAGGTAATGCGCCCGTCCATCCCTGCGCTTAACTTAGGGACAGTCGTGTGTAATCGCGGCTTCGCCACATTATTCCACAAAAATCTCCACTCTTCTGTTGGCTTGTCTGCCTTTGGGGGTTTTGTTGCTTTGTATCGGGATGTCGGAAGCAAATCCTATAAATTGCAATTTCTTTCTTGGTATTCCATTGTTGACAAGTTCTTGCATTACCGCTTTTGCTCTATTTACCGATAACGGCATATTGTTTTGATACTTTCCGAATGAATCTGTATGACCTTCAACCGTAATCTTATTGTATTCAATCGCTTTTATCTTGTTTGCCATATTTCTGATTTTACTCTTAGCGGCGGCGGAAAGTTTTGAAGAACCGTTTTGAAATGTGGCGGCTTCTAATTTGAACGATGCTACAGCATTCTTTCTTCTCTCTTTTGCCTCACTTACCGAATTTACAGCAACCGCCGCCGCCTCAATAGGAGGCTCGGCAGGAATCGTAATTACAATATGTTCAGACGCAATAGCAGCCTCGGGAGATTGGGTTTTAGGAGTTTCAGATTTTGGCTGCGGTTCGCCTCCTATTCTGACGCTTATTCCTATGTTCGCGTAATATCCATAATACTCATTATCCCCAAATCCTATCTGTCCCGTCAAGTTTGAATAGGCGCTTACATCAGAATTAAAATCGTATTCTATTCCCGCCGAAATTCCCGCAAGCATCGGTCCTTCTTTTGCTCCCCATATATCCATCTCGCCCGCCTCAGGCGCTCCTTGAAAACTTATATCAGATTTCGGAGTCTCGCCCGTAAGCAAGTATGAGCCAAACACTTTCACATAAGGACTCCATTTGTCCGTCTTGTTTTTCCACGCTACGCCAAACAGCGTTTCCGCTCTTAAATAGTTCTTCTCATCTATTATAAGATTGGCTTCGTCGCCGTTTGTTTCCGTTATTTTGGGCGATAAAACCATCCCTCCCCTTAACCCGATAAACGGTTTTATTATCCCTTTTGATATCGGCATATTGTATGCGCTTTCTATACCGAATCTTAAACTATATGTGTTAAACGAAGATTGCGGATATAATCCGTCGTATGTATCCTCGTCCACAAAACCGATTTCCCTTTTAACATCATAACTCTGCATACCTAACGATACATTCCATTTGAAGTCTAACTTGGTTTCTGACAATAAACCTGAATAAAGTCCTATTTCAATGTCAGTTCCGTCCGCTTTGTCAGGTCCTTGTTTGTATTTGTTTTGTCCAAACCGAGCGTATATTCCTAATACATTGCTATCGTCAGCGCGAATGTCCCAGCCTACCCTTGCGCCTTGCAAGTCATTGTTAAAATCCCCGTTTAAATTGCCGAAATCTCCATAATAGTTGCCTGCAAAATAGTATTCTCCCCATATTCTGCTTTCGGCTTTCTCTTTAGGTTTCATTCTCGCATATAAACTGTCCATACCGATATTTTGCGCCCCGCTCCTTATTATGCTCGGATAAAATGCGCCGCTCAACTGGTCAAACGCTTTTAATACTTCGTCGTATTTCTTGTCAAAAAACATATCGCCTATTAGGTTTGGGATATTTACCATAGAACTTTCCCATAAAGCGTCTTTGTTAAA
>JAITTG010000010.1 GCA_031287095.1 Candidatus Parendomicrobium reticulitermitis | reverse complement strand
AAAACGCATTGTAGAATTGGTCAATATCGCTGAAAAATTACTATTTATCATTTGGGTTTCCTTTCGTTTTTGATTTAAAATACCTATTGTAATTTTCGTCCGTTTTCATAAAGTTCATTACAAGATAAGTCTAACTTGCTATTCCACATAATGCCATAACCGCCTTTGTCAACTTTTACTTGTTCAAATAATCCTTTAACCGTTGCAAACGCCTTAAATTCCTCTATCTCGTCAAAAAGGCGGCTGACATCATATTCTCTTGTCTCATTATTTTCAAACTCAACAAATAAATTATATTGCGATAATGGTTGGACAGATTTTATTTTGTAAAACATATTATAAACGCCTTGTTTATTCTAAAGGTTCAATCTTGCGTATTTTTTGGGTTTCCCGCATTTGCAATAGATTATCTTGATTTCCTTTCATCCATTCTTGAACTAAAGATAATGCCTTTGCAGGCAAACCGCCTATCGCATTTCTAAAGTTTTGATATTGATAACACCAATATACCCGCCATATAAAGCATGTATATGCGGAGGATTATGTTCTTTGTAAAACATTTTCACAACAATACCATAAAATCTACTTATCTCAGGCATTTAATTTATTTCTTATCTTGGAATGGCAAATAGTATCAAAAAGGGATGTAAAAGACAATCAGAAAAAGCGCGGCAGCATAGGCGGATTTGAAACCCGCCCCTACGCCGTTCTTATCATCTTTTCTGCTATTTCTAACGCTTCTTTTTTTGTTAAGTTCGGGTTTTCTATAGAGGCGTCTAAAATTGCGGTTTTGATTTTGCCTATGATTTTGCCTTGTTTAATTTTGAAACGCTCCATCAATTCTTGACCGCCGATTAAATCTGGTTTGGGATATAATTTGTTTTCGGTTTTTAAATGATTTATGCGTTCTTGCAAATCTTTTATGCGGGGATTGGATTCGGTTTTGCCGTAATCGGCTTTTGCCAATGATATGGTTAAATCTAAATTGTCTGCGCAGGCTATCACAAGCCGCCTTATCGCCGAATCTGTCCAGACAGCGTCGTAACTATGAACTCTCATGTGATTTTTGACTATGTTTGACACTTGCGCGATAAATTCTTTTGAGTATTTCAAATCCTTTAAGACTTTTTTTGCTATTTGCGCGCTGTATTCTTCATGTCCATAAAAGGATATGCGCCCATCAATTTCTTTATTCGTTTGAAGTTTTCCCGCATCGTGCAT
Source organism: Candidatus Parendomicrobium reticulitermitis (assembly GCA_031287095.1). Classification (GTDB taxonomy): domain Bacteria; phylum Elusimicrobiota; class Endomicrobiia; order Endomicrobiales; family Endomicrobiaceae; genus Parendomicrobium; species Parendomicrobium reticulitermitis. The sequence continues at coordinate 4,082 of JAITTG010000010.1, read as the reverse complement.
AAGGGCTGACATTCTCAAAGGTAAAAACGGGGCTGTTCTGTCTAAAACTTTCATTGTGTGCTCATAAACATCATAAAAATGATATTTAGGCGGCTGTTTTAAACCTTGTAGTTTTTTTATGTCTGGAAAAATAATTTGAAGAAGAGAGATTTTATCAAGAATTTCAAAGGCTTTTGAGGGATTGGCGCAAAGGAGCATTTTGTCTATTTCGTCCCTGATTCTTTCTGGCGAAACAATGTCAATTCTTGCGGCGGTTTTGCGCATAGCGTCAAAAGTGGACGGCTCTATTGTAAAACCAAGTTGCAAACTTTGGCGGACTCCTCTTAAAATTCTCAATGGATCCTGGGCAAAAATAAACTCTGCGGCGGCGGGGTCGCTTACTCTTATGATTTTGTTTTTTATGTCGTCAAACCCTTTCTTAGTCAAATCCAAAACCTGCATATCGCTAAGACGCAAAAACAAAGCGTTAACCGTAAAATCTCTTCTTAAAGCGTCTTGCTCTATGGTGCCAAGTTCCGTATCGGGATTTCTGGAATCATCGCTATAATACTCTTTACGCGGCATAACAAATTCCACATCTTCATCGTCAATAATAAGTTTTGCCGTCCCAAAGCGCTTAAAGAGAACAGGTTGAATAGTTTTATATTTTTTAGCGAGGATTTGGGCAAAACGAATACCTGCGTCTTTTTCGCTGTCGTCATTGCGGGCAAGACCTATAATCTCGTCTGTTGTCGGAGATTGCAGGTCTTGCCCGCAATGACGAATAGTCTTATCCTCAACCATAATATCCAAATCATAAGGCTGTCTATCCAAAAATAAGTCCCGAACAAATCCTCCGACAATATAAGTCTCAAACCCATTTTCAAAAGCAGTTTGAGATATTTTTTCAATTATGGGTTTAAATTTTTTGGGGATTTGTGTTTTCATCATTAACCTTTTGTTTTTAGCCTTGCGCGGCGATTTGTTTTACTGCGGCTATAAATCTTTTTGTTTATGAATACCCTCAACAGTTTTGGCAAATGATTATTTCTACCGATAACCGACGGATAAAATAACATCAAGATTATAATACTCAATATTGCGTTCCACTTTCCTGCTGCCTTCAATTTGAACTGTCGCAAATTTTGCGACAACTGAAAAATCAGCCAACTCTTCGCGCAAAGCATTATTTATATGTTTACTAATAGTCTTAATATCTCTGCCAAACAAGTCGGATATTTGCTGGCGATTAAGCCATACCGTCTCATTTTTTAGCCTAACTTCCAGTTTTACCGCATTATTCTGGTTGATAGAGAATTATTTCATTTTCATGGGTAGTTGATGCCATTTGTGTTTGCCTCTATTACTAAGAATTTGATTTGTTTTTCAATGCGTTTTTAATTTTAACAAAATTTCATTTTTGCATTTTGTAATGATGCGTTTTAAACCCGCCATTACAATTTCCTATTGCGTAGAGATTTACAAAGCCTAAAAAGATTGCAAATGTGGGTTAAAAGGGGCGCAAAGCGTTCACCATATCCCCCGCACGCTTTTGCGTCCCTCACCCTCTTTTCAAAGCAATGCGGGATTTTAAATGAGTTTGTCATTGCCGAATGCCGCGCTCACCGCCGTCTCTGTCAGGAATCCACTTTTGTTTTTTATTCGCGCATATTGCCGGCTTTCTTGTATTCTGGCTTATTTGGCGTCATCCAACAATGATTTTACTTCCGCAATCAATTGTTCTTTGTCCGGAATATAATAAACATATTGCGAAGTAAATATAGTATTTGTTAATCCGCCGAGCGCAAATTCTGCCGTGATGTCGTGCTTATCGGCGCAAAGAACAATGCCGATTGGTTTTTTGTCGCCGATATCGTTTATTTCAGTATTATAATAATTCAAATACATATTCATTTGACCTATATGTTCCGGCTTTAGCGTTCCCATTTTTAAATCAATTAAAACATAGGCTTTTAGAATTTTATTATAGAAGACCATGTCAATATAATAATTTGTATTGCCGATATTTAATCTTTGCTGGCTTCCAACATACATAAATCCTCGTCCGAGTTCCAATAAAAAATCTTCTATATGTTTTATCAATTTTGCTTCTAAATCTTTTTCAAGCATAGGTTTATTTTCCCGCGCGCCTAAGAAGTTAAAAACATAAGGCTGCTTTAGAATGTCTTGAGGCTTGTTTATCGTTATGCCTTTTTTAGACAAGGCAAGGACTTTTGCCTTATTTGCTTTACCATTTGACAATAAAAGCCGTTCAAACAAAGAAGTTTCTATTTGTCTTTGTAATTCTCTAACAGACCAATTGGAGTTGATACATTCTTGTTCGTAAAATTTTCTTTTGCTTTTATCCGAAATAATTAAAAGTTCGCAATAATGAGACCAAGACAATTTGCCAGACAGTGTCTGGTAAATTGGATATTCAACATAGAAATTACGCATGTTTTGTAAATTTGAACGCGAAAAGCCTTTTCCTAACTCTTTAGTCAATATTTTAGAGAGTTTTGGCAATAATTTTTTCCCATATTGAGCTTTTATTGCTCCATTTTGCTCATATTCAATAACTGTTCGTCCTATTTCCCAATAAGTTGATAAAAGATAATTGTTGATATCGCGCGCAATTGATGCGCGGGATTTTTCCATCAATTCTTTAATTCTATCAACAATTTTATTGAAATCTGCGGCGGTGGATTTATGTATTTGCGACTGATTTCTTTTTTGTAAAGATGCGTCTTTAACCATTGTTTCCTCTATGTTTTTTATTGTTTTAGACGCGTATGCAGCGCGTCTTTACGATTGGGGTTGCCGTCTATTCCCTCTTTTCTATCTGGTTTTATCGTAGCAGGGTTATTAGCAGCATTGAATCTCTTCGGGATTTTAAAAGAGTCGCAAGCGCTCTCTATGTCTTCGCACGCTTTTGCGTCCCTCGCCTTCTTTTTGCTCCGCTCAAAGTCCCTCTCCCACGGGGAGAGAGTGTCGCAGAGCGAAAGCGGGATAGGGGAAAAGAGGCAATCTGAGGCAACACGGGGTTATCAACGGCATTAAATCCTTTCGGTATTTTAAATGAGTTTGTCATTGCCGAATGCCGCGCTCACCGCGTCATTGCCGAGCGTCTCTGTCGGGAATCCACTTTTGTTTTTTATTCGCGCCTATTGCCGTCTTTACGACTATTTTGTCCGTTTTTCATAGGCGCAAAGTCTTATGCTTACAATATCATTTAGTTGTTTTTGGTAATAATGAATACATAGGCGCCGACTCCACTTCTATTTCTATATAGTTTTATCTGTTCCTTATTAAACAACTCGCTTACCGATATCGCCTGCGCTTTATACTCTGTCTTTAATCTTTCCACAATATCCCTGCCATACCTTCTAACATGGTCTGATTGTCCAAATACTTTTAGTCTTTCTTGCGGCGATACTATGCTTTTATCTTCAAAAGTTTTTTCTAGTCCCCATCGAATAGGAAAAGTAAGAAAGAATTTACCTTTTGGTTTTAATACGCGCAGCATCTCTTTTAAAAAAAGATTGTCATCTTCAACATGTTCCATTATATGATTGCTTATAATAATGTCAAAAGTGTTGTCGTAAAAAGACATATTTGCCGCATCTTCTTTTAGGCATTTAATAAATTTATATTTCTCAGGAGATATGTCTATAGGAAAATACTCAATATTTTTATTTGCCAATATCAATTTAGATATGCTTCGCTCGGGAGCAGTATGTAATAACTTAATTTTAGCCTTGGAATGCAAAAAATGTTTATCATAAACAAAACATAAAAACCTATGCCTCTCACACGACCGACAAAGCGGACACCGTGTTTTATCCCTGCCCTTAAAAGTTAAAAATATCATATACATCTTACATATCGGACAATAATTTGCTTTTGAGGCGCGGACAAAAACAATTTTTTTGCCCAAAACATTGATTTCTTTGTAAAGCGGACCCCGATTTTTTACAGAAAAAATCCTTTCAAAAAACTTAGTAGGGGGTTTTCTTAGACTAGGGGGGGGGGGGGGGGGGCGGCGGGCGGGCGGGCGGCGGGGGGGCGGTGGGGGGGGGCGGGGAGCGGGGGGGTGGGGGTGT
>JAITTG010000008.1 GCA_031287095.1 Candidatus Parendomicrobium reticulitermitis | reverse complement strand
AAAACGCATTGTAGAATTGGTCAATATCGCTGAAAAATTACTATTTATCATTTGGGTTTCCTTTCGTTTTTGATTTAAAATACCTATTGTAATTTTCGTCCGTTTTCATAAAGTTCATTGCAAGCTAAGTCTAACTTGCTATTCCACATAATGCCATAACCGCCTTTGTCAACTTTTACTTGTTCAAATAATCCTTTAACCGTTGCAAAAACCTTAAATTCCTCTATCTCGCCAAAAAGGCGGCTGACATCATATTCTCTTGTCCCATTATTTTCAAACTCAACAAGTAAATTATATTGCGATAATGGCTGGGCAGATTTTATTTTGTAAAACATATTATAAACGCCTTGTTTATTCTAAAGGTTCAATCTTGCGTATTTTTTGGGTTTTCCACATTTGCAATAGATTATCTTGATTTCCTTTCATCCATTCTTGAACTAAAGACAATGCCTTTGCAGGCAAACCGCCTATCGCATTTCTAAAGTTTTGATATTGATAATACCAATATACCCGCTCTTGGAATGGCGAATAATATCAAAAGGGGATATAAAAAACAATTCTCACGCTCAAACAAAGACAAATGATTACGGCGGCGCAAACAGCAAAAGCGCAAGCAAGAAACGCTATACTTTTAGCGACTGAAGCAGAGCATAAAGCAAATTATGCCGCAATGCAAGCGCAAGACGAGGCAATGGCGGCTAGGCAGTAAGGATTTTAACTCATATAGCAATCTTCATAGAATGTCTTTATAAATAAAAAATCCGATGAGAATAATCTCACCTGCTTTTTTCAGGCTCATACTTTTAAGCCTTTGTTACTTTGATTTAGCCGCCAATTCCCGGCATTTCTGTTTCAACCTCTTGTATATGTTTTACTGCTATCATCTCTTCCATCATAGCATCTATTCTTTGTAGCGTAGTATTAACATTAAACTCTTGAAAAGCAGTTTTTGTTAACATTTTTTCAAGTCTGTCCGGGACTCTCTTTTTTAATTCGATAATTTCATTATCGTTCAAATTTAAACTATGCCTGTATTTTGATATATCGGCATCGTTTTTATCATTACGCAATTTACTTTGGAAAAGTTTGATAAAATCCTTATTAGTAAAATCAAATTTGTTTTGAATGGCATAATCAATATCATAAAAATCTCTTGGCTCATTTCTATTAACTGCCGCCGCTAACTTATCAGCAAGAATTTCTATAAGAGCCAATGTCTTTACTTCTTTTGTTTCTATCAAGGATTCTTTTGTAAATGGATTTATAAAATTATGTTTTATTATGCGTAGTTCCGTCGGCAAAATAATATCATTTTCCCTTGAACGAATTTCAAATTTTATTTTATCTGTTGCATTTGTAATAACAGAATTATATCTAAATACAAAACTATATTGTCTTGAATTATCATTTTTTTGTAAATCCCCTTCACGAATTAAATCAAATTGTTTCATAAATTCATCTATATTTTTTTCAATATCTGTTAGTTTTGTTTTTCTGTTGGATTGATTAAGCCGCCTTTCTTCTTTTGTCCGCTCGGCTCTAAACCGAAGATTAAAATTCAAATCTTCACTCATTCTATGATAAGGATAATATATTTTATTAATTGAAGTTCCACCTTTAAAAATCAAATCCGGCGACAATTCTTTTGTTTTAGCCAAAACAATTGTCAAATAATAATCTTTTTCAAGAACAGTTGGTTCAAAATTTGTATTTTTGGATATTGCGTTTAAAATCTCCAAAAACTTCGTAGTATTTTTATGTAATAATGTCATTTATTATAATTCTCCATTTTTTATTTAAAGTTCCCCTGCGCAATTGCCAATCAGCAGAAGTAATAGATGAACTTTTTATCGTATCAAAAAGCGTGGTTGTAAGCGCTTCTGAAATATTTGCTTTATCTAAAACAACTCCTATGATTTTACGCACGGCAGGCTTTGGAAATTTGATAGCATAATTTATAAATTTTTCTATATCAACTTTATTTTCAACAATAATCTCTTGTAACTTCTCCATTGCCTTAATCAGTCCGCCAACGGCATCATACCAATACATCATATCAATCATTGTTCTTTCTTTATCGCTAATCATTACGGTTTCATCCATCATCGTTTTAGGAATAATGCCATACATATATTCGTCCTTTACTTTTATAAATTGAAAAATAGAATCGTTGACTTCTTTTGTGCCGCTAATACTTGTATTGATTACTACCATAGACTGAAAGATTTGCCCAGTAAGACCATAATAATTAAACATCGGGGCATATCCTATATAATAGTTCTGTTTAGGAAAATAAATTTTGGGAATTAAATAATTAGTTATTCTCCTTCCAGTAGGCAAAGAAGCCATTGTATTAAAAGTGTAAAAACCTCTTTTTATAGGAGATAGCACATTTTTTCTCATAAGATTAAAAATAAGTTTATTCTTATTTCCATATTCATTTGGAATATAAGTTTTTAATTCGGAATTGGATACTATATTTTTATTTTCAAAAGATAGCCTTGCCATAATTCCAACTTCTTTTTGGCTTAAATTATTAAATGTAAGTAAATTATCCATTGTTTCCGCTTTTTATGACTTATTTTATAAATATCTTACATTATATATATATATTAATTTCAAGTCTATTTGTTTTACAAATACTAATTTCCCTGCTTTATTGTTTCTGATCCAAATTCGCATTCTCCCTCCTTTCTGTCTGTCTTTGCCTGTTCCTGTAATTTTTCCTCTTTTGCTTGGTAAATCTCTTTTGCAGCCTGTTTAGATGCTGTCATTATGATATCCATAGTATCTTTTTCTATCCTGCGCTCTTTGGCAATCTTTTTAAAATAATCTTTGTCATCAGTATATATTTTGATACTTTCACGACAGCGCGTAATTTGAACATAAGCATTACGCATATCGTTAAGTGACGATATGGAAGTATCTGCATCTATAACCACTTTGTTATATGTTTGTCCTTATGACTTGAATGTTGTCATCGCATAGCCATAATCTATATTCTATATGTGGGTAGGTTTCTGTATTTATTAGACAGCGCGGAACGGGGGTGAATGCGATAAGAAGTTGGGACGACGCAGTAAACAGCGGTTTCAATCCGCTAGACAGCGCGGAACGGGGGTGAATGAAAGTAAAAGAGCGTATAGGCAAAAGTCCCGGCAGTTTCAATCCGCTAGACAGCGCAGAACGGGGTGAATTTTAAATGATGGGATAAGGGTAGGGATAGGCGGATGGTTTCAATCCGCTAGACAGCGCGGAACGGGGTGAATTTGGATAATGTATCGGCTATCACAACCGCGACGGGAAGTTTCAATCCGCTAGACAGCGCGGAACG
>JAITTG010000060.1 GCA_031287095.1 Candidatus Parendomicrobium reticulitermitis | reverse complement strand
GCAAACGACGCATACGAGTTCCCAAAATACATCGCCCCACCATTTGTTGCCGCAATATTGTTTAGAAATTGCATCGAGTTCGATTGCGTAAAATACGCTCTCGAATTTAAAAAATACATACCCCCGCCACTTCCTCCTGCGCTGTTTCCGTCAAATATCATTGATAGAGGTGCGCCAAATGTTGCATTTGAAGATTCTATGTATATAGCCCCGCCATAGCCACTAGCCGTCAACGCCGTGTTCGTCTTAAATGTCATGTTTTGTCCGCTAAATACCGTAGTCGAATTCGTAAAGTAAAAACCGCCGCCTCTACCATTAAACGCTGTGTTGCCCGTTAATTCCATCATCGCGCCAGTAAAATTAAAACTATTGTTGGGAATATATAAAAAACCAGCTTGACCCGCGCGATTGCCGCGCGCTATCATGGAATATATGTTTGATAATGACATAGTTGCATTTGCGCCAAGCGCTACATTACCAATCGAAGTTACTAATGAAGAATAATTATTTATAAACTCAATAGCGCCGCCCGTAATAGTCAATATCCCAGCGCCTTGATATATAGCGGCGCCTTCCGGAGATTCATTGCCTGTAAAAACCATCGTCGAATTTGTAAATGTTAATTGGTGATGATTAGACGCATTTCCATCCCTCGTATCAACAAATATCCCGCCGCCTTGATGACTTGCGTAATTGTTCGTGAAATATATCCATTCATTACTAAATGTCATTTCTGCATGATAGTTAGTAGCAACATTGTGATAACCTATAAATATAGCGCCGCCCAATCCCCAACCATTACCCGTTTCGCCTGCGCTTCCATTGTTTAGCACTTTATTGTCTTTAAAAGTCACAGTCCCATTATTGAACGCTAAAAGCGAACCGCCGCCTGCTGAAAATGCATTGATTGCTCCCCCTTTCATTGCAGCTGTATTATTTTCAAATATCACATGCCCATTAGACTGTAATGTAAACGACGCTTCGTGACGCGTTGAGCCTTCATTGCCTAAATATATGCCCCCGCCCCAACCGCTGCTGGTAGCTGGATTAGCGCCATCGCTTACAAGACCATTGGCTATTCTCATATATCTTATGTTGATAAAATGTAATTTACCGCCGTTCCACGCTATCATCTGTCCGCCATCTCTACCTGCTTTGTTTGAGTCAACTGTCATTGAGGATATATTTATGTTTAATCTTGCTCCATTTTCTGCTCCAAATGCTCCGCCTCTACTACTGCCATTGGCAATAGTGTTTGATGAGATTAATGCAAAATCTCCATTTATCGTAACATCTACCCCAGAACCACTTGCAAGAATTGCGCCGCCGTTTGCATTGCTTACGCTGTTTCTTAACAAAGTCATAGACGCTATATTAACGCTGGCATAAGACTTATTGAAATATAATACAACTCCGCCGCCGCTTGAATAATTGTCCACTGCCCTTAATATATTGACATTGAAATTTATTGTATTACCAGAAAGCATGGGCATTATTCCGTTACCGCTATTGGAACGATTATTGTCTAAATATAAATTTATCCTTTGAGATGCGCTTAAACCAAAATTTACTGCGCCGCCGTTTGAATATATCGCTCCGCCCGCATTTGCAATATTTCCAGAAAAAATAATGTTTATGACGCTCGATGCATTTCCAAAATTCAAAGTATAACCATTATTATATATGCCGCCGCCATTTGTCCCGCCTGAAGAAGACCCATAAGTAGTGTTGGCATTTATATTTGTATTAGCGGTAGGAGTCCAAAAGGCGCCATATATTTGTATAGGCGCAAGCAATACAAACAAAAATACTAAACGCATTTTTATTTTGATTTTGTTGAAAAGTGAATTGACGAAAAACATTGAGAAGAGACGGCAAAGACTATTAAAAAACGATAAATCAGAAATCAACGGCACGCTCCGCGTTGATCCCCTCCCTAACCCTCCCCCTTTCATGTGGAGGAAATGACCGCCGCTTTGCGTTGAAAGTGGATTCCCGATAGAGACATTCGGCAATGACGGAGTTTGGGATTTATGGTTAACGGAATATTTATCTGAGTAAGGGCAGACACTTGGGTCTGCCCCTACGCAGACATATACAGATGCGTGTTTTGAAACAGAGATACATATAGGCGCATGTTTTGAAATTGTTTTGATGGTTGGTTTTAAAATTGAATTTATGAAGGACATTTTTATTGTCCCCATATTATTAGATTCCGCGGGGGGGGGGGGGGGGGGTCGTACTATACCCCAAAATTGGCGAATTTTTATTAACGCCTACAAGTTAAGGGCAGACACTTGGGTCTGCCCCTACGAAAATTGGATTGATTGTATTGGGTTGATTTTGATTGTTTATCATGATTTACCTCTTTTTGAAACCTAAATATACTACCAATTTAAGACGCGCATGCAGCGCGTCTCTATATTTTGAATTCCTATACGCGCATCCAGCGCTGTTTATACCACCAATTACTTTTCTTATTTGGGAACGACGGGATTGTATCAAAATTATTGTTGAAAACATAATGAACGCGGGCGAGTGCATTTAATCGTCTGAAATGAGGCTGAAATAAAAGGTGAAATGTCATTTAAGGACTACTAACTAATGAATTTTATCTGTGAAGCGGATATAAGTAACTCTTCGCTATCTTTTTATGCTTTGTATTGTTCTTTCCATTGGGTTAAGAGGGCTATGGCTTGGATTGGGGTTAGATTGTCTATGTCTAATGCCTCTAACGCTGTTAAAATGAAATGAGGCTGCGGGGCAAACAAATCTTGTTGAACTATATCGCCCTCTTTTTGCGGATCTATTTGATTATTTTCTAAGTTGTCTAAAATTTTAAATGCTCTTTGGATTACTTGACTTGGGAGACCTGCAATTTTGGCTACATGTATGCCGTAGGATTTGTCCGCGCTGCCTTTGATTATTCTGTGAAGAAAAATCACTTGCCCGTTCCATTCTTTTATTTCTACGCTGAAATTGTTCATGCCGTTTAGTTTTTTAGAAAGAGAAGTTAATTCAAAATAATGCGTGGCAAAAAGAATTTTTGAGCCTTTGTTTGCAGCCCTTTTCTCATCGCCGAGATATTCCAAAATAGCCCACGCTATAGACATTCCGTCATAGGTGGAAGTGCCTCTGCCGACTTCGTCAAGAATTATTAAACTTCTATCAGTATATTGATTTAAAATGTCGGCTGTTTCCATCATCTCTACCATAAAAGTCGATTGTCCGCCCGCCAGATTATCGCCCGCGCCTATTCTTGTAAAAATCCTGTCCACTATGCCTATGCGGGCGCTTTTTGCAGGAACAAAAGAACCAATTTGCGCCATAATAACAATTAAAGCAGTTTGTCTTAAATATGTTGATTTACCCGACATATTTGGACCTGTGAGAAGCAAAATACGGGAATCTTGATTGAAATCAATATCATTTGCGGCAAATTCCCCATCTTTTAAAATCCTTTCTACTACCGGATGCCTGCCTTCAACTATGGATAATTCTTTAGAATCGTCTATATCGGGGCGGCAATAATTGTATGAAATAGCATTTTGCGCAAAAGACGAAAAAACATCTATTTCGGCTATTATGCGAGCCGTTTTTAAAATATCAACGCTGAAATCTGAAAGCGTTTGTTTTAAATTTGCAAAAAGATGATTTTCAAGCCTTAAAATTTTTTCTTGGGCGGACAGGATTTTTTCTTCAAACTCTTTTAACTCGGGCGTGATATAGCGTTCGCCGTTTGCCACAGTCTGCTTCCTTATATAATGCTGCGGAACATTTGATAAATTGCTTTTTGTAATTTCTATATAATAACCGAAAACCGAAGTATAACCGATTTTTAAATTAGCAATGCCAGTTTTTTTCCTTTCTTCATTTTCTAAATCAGACATAAAAGATTTTACATCGCTTGATATTTTTCTCAATTCGTCAAGTTCAGGATTGAAACCGTTTTTAATTACGCCGCCGTCTTTTAAAGTATTGGGCGGGTCGTCCATAATAGCGCTTGAAATTGTATCTATTATAGATTGATTGCTTTGAGTATCAAGGCGGATAAAATCTTTTAAGCGGACTGCGATTTCATTTGCGGATTTTAGAGATTCTTTTAAAGAGATTAAATCGCGCGGCATTGCGCTTGCAAAAATGATTCTTGCCGTAATTCTTTCTATATCGCCTATGCTTTTTAATATATCAATAATTTCTTGGCGCAAAAAACTATCCTCTAAAAAAAATGAAACCCTGTTTTGCCTATCTTTGATTTGAGCAATATCTAAAAGAGGTTTTATAAGCCATTGACGCAACGCCCTTTTGCCCATAGGAGTTTTTGCGCAATCTAAAATGGATAAGAGAGAATTGTCGCTTTTGCCGTTTGTAAGAGAAGCCGTGAGCTCCAAATTGCGCTCTGCCGACGGGTCTAAATACATAAACTCGCCGCTTCTTATGTATTTGATATAAGAGAAAATCCCCGACTTTGCGCCCTGCGTTTCCTTTATATAAGAAAGCGCGGCGGCGCAAACGCTGACTGCGGTTTTATCGTCTATGGCAAATCTGTTTGCCGCGCCTTGCCCAAAATTTTCGTCAAGTATAGACATTGCTCTGTCATAATCAAAATACATATCTGAAATTTCTGTGATCGTTTTTTGTTTTTGAGAAAGTTCCGTTATGATTTTGGCATTGGCGTTTTTTGAGGCGATTATGATTTCTTTGGGGTTATATTTTTCTATTTCAGAGTTCAACCGTTTTAAATCGCAAGAACTTGCAAAAAAATCTCCTGTGGAAATATCTGCGGCGGCAATTGCGACTTTTAAACAATCTTTATCAAAGGCGATAGCAAATAAAAAATTGTTTTCGCTTGTATCAAGCAAAATGTCTTCTATAACTGTTCCGGGAGTAACTACGCTTGTGACTCCTCTTTTTACTATGCCTTTGGCGGCGGACGCTTCCTCCAATTGGTCGCATATTGCGGCTTTAAATCCGTGGTTTATCAATTTCCTAATATAATGATTAACGGCATGATACGGAACGCCGCACATGGGCAAGTCAAGCCTATGCGTCAAAGACACTTCAAGAACGGGAGCGGCTTTGACCGCATCGTCTGCAAACATCTCATAAAAATCCCCCAAACGAAATAGTAAAATCATATCGGGATATTTTGATTTTATATCCCAATATTGTTTCATAAGGGGGGTTAGAGAATCTTTGATTTTGGGTTTTGAATTTTTAATTTTTCTTCTCCCTTGTAGAACTGATAAGTGAGCATTATAGCCCTTATATGGCGGCTGGTTTCCTTGAAAGGCAAATCTTTTATTCCTATATCCGCTCTGTCATTTACAAGAGCCAAAATATCTATGTTGCCGATACCTGCATTATAAGCGCCGAGCGCCAAAACCATATCATTATCATAATGACGCAAAAGATTTCTAAGGTAATAAATGCCGAACATTATATTGATTTCAGGGTCTTTAAGCATACTTGCATGATAAGCCGGTATATTTAATTTTTGCGCTATTTCAACGCCTGTTTTAGGCATAATCTGCATAAGCCCTATCGCCCCCTTGCTTGATACTGCGTCAGGGTTTACATTGGATTCCCTTTTCATTACCGCGCGCACAAGCATAGGATCAACTTCATATCTTTTAGAATATTTATCTATCAAAGCCTCATATTGAGAACCATTAAAGAAAATAAGCGTATAGAAAAAATAAATAAATACACCTATGCAAGAAGCAAGTCCGACAAAAATTGTGATGACTTTTTTATTCATATTAAATCTCCATATCTCCAAAAAGCGCGTTTATTTTAGCCTTTTTTACAATTACAGGCAAAATTTTGCCGACTTGCTCAATTTTGCCTTCAACAAAAATTTTTCTGCCGCCTTGCGTCCTTGTATGCAAAATGCCGTTTTCGTAATTTTCAACTAAAACTTCTATTTTTGAGCCTATCATTTTTGAAACAATTTCAGAAGATATTTCATTTGAGCGCGATAAAATTATTCTGTGGCGGCGCTTTTTTTCTTCCAATGGAACCGCGTCGGGCATAAGAGCGGATTTTGTTTGAGGTCTAGGCGAATATCTAAACGCATATAAACCGTCAAATCTTATGTATTCAACGGCTTCTAAAGTCTCTTCAAAATCTTTTTGCTCTTCATTTGGAAAGCCTACTATTATGTCGGTAGTAATGCTGATATTTGAGATTTTGTTTCTCAACTTTTGAACGAGTCCTAAATAATGCTCATAGGAATACTTTCTGTTCATAGCATCCAAAACGACATTTGAAGCTGATTGCATAGGCAAATGTATATGTTTGCATACTTTATCAAGAGAGGCGGCTGTATCTATCAATTCATCGCTTAAATCTTTTGGATGATTTGTCATAAATCTTATGCGCTCTAATCCGTCTATTTGACTGATTTGTTTCAATAAACCGCTAAAATTTAATCCATTATACAAATAAGAATTAACATTTTGTCCAAGCAATGAAATTTCTTTTGTTCCGTTTTTGACCTTATTTATGCATTCGTCAAAGATGATTTGACTATCAATGCTTGTCTGCCTGCCTCTGACAAAAGGAACTATGCAATAAGAACAGTAATTGTCGCAACCGCGCATAATAGTAACAAAACTTGAAATTGCCGGAGATTGCCGGTCTTGCCCGCAATGACGAATAAGAGGTTTGTCAAATAAAGCCGCTATTTTTTGCGCGGCATTATCTAAATCTTTTGTCCCTACAATTAAATCTGCGCTTTTAAAGCGGTTTTTAATTTTTAAGCCTAATCTTTGCGCCATGCAGCCGATTACGGCGATTTTAATGTCTTTTTTTTGAGATTTTAATTCTTGCGCTCTACCCAAGAAAGAAAAAGCCTTTTGTTCGGCTTGGGCGCGCACTGAACAAGTATTTAAAATAACAATATCCGCATCATTTATATCGTCAGTTTGGGCTGCTCCCAAAGAAATAAGGGTTTGGGATATATTGTCAGATTCATTGACATTCATTTGACAACCGATTGTTTCTATTTTGAAATTCATCCCAACTCCTTATCCTATCAAATTATTTAAAAATGGCGCCGAAAACAAGACAATGATAAAGGTTTCTCGCAAGCTTCAGCCGCCGCGCAATGAATAAAGAGCGCATGTCTGGCGGCGGGCGCGGGATGCGAGCGCCTTTTCCTTAAACAACGACAAAGGCAAACGACCACACAAGAAGCGCAAAACGGAAAAGACAACGGCAATAGCAACAACAATACTCTTGTCATTTTGCGTTCTTTGCGTTTCTGAAACTTGTGAAACTTGCGAGAAGCCTTTGCCGTTACTATTGTTATCTCGTTTGAAAATATATGCTTTTTATATTACAATCGGCGCACTTTCCAAAACAATAGGAGATTTTATGGATTCTGTATTTAGAGTTTTAGACCAAGCGCTTTTTTCAGTTGTTGCTTTTGCGCCTTTTCTTTTGCTATTTGCGCCCATTTTTGTCTTAATTATTCTAAACGCTGTGATTGCATCTCAAAAACAAAGAAGCGTTTTTGCTTCTGTTGTTTGTTCTATAGTTTTAACGCCTATAATTCCTTATCTCTATTTACTCGCCGTTCCCAAAAGAGAATTTGTAAATTATGTTGAAGGAGAAGGTGAAAATGAAGGAGAGCCTATTGTAATTCCAAATAACATAAACGATATTCAATATAATGAAGAAAATAGAAATGAAGAGCGGCGCAAAAATAAATGGAAGAAACCTTTGATAATCATTGCGGCTATTTTAATTGCATTGATTATTGCGTTTAAAATTTTATTCACATTAGATATTAATAACGGAACAAATCTTTTTACCGTCAAAATATATAAAAACAATCTCTTTAAATAACCCTGCATATCAAATATTCAATTTCAACAAAAATTTCAACAGACGACGGACGCAATAATTCTAAAAATTTATCAACTATTCAATTTCAACAAAAATTTCCACTCTTCTGTTTTGTTCCCGCCCTAATTTAGTTTCATTTGAAGCAAGCGGAATTTGCGAACCAAAACCTATATAGTCCATATTGTCTATGCCTTCTTGATACAATTGATAATAAACCATTATCGCTCTATCTTGAGACAATTCCACATTATGCGTTTCGTCCCCGCTTGAATCCGTATGTCCCTCAACAATCACTCTTTTATAATTAAACTCTTTTATTATCTTGGCTATATTTCTTATCTCTTCGTAAGCCTCAGGCAGCAATTCAAAACTATTGCTTTCAAATAATGCGGCGGACAATTTGAATGTACGCATTTTTTTATTATTCCTTCTATTGACAGCCTCTTGAACCTCGCTATCCATACGAAGAGTATTATTGCCGTTTTTATTCAATTCAGATATCAAATCAATTTTTCTTTTTGACATTGAATTTTCTTGCGCATTTTGCGCTCTTGCTTGTTCTGATTTTTCTTCAATTTGCCGCGCTATTTTTTCCTTTCTTCTCTCATATATGCGCGGCTTTGAAACCAAACTAATTTCTAATCCAATTTGAACAAAATAACCCGCTTTGACATCATTGTCTATATTGCTTTGCAAATTTACAAAAACTTTAGCGTAATTTTGAAATAGATAAGATGCGCCCGCGCCAAGTCCATAATAGAATTTATTTAAAGGAGTATTTTCTATATTCATAATTCCGCTGTTTTTTGTCTGAGAAAAACTTATATCGTATCCAAAATTGCCGCCATTTAATATATATCCCGCCAAAGCTCTGCCGTAAAAATCAAAATCATCCGCTCTAACTCCTATATTTAATCCCCCAATAATATCAAATCTCGTATAATTTTGAGGAGCGATATACAAATTTATATCTTCGCCGCCTTTCTCTTCTATTGCGCTATTTCTAATATATGCGCCGCGCGCGCCGACAAAAGGTCTTATATGCAGCGCGCCTTCTTCATAAACTTTAAATTCCACCTCAGCCGCTCCTCTAACAAGCGCAGCGCTAAAATCGGAAATAGGTTTTTTATCAAGAAAGGAGACATCCCTTTGAGCGTCGAAATTTGCATAAGCCGCGTTCAAATTAAATAAAACCGTCGTTTGAGGATTATACACAGCCAAATATGTCCCTATGCCGTTATGCATAATATCAGCCTTATTTAACCCTTGTTTTATATTATCTATTGATTGAGCGAAATAAATTCCAAAAATAAAACTTTCTACATTGATTATATCGTATCCCGTCTGCCATCCATATTTAGAATAGTCTATGCTCGAAGTTTGAGAATCTTCGCCTTTTGCATAGGCTTGCTCTGTATCAAATTGAATCCATAAATTAGATTCCTTATCGGCTTCTTCTCTCCTCTTCATAGACAATCTATTGAGAAACTTGCTTATATCGTCTCTTTGCGATGAAAGAACTAAAGTGTTGACAAGAAACACTCCGCTGAGTTCGTCTAAAGTTTTTTGGGCGTCTTTATGGCGCATTAAATTGATTGAACTTCTGATTTCTTTAAGAGCCTCATTATCTTTAACTAAATTCAAAAGAGTTTTTACTTCGCTTTGATTACGCGTTAAATTTTCAACGCTTATATACATCGCGGTGCTTAAATGCAAAACAAGACCTGAAACGGAAGAAAAATCAAGAGTGTAAAATAATTTTCTCTTATCATTAGGCTCTAAATGCCAGATAATTTCGTTTGAATCATAAAAGCCCGCGGCTGTAGAACTTATAACTCCGTAAGAACTTGCTCTTATAAGATTAAATTTAGTCTCAGTGGTAATCTCAGCCAAAAATCCAAAAGCCTCTATCTCAGTCTTATTATTTCTCCCTATTATATAAATAGTATTTGTCGCTATTATCACATCATTATCTAAAGCCATTTCTTTAAAATAGAGATTGAAACCGAAAATAGAATTAGACGCCTCCAATCTATCCACAAAAACTGTTCTTTTTATATCTTCAACTACGAAATTATATGAATTTCCGTCAAAAGACGGCGCTATTATTGAGAATTTTGCATTGCTCATAGATAGAGTGCTAATTGAAATATAATCCGCTCTAATGTTCGTATCTCCGGCGTATAAGTTCAGTCTTCCTTTATAATCTGTTTTGCCTTTTATAAACAGGCTTCCTTCCCCTGTCTTTTCTATGATATCGCCTTTTGGCGCATTGATAGAGTTCACTTCTATTTTTCTCCCTTCCGACGCGTTAAAATAAATCCCTCTATTTCCGCCGTTTATAGCGTCTAAATATATGTCATACGCGCTAGTATTATTTGAGAAAATAATATCGCCTCTATTTGCAAAGAATGAAATAGAAGAGTTTCTTTGGGCATATATCGTTG
Source organism: Candidatus Parendomicrobium reticulitermitis (assembly GCA_031287095.1). Lineage (GTDB taxonomy): Bacteria > Elusimicrobiota > Endomicrobiia > Endomicrobiales > Endomicrobiaceae > Parendomicrobium > Parendomicrobium reticulitermitis. The sequence goes on along the minus strand of JAITTG010000060.1, from coordinate 12,481 downwards.
CGCCTTGCGTCCCAGTCCCGTTATAATTATTATTGAAATTTGCCGAACCTATAAAAGACACGGAAGAAGCCTCTATGTATATAGCAGCCCCTCCAAATCCGGAATTGACGACGGTATTTCTACTAAAATTTGCCGCCCCTGTAAAAGACGCTTTAGAATAACTTATGTATGCGGCGCCGCCTGCATTGACGGCGGCATTTTCATTGAAATTCAAAACTCCGTCAAATACGGCTAAACTTCTATATATATACAAACCGCCGCCTGACATAGGCGGCAGACCGCTCTGATTTTTAGATATATTTGACATGAAATGTATATTGGAATTCAAAAAGGATATTGTGGAATTGGCAACATAAATATGAGAACTGCGTTCATAAACAAATCTGATTTCAGAAACTTCAAACAAAGAGTTTGTTATATCAAAGGAAGATATAGATTGAAAATAAGAATCGCCTTTAAGAATAATTTTCCCGCCGCCGCTTATATTTATTGAACTTCCAGCAACGGCATATATGCCGCTATTGAATTGAGCGCTTTTATTTGTATTGATAATCAAATTGAGTTGAGAATCCGACATATAAATATCTCCGCCTCTTTGCGCCGTGTTTTCTTTAAAAACAATGTCATTTGAATTTGCGGTTATATTTATTCTGGAATTATCAGCATATATTGCACCGCCCATTAGAGCGGTATTTGAAGTAAAATCTAAAAATGTATCTGTAAAAGATATGGTTGAATTGTCTAAATATACCGCTCCTCCGGAATTATTTGCCTTGTTATAAAAAAAAGATATTGTTGAATTTGTTATGCTGGCGCTTGAATTTTCTAAATAGAGCGCTCCGCCTAAACGATTTGCCCTATTATTAAAAAAAGATATTGTTGAATTTGTTATATGCGCATAAGATGAAGAAATCAATACTGCGGCGCCGCCATACTCGGCGTTATTAGATATAAACGATGAAGAAGAATTCATAAAAATAAACTTTGCATTCCGTCCTGCGGCATATATAGCGCCTCCCAAAAAATTATATCTAAACGCTGGGTCGCTTTGCGCTCTAAAATTCATAAAAGTAAGATTTCCTATAAAATGAATCTTTGCCTCATCGCCTATCCAAAAAGCGCTAAACCTTGTAGAGCCTCTTAAAGTAAAAATGTCAAGAGCAAGCCCGCCTCTTATTGTGGAAGAGGAGTATGTCAAAGACGATATATTATCAATATAATTGAGCGTATTGCTCGGATTGGACAATTGAATATCAGTTCCGCCTGCAAGAAGCAAAGTTCTAAAATATGTCCATGAAGATACATTTACGGCTTGAGCGTAATTTTGAACAAAAACAGATAAAAACAATAAAAAAAACGCTTGTGAAAGCCATTTTTTTATTGTTTTTTCAATGCGTTTTGATATTGTTTTATTTTCTTTCATTTTTTTATTTTAATTTGATTTTTAAAGCGGGGAGAGTATATCAAATCGCATAAAAAAATGATAGCAAGCAAGGCAGGTTGTCTATGTTTAAGGGTAAGATATGCTAATTAACTCGTCTTTAAAATGTCGCCTGCGGGCTTAACCCGCAATCTCCGTCTTTCACCTCAAAAAATATTCCGTGTGAAGATTACGGGTCATACCTGCACGACAACAACATAACGGCAACAACAACTTAAAAACGGTATAAAATGAATTTTGCGGCTTTGCGCGCAACCAACCACAACCAAGAATGGCAACACAGACTTAAATGATAAGCGGCGACAACGCCGTTAATCATTTTTGTTTTGATTTTATTGAAAAGTGGATTCCCGATATAGGCGCTCGGAAATGAAGTTGGGGAAATATTCGGGAATGACGAAATTGGGGAGACATTCGGCAATGACGGAGTTGAAGGGACATTCAGTAATGACACGGCAGGTTTGTCTTTCGCCGTCATTCCCGAGCGTTTTTGTCGGGAATCCAAGTTAATCGCAGAGCGATTGAACGACAATAATTGTCTGCTAAAAAAGAAGATTAATTGCCGCTTTGCTTTGCGTTCCGCGATTTACACCCTATTTTTAGGCATTTTTTAAAATTTATTGTAAATAACACTTTTTTGAATATTCTCACTAAATACAGAGCAATGCTCAAAGCAAGAGGGGAACGACAAAGACAAACGACACGCTTTGCAGTGAGGTTTTTGGGTTTTTGTCGTTTTCCCTTTATGTATGAGCCGCTCTCCGCGAAGCATTTTGAGCGTATTTTGACAGAATTTGTTCGCGCGCGTATAGCAGCGCTATCCAAGCGAACAAATTGTGTCAAAAGACGCCAAAAGACAAAGCGACCTTCCCGTCGCACTTAACTTAGCGCCAGCCGTGTGGAACGCGGCTTCGCCGCACCTATTTTTCAATCTTAATTTTTACAGGTTTTGATTTTACTATGGATTTGAGGGCATTAATCTGCCTCAACGCAGTTTCAAGATGGGAAAGACTTGTTTCGTGAGTGATGATTATAACATCGGCATAATCGCCTTGTTTAATATTGGGTTGGGAAAGACTAGCGATAGAAACTTTATTTGCGCCTAAAATGCCCGATATTTTAGATAAAACGCCGGGCTTGTCCACAACTGTAAATCTTAAATAATAAGCGGACTTGCTTTGACCAGACGGCAAAATTTTGATTTTCTTTTTTCTATCATAAATAACATCCGTAACAATCCCCGCCGTATTTGTGACAATAAATTTTGAAAGATTGATAATGTCCGACACAACCGCGCTTGCCGCAGGTCCTTGCCCCGCGCCTTTTCCGTAAAAAAGCACATCGCCGGAATCTTTGCCCTTTATAAATACCGCATTATATTCATTTTCAACGGTTGAAAATGCGCTGGATTTATCTATCAAACAAGGACAAACCGATAAATCTATGCCGTTTTTTGTTTTGATTGCAGAACCGATGAGTTTTATAGTCCCCATCCTTTTTGTCAAAAGAACATCTTTTATGTTTAAATCCGCTATGCCTTTAACCGCTATATTTTTTACCTTTATCCAACTGCCCCAAGCCAAAGATGCTAAAATCGCAAGTTTATTGGCAGTATCTATCCCGTCAACATCAAAAGATGGATTGCTTTCTGCAAAACCCGCCATTTGAGCGGACTTTAAAGCCTCTTCATAAGCAAGCCCTTCTTTTGTCATCTTACTCAAAATAAAATTTGTCGTGCCATTTAAAATTCCTTTAATTTCGAAAATCTCCTCTGCGGCAAGCCCTTCGTTTAAACCTTGAACAACAGGTATCACTCCGCCTACAGAAGCCTCATAATATATGGACTTTTTATAATCTTGGGCTGTGATAAAAATCTGATCCCAGTATTTGGCAAGAACCGCTTTATTTGCAGTAACTACATTTTTGCCAGATTTTAAAGATTCTATGATTATTGTCCGAGCCGGCTCATAACCGCCTACGAGCTCTATTATTAAATCAATTTCCGGATCTTTGATTATGTCTTTGAAATTTTTGACATAGAGTTCAGGTTTGTCTATGGGATTTAAATCGCTTATGGATTTGATTTTGATGGGTTTTCCTACTTTTCTTACAACTATTTTTTGATTATTTTCCAAAATCTTTACTACGCCTTTTCCAACAGTTCCATACCCTATTAAACCGGCTGTTATATATTTACTCACTTTTAGCCTCTTTTGTAAATTTTTCTATTCTTAAGAGAGCGTCGTGAAATCTTCTATCGTGGGTCACAAGAGATATTCTCGCATAACCTTCTCCGTATTTGCCAAAACCTATCCCGGGAGAAAGCGCCACGCCCGTCTCTTTTAAAAGTTTTTCGCATAGGCTAAATGAGCCTTCTTTCTTCATAAAGTCTGGAAAACCCGTCCACAAATACATAGTTCCTTTCGTTTGAGGCGCTTTCCATCCCAATTTTTGCAAGCCCAAAGACATTTTTTTCATTCTTCGCTCATATACTTGCGCCAATTCTTTAACGCATAGATTTGAACCCTGTAAAGCGGCGACTCCCGCCAATTGCATAAAAGTGGGCGCGCCGTAATCCAAAAATGATTTGAATTTTTCCAAAGGTTGTATGAGTTTTTGCGCTCCGCATACCCAGCCGAGCCTCCATCCCGCCATATTAAAAGTCTTGGAAAATGAGTGGAATTCAAGAGCTATATCCTTTGCTCCGGGAAATTCAAAAATGGAAGGCGCTATATAATCTCCAAAAGTCAATTCGGAATAAGCATTATCCGAAACCAAAAGTATATTGTTTTTCTTACAAAATTTTATAGATTCGAGCCAAAATTTATTATCATCAACCACTGCGGCTGTCGGATTGTTTGGATAATTTAAAAACATAATTTTAGATTTTTGCGCTATTTTTGAAGGAATTTTTGAAAAATCAGGAAGAAAATTGTTTTTTTCTAAAAGCGGCATAGAATAAGTTTTTGCGCCCGCCAAAAGAACTCCGTTAAAATGAACGGGATATGCGGGGTCGCATACTAATGCATAATCCCCTATATTGAGATAAGCCATACATAAATGCGCTATACCCTCTTTTGAGCCTATTAAAGCCAAAATTTCATTTTCAGGCTCTATATGGACGCCGAATCTCTTCAACATCCAATCGGAAATGGTTTTTCTGTATTTAGGCATACCCTTAGCCTGCGGGTATCTGTGAGTATTTTTATGATGTTTAATAGTATCGCAAAGTCTATCTACTATATGAGAAGGGGTTGGCAAATCGGGATTTCCCATACCTAAATCAATTACATCAAGTTTTTTTTCATAAGCCTGTTTTTTTAAAGCGTTTATTCTTGTAAAGAGGTAAGGCGGAAGTTTTTCTAATGTTTTAGAAGATTGTATTTTTAACATAAATATAAATCCTATTAATTTTGTATGAGTTTTCTCAATTTTGTAGTTGGTTTAAAAGAAACCTTTCTTCCAGAAGGCACAGGGACAATATCGCCCGTTTTTGGATTTCTGCCCATTCTGGCTTTGCGCGCTTTTACTCTAAAAGAGCCTAAACCTGAAAGAGAAATAAGTTCGCCGTTTTTCAATCCTTCTTGAATAACTTTAACTAAAGCTTTTGCAGCCAAATTCGCGTCATTTTGCGTCAATCCCGAGCTTTCTGCAATTAATTTTACGACATCTGGTTTTTTCACAATTTTTCACCGCCTTTTTTGTTAAATTCATGGCATTTTTAATTTCTTTTTGTATTTTCAATATGTTTTTGGGCAAAGGACGCGATTTATATTAAATTCAATCAAAATTGTCAATATATCATCAAAACAAGAAATACATTGTTAAAACAATGCGTTTTGTCTTTTTCGAGTTTTTGAAATTAAAATTGTCATTGTTTTTTCAATAAGTTTATGAATTTTCCAACGAGAGAATTAAAAACGCATTGGAAAATCGATAAAAATTAAAATCAAAAATATAAAAAATCCGAACCTTGTAGGAGCGGGTTTTAAACCCGCCTGCTCGCACGAATTGGGTTGACATTTTTCCTCTACTACTACGAAATGTGAAAACAAACATCAAATGGCAGTTGAATAATAGCAAACCGCGTCTCTTGTTCATTTTTATCGTTGTTTTTTAATTGCGCTATTCGGTCGGTTTTGTTATTCGTCATTTGTTCTTACCATTTCCGTTTGGGTTCAAGACCTCTTGCGCAACCGACACACAAAAATAGATGGACATTGTCATTATGCGCGAAGCCGCAGAATCCATAGAATAAAATTCTATTTCAAGCCCCTGCCTTTAATGACTAACAACAAAGGCTTGAAAAACGGCATTTTATGGATTCTGCGGCTTCGCGCACAACGACAATCTCGCTTTCGCACAAACAATCTCTGTTAGCGCACAATATCTATACTCTTACATTTTTTATATATCAGTTATGCAAGAGGTCTAATGTTCATCCTAACAGGCAGGTTTGAAATCCGCGCCATACGAGGATTTGGGGTTTTGGGTTTTTGTCGTTATGTATGAGACGAACTTCGCGAAGCATTTTGATCGTCCTTTGGCAAAATTTGTCTGCGTGGATAGCGCTGCTATACGCGTGCAGACAAATTGTGTCAAAAGACGCCAAAAGGCAAAGCGACTTTTCAGTCGCGCTTAACTTAGAGACAGCCGTGTGTAATCGCGGTTTGCCGCGCCTATATGCAAGATGTCTCAAATACGGCAACCAACAAAATCCCCATACGCTTGTATTGTTTTTTGCCTTATGCTATACTTGAACTACCATGAGCATAATAAACAAACTTGAAACTTTAGCAGATTCAGCAAAATACGATGTCGCTTGCACTTCAAGCGGAGCGCAGGGCAATTCGTCAGGCTCAGGCATAGGAAATACTACTATTGGCGGGGTCTGCCATAGTTTTGCCGCTGACGGCAGATGTATAACTTTGCTTAAAGTTCTGATGACTAATATATGTATAAATGATTGCAAATATTGTGTGAACCGCAAATCCAATATGAAAATCAAAAGAGAGGCTTTCAGTCCGCGCGAACTTGCCGATTTGACTATGCAATTTTACCGCCGCAATTATATAGAAGGATTGTTTTTAAGTTCAGGCATTATCAAAAGTCCCGATTATACTTGCGAACTTATGCTTGAAACTCTTTCTATATTGAGAAATGAATATAATTTTTATGGATATATACATGCCAAAGCAATACCGGGCGCGGACAATTTACTTATAGAAAAAATCGGCAGATTGGCAGACCGTATAAGCATAAATATAGAAATGCCTTCGCAAAACAGTCTTTCTCTTTTAGCGCCTGATAAAAGCAAGGATTTAATTTTAAAACCTATGGGGTATATAAAGAATACAATAGAAGAAAACTCCCATTTGCCCGCTATAAGCCGCAGTTCTGACAATCTCCCTGCCATAATAGATAGCAAAATAGCCCGTTCTAATAAGCGAAAACTTTTTGCCCCGGCTGGGCAAAGCACTCAGATGATAATAGGAGCGTCGCCTGAAAGCGATTGTCATATATTAAGGCTCGCTGAAAATCTGTATCAGCGATACAAACTCAAAAGGGTTTTCTTTTCGGCTTATATTCCAGTGTCCGATGATTCAAATCTGCCCGCTATTGATACTAAACCGCCTCTTTTGAGAGAGCATAGGCTTTATCAAGCCGATTGGCTTATGAGATTTTATCGTTTTAAAGCAAACGAAATCCTTGATGAAAACACTCCAAATTTTAACCCTTTTATAGACCCTAAATGCAATTGGGCGCTAAATCATAAAGAGTTTTTTCCCATAGAAATCAATAAAGCGCCTTATGCAAATCTTTTGAGAGTTCCGGGTATAGGCGTTTTAAGCGCTCAAAAGATAGTGAAAGCCCGCCGTTTTCATTCTTTGGACTTTTACAATCTAAAAAAATTAGGCGTAGTCTTAAAGCGGGCTCAATATTTTATTCTATGCAATGGAAAATCTGCGCCGAATTTTCAAATAAAGCAAGATAATCTTTTAAACGATATGATGTCAAAAAGAGAATTGACTATATATAAGGAAGCATTCACGCCTAAACAAATAGAGCTCTTTTCCCATCAAGAGTTGTTAGCGGGGTAATTAAGCAGATTGGATTCTTGCTTGTTTTTTGAATTTCGTAACGGCAGGCGGGTTTCAAACCCGCCCATACAATGTTCGGATTTTTTGTTTTTATCGTTTTGCGTTCTTTGCGCGGTCATTGTCGCGCTTGAAAGAAAGGACGCCCTCCATCTCGCGCCCGCCGCCAAGATTGCGCTCTTTATTTGTCGCGCGGCGGCTGCCGCTTGCGAGAAAAGCCGTTGCCGTTAATTGAGGTCAAACTATGCAAAACAGAGACATTATTTATTCTTATGACGGCAGTTTTGAAGGATTTTTGTCTTGCGTTTTTGAGAGTTTTGTTCATAAAGAAATCCCATCCGATATTATTAGCGAGAAATCCCCTCAAATTCCCCTTTTTGACTCCATTAAAATTGCAACAGATATAAAAAAAGCCGAAAGGCTTTCAAAATCATTACTCAATAAATTTGGGTTTGATATTTTTTGTCTTGTTCAAAATTCATTTTTTTCTTGCTTGCCAAATAAAGAGTCTCTCATTTTAGATTTGATTCATAAACTTTATAAAAACGGCGTAAAAATCATAAATGATTTAACAGACAACACTATATTAACTCTCACAAAAGCATCGGAAAATCTTGAAGGCGAAGCTCATCTATATAAAGGTTTTGTCCGCTTTAAAGAACATAAAGGAGTTTTGCTCGCCGTCATAAAGCCAAAAAACTCAGTTTTGCACATTTTAGTCCATCACTTTATCCAAAGACTGCCAAAAGAGAAGTTTCTTATATATGATGAAACAAATAATTTGCTATGCGCATACTCAGACGGCAAATATGCAATATCAGAAACTGAAAAACTAATAATGCCCGAAACATCAGATAAAGAAAAATCCTATCAAACGCTATGGAAAAAATTTTACGATACCATAGCCATAAAAGAGCGGACAAATCACAAATTGAGACAAAATCTTATGCCCAAACGCTATTGGAGTCATTTAACAGAAATGAAATAAGGCGCGGCAAGCCGCGATAAGCGCAACTGACTGAAAGTTTGGCGCAATGGGATGGCTGCCCATGCCAAACCATTTAAAAATGACGACGAAAACAAAACAACGGCAACGGCTTTCTCACAAGTTTCAGCCGCCGCGCGATGAATAAAGAGCGCATGTCTGGCGGCGGGCGCGAGATGTGAGCGCCCTTTCCTTAAACAACAACCACGCAAAGAACGCAAAACGACAAGACTTATGCTATTGATGCCGCCTTTGTCTTTGCCGTTTTGCGTTCTTTGCGTGGTCGTTTTTTAATAGTCTTTGTCGTTCAATCGCTTTGCGGTTAAACTTGGATTCCAGACAAAGACGCTCGGCAATGACGGCAAGAGGCAAAGCTGCCCCGTTATTTGTAGGTTTGGGTTTTGTCATTGCATACATGACCAATGTTTGCGTCGTCAATTGCGGGCTTATTTGCGTTATTGCGGACTAGACCCCCAATCTCCATCGTTTCTTTTTCCCATTATCTCCAATCGTCTCCCCAACTCCGTCATTCCCGAATGTCTCTATCGGGAATCCACTTTCACTGCAAAGCGCGTCGTTGCCTTTGCCGTTTTGCGTTCCTTGCGTGGTCGTTGCCGTTCGCCGTTGCCGTTAAAATTTGTAATTTGCTCCAATACCGCCTTTCATTGTGATTGTTTTGTTGTTTGCGATATTTAGTTCAATCTCCGCTAATCCAGCCGCGTAAATATCGTTTCCTGTTCCATTCGCTTGATTGTTTTCAAAAATGGCATTCGCATTTTGAGTCTTTATCAAAACTTTGCTTGTCCCGTCCGCATAGATTGCTCCACCTGACGCTCCTGCTGAATTACCTGTGAAATTTGCGTCTATTATGGCAAGTTTGCCGTCCGTTATATTTATCGCGCCGCCGTTTGTGATTGCATTATTGTTTTGAAACTTTGAACCTATTATTGTGATCTCCCCACCGCTAATATCTATCGCTCCTCCGCTTGCGCTATCTTTGAATTTTAAAAAATTGACATTCTTAAATGTAGCAGAAGTCGCGCCAAAAACAAAACCTAAATCCGCTATATTATCTGAATCAATATCATTGTATTGTCCATTGATTACAAAATTATTATTTGTAGTAGTTTTTTTCACAGGACAACTGCCGCTTTGCGTTAAACGGCGTTACTGCTCCGTCCGCTTCGCATCCACCCCTTCGCTTGTGAAGGGGAATTAACTGCAATCATCTGTCCATTTTCAAAAGTCTTTTCAAGGCTGCGCCTTTCAAAGTCCCTCTCCCCTCAAAGTGAGAGAGAAGCGACAAAGACAAACGACACGCTTTGCGGTGAAAGGTTTTTGTTTTTTGTTTTTGTCGTTTTCCATTTATGTATGAGACGCGCTCCGCGAAGCATTTTGAGCGTCCTTTGGCAGAATTTGTCTGCGCGCGTATAGCAGCGCTATCTAAGCAGACAAATTGTGTCAAAAGACGCCAAAAGGCAAAGCGACCTTCCAGCCGCACTTAACTTACAGCCAGTCGTGTGTATCGCGGCTTCGCCGCACCTATATTAGACTTTCAAAAGCAAAAGTATTATAATCGCCGTTATGAACTCAATACAAACAAGAATAATTTATGCCGATACAGACCAGATGGGCGTGGTTTATTATGCCAACTATCTGGTTTTTTTTGAGAAAGGGCGCGCGGAATTATTTAGGCAAATAGGACTTGATTATAAAGCCGTAGAACAAAAGGGCTTTTTTTTCCCAGTTATTCATTGCGAATGCGATTATCTCGCCCCTGCAAGATATGACGATATAATAAATATAGAAACAAAATTGACAGAGATTACCGCCGCAAGCATAGTTTGTTCTTATGAAATCAAATGCGGCGGTAATTTGCTTGTAAAGGGCAATAGCCGCCACCCTTTTGTAAGTAAAGAAACCTTAAAACCAACTCGCTTTCCTAAGGATATAAAAGAAATTTTGGAAAAAAACCTTGAAAAATAGCGATTTGTTTTTTATGCAAGAGGCGCTTTTACAAGCAAAAACAGCAAAAAAGAACGGCGAAGTTCCAATAGGCGCTGTGATAGTCAAAGATAATAAAATAATTGCAAAAGGTTCTAATCGTTGTATTACAGATAAAGACCCTACGGCTCATGCCGAGATAGTTGCGATGAGAAAAGCCGCCAAGAAATTGAAAAATTACCGCTTAAACAATTGCGCTATATATACCACTATCGAACCTTGCCCTATGTGTTCGGGCGCTTTGATAAATGCAAGAGTAAAAAAGATTCTTTTTGGAGCATTAGACAAAAAAGCAGGGGCATGCAGGAGCGTTTTTAGGTTTGCAAACGGAAAGAAATTAAATCATCAAATTGAAATAGAAAAAACAAAAGGACAAATAAGCGAAGATTGCGCTCAAATAATAAAGAGTTTTTTTAAAGAAAAAAGAATACTCTCTGACAATCAGAAAAAAGGTGAAAAATGAAAGATTTTATAGGCAAATGGTTAAAAGAAAATTTGATTACAAAAGAGCAGGCTGCATATATGCAGTCCGATATCAAACGGCATTCCAATATAAAATCAACCGCAATTTTTACTTTTATGCTCTTATCGGCAATCGGAGCAGTCGCTTTATTTTTATTGATAAACAATTGGCAGATTTTTCCCCACCTATTTAAAATCGGAGTGTTTTTTGCCTTGACTTTTGTAAGCGCTTTTTTAGGATATTTTTTAAAGCGCAATAATGTCAATTCAAAAGCGGCTTCCGCTCTCATTCTTTTTGCCGCTCTGTTTTTGGGCGTTCTTATTTTTACAATCGCTCAAAGTTATAATGTCAATTTGGAATTGAGATACCGCTCTTTGCTTTTGCTATGGCTTGTTTTTATTTTGCCGCTCGGATATATTCTCAATTCAAGTTTAATAATTTATCTTTGCTGTTTGATATTTACATTTTGGATATCTGTTCTTTCTATGCAAAATTTTGATTTGGAAATACTCAATTGCTTTCCTTATATATATTGTCTGCTTGGAGTTTTCTTTTTCTGTTTTGGAAAATTGCACGATTTTTCAGACAGCCTCGCCGACATTTCCGAAGTTTTTCGAAAATTCGGATTTTTTATTATAACGCCGGCGCTTTTTCTCATGACATTCGCTTTTTTCTCTCAAGCCAAAGGCTGGAACGGCGCTCTATTGATACCTTTTGGAGCATTTCGCATAAACGCGGCGTCTTTAGAATTAATCGCTATGCAAATGATTCTTTTAGCCGTCTTTATTCTCAAGCCCAATAAAGAAAATAATATATACGAGACGATAGCGATGACGGCTTTAATGATATATTTATTTATTTTCTCTTGGACTAATATGCCGCAAATTGTTCCAAATTCTTTAATGTTTTTATTTATAATCGCTATGATTATCACAGGCGCAAGAAAAAAAGAGATGTTTTATATCAATATAGGCGCTTTTTGGTTTATAGTATTATTAGCCGCTAAATACTATACATTCTTATGGAATGTTTTAGGCAAGATTTATTTCTTTGTCTTTGGAATAGTTTTATTGTTCGGAATTATCGCCGCAATAGAGCAAAAAAGACGGGCTTTTAAAAGAAGTATTCTAAAGTCTAATGCGGATTTGGAGTTTTAAATGAATTCAAAAAAAATGTTTTTTGTTTTGATGGCTTTATGGTTTGTCGCAATTTCTTTGTTCGTCGCATATAAAGAATATTATTACCAAGACAGCGGCATTGTCTTGTTAAGAATTACTCCTGTTGATTCTCGGGATTTATACGATAAGAAGGGGAATTTACTATTGACTTATGATATAAGCAAAATCAATCCTTCTCAAACTTTCAGCAGTTCAAAACTTCCATCCGACGGAGATACCGTTTATGTCAGCCTTGTTGATAATGGAAGATTTGTTATAGGTTCTGATATTGATTCCAATCCTCCTAATGACAGATTATTTATAAAAGGACAA
>JAITTG010000051.1 GCA_031287095.1 Candidatus Parendomicrobium reticulitermitis | reverse complement strand
TGTATTGTCTTGCGAAGCATCGTCGCTTATACATATTTCAATCTTGTCTTTTATATCATCGTCAATTTGACAAATAATGCTGTCTAATGTTGTTTTTAAATATTTTGCTTTGTTCCAAGCGGGAATACAAATTGAAAATTCAAAAGCCATCGTTTCTTTTATCCTTTCATCAAATCCATAGTCCAATCAATCATTTTTTTAACTCCGCTTTTGCAATCTATTTGAGGAGTCCAATTTAAAATCTTTTTTGCTTTGCTTGAATCTGCGATAAAAACTTTTTGGTCGCTTTCGCGCCAAGGGATTTGTCTGTATTTCATTTCTATGCCGAGTTCTTGCCTTAATAAAGCAAAAAGTTCAAGCAATGAAAGACTATTTTCTATGCCGGCGCCGATATTAAAAAATTGACCTTTTGCTTTGTCTATATTTTTTAGAGCGGAAAAATATACATTGGCAATATCAGACGCATATAAAACATCTCTCACCTGTTTGCCGTTTCCTGAGATTGTGAAAGGCTCTTTTAAAAGCCCTTTCTTTTCTTCAACCGCTTTTTGACAAAACCATCCTACCCAGCCTTGTCCATAAGTTGCAAATTGCCGCCCGCCATACATTGCGCTATGCCTAAAAACTACAGTTTTTAATTTAAAAATACGGGAATAATCCAAAATGTATTGGTCTGCGCAGCCTTTGGAACAACCATAGGGAGAACGAAAATCCAATGGCAGACTCTCGTCAAACCCGTTAGGATATTCTTCGCAAATATATCTTGCGTCTTTTTCAGTATAAGTAAAATTTTCAAGGTCTCCATAAACTTTATTTGTTGAGGAATAAAAAAGAGCGCTTTCAGGGCAAAAAAGTCTTATGCTTTCTAAAAGATTAAAAGCGCCTAAAGCATTGGTTTCAAAATCAAGGCGTGGATTTTCTATGGAAGTAGTCATTGCGGCTTGTCCAGCGAGATGAAATACGGCTTCTGGTTTGAAATTTTTAACTGCTTTGGAAAGTCCGTCAAAATCTTTTGTATTTTGTTTATAAAATTTAAAATTTCCTTGTTCTTTTAGCCATTGGAGATTTTGTTCAGACCCCTTTCTATATAAACTATCAATTATCGCAAGTTCAAATCCTTGTTTTATTGCATTACTTGCCAAATTGCTCCCTACAAAGCCGCACCCGCCCGTAATTAAAAGTTTCATCTTTTATACTCCTGTTTTAAAATTTCTCTTATGCCGTCTTCAAAGCCGACTTTTGGTTTCCAGCCTAAAGCGAAAAGATTATCCATATTAGACTTTATTTCCATGGGCTCTTTATCTCTGTAAGCAATTGCTCCAAAATTTAAAATTATTTTTGATTGTGTAATTTTTTTGATTTTGACAGCGGCTTCTTTGATAGTAAGAGTATTTGCTCCGCCGATATTATATTCCGTAAATCCCAATCCTATATTTTGAATTATCAAAAGATAAGCATTTATTACATCGTCAATGTAAATAAAATTTCTTTTTTGAGAGCCGCTCGTTATATTTATTTGCCCGCAATCACTAGTACACTTTTCTACTAAAAAAGGAATAAACTTTATTTTATCTTCAAAAGGACCGTAAAGATAATCAAGGTTAACATTGATAAAATTGATTTTTGAAGAATATATTTTGCCCCAATCAAAGAATTGCTTTTTAGATAAAAGATGCTCGTATAAAACTCCGCCGTAAATCAAAGGAAGGACGCTCCCTGTATTTATAAAAGACTTAATCCCATTTTTTGAAGCAAAATCCAAAAGTTCTAAAGGGAAACGGACATTTGTTTTGAAAATATCTAAAGCGCTTTCTTCATTATAGCCCCTGCTTGTAGCCGTATGAATTATTAAATCAATATCTTTGTTTTCATTAAAAATATCTGAAATCAAACGCTTATCAATATCGTAAACTTTGATTCTTGATATTTCATTTTCAATTCTGAATATATTTGAGAAGCTGCGTTTCAAAGCAATGATTTGATGCGCTTTTTTCAATAAAGATTTTAAAAGATAACTGCCAAGAAAACCAGAAGCGCCTGTAATCAGAATTTTCATTTATAGTTCCTATGATTATTTTGCAATATTGACGAAATAATTTTTTATCTGCCCGTCTGCTATCACATTATAATTTTCTTTGTTTAGATAGGCTTTCGTCCAATCTGCGCTCATTTTAACCGCTTGTTGTATATTTATTCGCGGCTGCCAGCCTAATGTTTCTTTAATTTTTGTATTGTCTAATTTTAGAAAGCCCGCTTCATGAGGCTCATTGTTGTTTTGAATTTTCCATTTCGCGTTTTCAAAATAACTATAAAACATATCAACAAGTTCGCAGGTTTTTATGCAATCGGAAATTTCCGGTCCGACATTATAATTCCCTTCAAAGGATTTGTTTTCATATTGTTTTTTGATTATTAAAAGATATGCAAAGAGGGCTTCTAAAACAAATTGATACGGTCTTATAGAATTTGGATATCTGAGAATTAAAGGTTTTTGCGCTTGTAATGCTCTTATGGCGTCAGGTATTATTCTGTCAGGCGCAAAGTCGCCGCCGCCAATCACATTGCCTGAGCGGACTGTTGAGACGGAAATTGAACTATTATCAAAAAAAGATTTTTTATAACTTGCCGTTGCAAGTTCAGCGCAGGATTTAGAATTGGAATAGGGGTCGCCGCCGTTTAATTCATCTGTCTCTTTATATCCTCTTTGCTCATTTTCAAAATTTTTATAGACCTTATCCGTCGTTACAATCAAAACAGATTTTAAAGATGGACAAGTTCTGACAACTTCCAAAACATTTATAGTCCCCATAACATTTGTTTCATAAGTATAGACTGGATTTTTATAAGACTCTCTGACCAAAGGTTGAGCCGCTAAATGAATTAAAATTTCAGGCTTTGCCGTTTTGATAGATTGTTTTAAACTCTCCAAATATCTAATATCTGCAAAAATACTATTGACTGATTTTGAAATGTCTGCAAGTTCAAAAAGAGAGGAATTAGTTTGAGGCGGAAGGGCATATCCTGCGATATCCGCTTCCATAAGACTTAAAATACGGCATAACCACGCGCCTTTAAACCCGGTATGCCCTGTGATAAAAACTTTTTTATTTTTATAGAAATCTAACATTTAACCCTCTTCATTTAACTTTCCAAGGAGCATTACCGCCCATCCACAATTCTTCAAGAAGCGCCTTGTCTCTTTGCGTGTCCATACATTGCCAAAAACCATTATGTTTATATGCCATAAGTTGTCCCTCTTTTGCTAAATTTTCAAGAGGTTCTTTTTCAAAAACGGTATCATCGCTTTTTAAATAATTGAAAATTTGAGGGTGGCAAACCATAAAGCCGCCGTTAATATATCCGCCGTCGCTTTTGTCTTTTTCACTAAATTTTAAAATTTTAGAACTGTCGTCTATATTTAAAAAACCGAATCGTCCGGGACGCAAAGACGCCGTAATTGTAATAATTTTTTTGCTTTTATTGTGAAATTCCAATAATTTGTTTATATCCAAATCTGAGAGCCCATCGCCGTAAGTAAGCATAAATTGCTCATTGCCGACATATTTTTGAATTCTTTTTATGCGTCCGCCCGTCATAGTATTTAATCCAGTGTCCACAAGAGTTACTTTCCAAGGCTGCGCTATATTTGAATGGATTGTAATTTTATTTTGCGCGCTAAAATCAAACGATATGTCGCTATTGTGCAGATAATAATTTGAAAAGTATTCTTTTATCACATAGCCCTTATAACCGCAGGCAATAATAAAATCATTGAACCCAAAGTGCGAATACCAATTCATTATATGCAATAACATAGGAGTATCGCCTATTTCTATCATGGGTTTTGGTTTTAAAATGCTTTCTTCGCTTATTCTTGAACCCATACCGCCTGCAAGTATTACGACTTTCATTTTTGACGCTCCTTTCTATTTCTTGATTGATATATATGTTAGGGCATTTCTGTTTATATTGTTGAGCGCATTTTTTTGTATCGCCATCAGAAGCATTATCACTTATTCGGTAATCTGGCTGACAATACTATCTAATGTGCCACCCAAACATCTCCATCTATTGTAAGTAGGGATACATATTGAAAGTTCAAAACTCATTTTATATTCCTTTTTAATTTCATCTCTTGCATATTAAGCAAAAAACTTTTCAAATTTTGTGTCTTGATTAATTGTCAACGCGCAATCATCTCTAAATATAGGAGCATTTTGACCTGCGATATAACGCCTAAACGGCAAAGTTTTATCTTTTACATATTTCTCAACCGCTATTACAGAATCATAAAAATATATGGCGGCAATGGACGAGTTAAATTTCTTAAGATAGGCATTTTTAATTTTAGCGGTAATTTCAGGATGAATATAATAAAAGTGTAAAGCGTCTATAAGAGTTTTAAAATATTCTATAACAGAGCCTTTTCTTTGAAAACCGCCGGCTGCATTATTCCAATACGAAGTATGACAATCTTCAATTATATAGATGCCGCCGTAATTCAATTTATCAAACATCGCCTCAAAGGTAATTATAGTATTGCGGTTAACATGGGAAGCATCGTCTATAATAATATCAAACTTTGAATCTTTAAAACTCTTATCCAAAAAATCCTCTTGCGCCGCATCGCCTATAATAATTTCAATACTACTACCCCCCCCCCCCAACTTTAAATCTGCGCATTTTTTTTCAATATCAAGACCTATTATTTTTGAACCTTTGGGAAAGAATTTTTCTAAAACTTGTAAAAAACCGCCGTTTAGAATTCCTATTTCTAAAATATTTATAGGTTTTGCTCTGATGATAAAGGGAGCAAAAATCTTTTCATATATTTGCAAATATTGCTCCCATTTATCCGTAATATTTCCTTGATGTTCTTTTATGATTTTATGAAGCGGCGATTGGTTGTCATCTATACAATCCTGCGCATTTCCGTCAAAATAGATATTATTGAAGTGGTTTCCCTTGAATTTTTTACCAAAAACAGCGTCTATATAATTTAAAAATTTTTTTAGCGAAGCCCTTTTTTCTCCCCTCAAAATCTGTTTAACTGTTTTAATAAAAACATTGGACATAATACCCCCTATATTTCTTAGACAACAATAAAGCATTTCTTACCGCGGCGGCGTTTGATGGGAAAAATATTTTTCTGATTTTTTATAAACAAATCTGACAAATTTCAAAACAAACGCAGGACATAACAATGCCGGGATTATTTTATAGAGTTCCAAATAAAAAATTGATTGTCTCCAATATAATGAAAACATTAATTTAAACGCCTTTATTGAGAATTTAACGGAATGCGGACGAGATAATTTGCCAAAAAAAACTATTGCGGCGAAAATGTGGTCTTTTATGATATCTTTATCTATACTTTTTGTTTCTTTGGAATTTTTCCCAAAAACCGCCTCTGCTATTTGACGGGTTTGCGCGGTTAAAATATAAAATCTTTCATAAGCGTCGTCTTTAGCAAAAAAACTATTTTCGCATCTATACCCGACAATTTCTTGCCGTATATATTTTAATTTTCCACCTTTTTTGAGTATGCTCCACAATGGATATAAATGAGGCGCGCTATAATCATAAAATTGTTGGGCGCCGAGGATACTATCCCAACTTTCTTTTTTAAATATTATAGACGAGATTTGCCCAAGGTCTAATGCGGCATTTTTAACAGATGCCAAACAATTATCAAAAACCGCAGTATTTTTTAAAAATTTGTGTTTTGATTTTCTTTTGAGCGTCATATCTTTAAAATACATATAAAAGTTGACATGGTATATGTCAATACTGCCGTCGTTTTTAAATTCGTCCAACATGGTCTTTATACCATCGGCTTCAAAAATATCATCGCCGCCCATAAGGCAGCAATACTTTCCGCTCGCAAGAGAAACAGCTTTAAAAAAATTCCGCCCCG
>JAITTG010000049.1 GCA_031287095.1 Candidatus Parendomicrobium reticulitermitis | reverse complement strand
TGTATTGTCTTGCGAAGCATCGTCGCTTATACATATTTCAATCTTGTCTTTTATATCATCGTCAATTTGACAAATAATGCTGTCTAATGTTGTTTTTAAATATTTTGCTTTGTTCCAAGTGGGAATACATATTGAAAATTCAAAAGCCATTAGTTTTGCCGTCCGCTTCTAAAATCTCGTCTGCCGATCTTTCATAATCGTATTGAATTTTATAGCCGACTTCTTTTGTCAGTCTTACATTGTCTCCCAAAATTATCGGCGGCTGATTTGTGTTTTCATTTAAAATTTTTAAGTATTGGGTTTTATTTAATTTCTTTGCAAAAACCATTGCAAAATCAGCAAGAGATATTGCCTGCCCTTTGCAGATATTTACTATGCCTTCGGTCTTGCCGTCTAAAAATTTGACAAAAGCGCCGGATATGTCTTTGCTGAAAATATAATCTCTTAAAAGCGAGCCGTTATTGATTATAACTTCTTTATTGTTTTTTAGATTATTTATTGTGTGGGCGGTAAGCCTTTTGATGTGTTCGCCTATGCCGTAAGCGTAAAATATTCTACCCCAGCCGAAACTTATATTGTTTTGCTGACAATATAATTGAGATATTTGTCTCAAAAAATTTTTACATTTAGCATAGACTGTTTTAGGATTGACGGGGGCATTTTCTTTTAAGGGGGCGTCTTTGAACTCATACTCAAAACAAGTGCCTGCAAAGACCGCTCTTTGTCCGCCGTTTTCTTTGAAATGTTTTAATAAGTCTAATCCTGCTTTAAAAAAATCAAAATTGATGTTTGAAGAAAGATAATCTTCCGTTGTCGCCCAAGCAAAATTCAAAAGATATTGAGGCTTAATTTTAGAAAAAGCATCTTTGACGCTTTGGCTGTCAAATAAATTGCATTTAATCCAATTGACGCCGTTATCGGCATTTTTCTCATCAATTGTAAGACCATGAATTTCAAAGCCCGCTTCAAGCAAAGGTTTAACAGCCTCTTTGCCTATCATCCCGCTTGCGCCTGTAAAAATCACTTTTTTATCGGACATTTATCTTTTCCTTAGAGATAGTTGTAATGGAACTTCGCCGCAATCTGGAAATAGGTGGCAATTTATACACTCGCCCCAAATTTTTTGCGGCAGAGATTCTTTTTTAATTATCTTATATCCGAGTTTTTTAAAAAATTTCGGTTTAAAACTTAAAGCAAAAACCTTTTCAACGCCCAAAGTTTTGGCGTTTTTTTCAAGTTGATGAACAAGTTGAGAGCCTAAACCATGCCTTGCATATTCTTTATTTACCGCAAGAGCCTTGATTTCAGCCAAATCTTCCCAAGAAACATGAAGAGCGCCGCAGGCTATAATTTTGCCCTTGTTTTCCATCACTATAAATTCTTGAATATTTTCATAAATAGCGTTTAAAGAACGGTGCAGCATCTCTTTATTATCGGCATAATACTCAACTATTTTGTGAATCTCTTTTACATCTTTTACTTTTGCGGCTCTGATTTTCATTTTTTGTTTGCTCCTGCGATGTTTTTTATAAAGTTAAAGCCCGCTTGAAGGGCTTTTTTGTTGATGTCTATAAGATTTGGTTTTTTTTGAAAAGCCTTTTCGCAAGCCTTAAAAATATTTTCCAAAGAAATCACATTTAAGATTTTGATTAGCGCGCCTACGGCTACAAAGTTTGCAGATTTAACATTTCCTATTTCTTTATCTGCAATGTCTGTGGCGGCAATAAAATAAGGTTTTATTGGATATTTTGAAGTTTCGGGTATCATAGAGGAATTGGCTATCACTATGGAATTGTCCGCAATTTTAGGCATAAACCTTTCAAAAGAAGGTTCATTTAAAGAGATTAAAATGTTTGGACGAGCCGACACCGGCGAGCCGATTTCTTCCTCTGAAACTATAACCGTTGTATTTGCCGTTCCGCCGCGCATTTCCGCGCCGTAAGACGGGAAACAAGTTGTGAACATTCCTTGTTCAAGAGCGCCTTGGGCAATCAATGCCCCTGCCAAAATAACCCCTTGCCCTCCAAAACCTGCTATTACAATTTCATTTTGCATTGGTTTTATCCTTTATTATTCCCAAGGGGAAGGCTTTTATAAATTTCTCTTCCGCCCATTTTATTGAATCCAAAGGCGTCATCCCCCAATCCACAGGACAATTTGAAATCACTTCTACCAAAGAAAACCCCTGTCCTGCAATTTGACATTCAAAAGATTTTTTTATCGCTCTTTTTGCATTTAAAATTTCTTTCGGATTATGTATTGCAACTCTTTCAAGATAAGCAACTCCTTCAAGATTAACAAGCAATTCGCAAAGTTGTATCGGATAACCTTCTCTTTTTGGGTCTCTGCCGAAAGGAGTGGTTTGAGTGACTTGTCCAAGCAAAGTGGTAGGCGCCATCTGTCCGCCCGTCATACCGTAATTTGCATTGTTTATAAAAATGATTGAGATATTTTCTCCGCGATTTGCGGCATGAATAGTTTCCGCCATACCGATAGCCGCTATATCGCCGTCGCCTTGATAAGTGAAAACAAATTTGTCGGGATTAGTCCTTTTTATCCCCGTAGCAACGGCAGGCGGTCTGCCGTGAGGAGCTTCTGTAACATCAAAATTAAAATAATTATAAGCAAAAACCGCGCAACCCACAGGCGCGACGGCTATAGTCTTTTCCCTTATGTCCAATTCATCAATGCACTCGGCAATGAGCCTATGGACTATTCCATGTCCGCAACCCGGACAAAAAGTAAATTCCGCGTCCGTCAAACTTTCAGGCTTAGATAAGAATTTTTGCATTTATTTCACCTTTTTTATTTCTTTCTCAATAAATGGGATGTCGGTTTGAACGGTTTCCCATAATATCTCAAAGTCAATTCCAAAATAATTGTGGATTAGTTTATCCCGCATTCTTGCCATTTGTTTCCATGGCATACTTGAATACTTTTGACGCACGATATCTGAGATGTTTTTTGAAGCCTCGCCTATAACTTCTATCGCTCTTATTACCGCATAAGTTGTTTTCTTATCTTGCATAAAGTCTTCTTTTGACATTTCCTTTACGAACTTTTTATATCTTTACAAGCAGATGAGATATCATAAACATAATCCTTATAATCCCGCTCATGCATAAACAACCTCGTTTAAAATTCTTTTTCCTATTGTATGTTTTAGAGCCGATTTCATAACTAAATCAACTTTTTTACCCGTGAATTTGCCTATTTCATCTTCAAGAGAAACATATTTTAACAACCCTATCGGCTGTGATAATTCAATTAGAATATCCAAATCGCTATTGGCGGTCTGAACCCCTTTGCAATAAGAGCCAAAAACGCCGACTGTTTTTACAGAATAATTTTTTGCAAGAGTTTCTTTATGATTTTGCAATGTATTTAGTATCTCGTTTAATTCTGACATTATACTATCCTCTCATACTCTTGATTTTGTCTATAACTTCTTGTTCGCCAATTACTGCGCCGCCGGCTCTGCCGAGAAAATCCACAGAGCATTTGCCATTGACTGCCAATCTCACATCTTCAACCATTTGACCATGATTTAATTCTACCGTTAAAAATTTGACATTCGGTTTTGCAAGAGACGCTATGACTTCATAAGGAAATGGAAAAAGAGTTTTGGGTCTTAATAAGCCCGCTTTTATGCCTGCCGTTCTTGCTTCTTTTACTGCGGATTTTGCCACTCTTGACGATATGCCGAATGCTGCAACTATAATACTTGCATCTTCTGTCATAAAATTTTCATATTTGACTTCTTCTTGCATTATCAATTTATATTTTTTTTGCAAAACCAAATTGTGTTGTTCCAAAATGCCTTCTTTCATAAGAAGAGATTTTAGAGAACGCGGCTGTCTGCCGGCGCAGCCTGTCAATGCCCAATCTTGAGCGGGAAAATCTGCTTTTGCTTGTCTATTATATTCTACAGGCTCCATCATCTGCCCTATTATGCCGTCTGATAAAATCATCACAGGTATTCTATATTTTTGAGATAAATCAAAAGAATCATATCCCATCTCATACATTTCTTGAACGCTGTTTGGAGCAAGGACGAGTATTTTATAATCCCCGTGCCCGCCTCCCTTGACCGCCTGAAAATAGTCGCTTTGAGAACCTGCGATATTTCCAAGACCGGGACCGCCTCTTTGAACATTTACTACAACAGCGGGCAATTCCAAAGCCGCCATATAAGATATTGCTTCTTGTTTTAAAGAAATTCCGGGCGAAGCGGAAGAAGTCATAGCCCTAACGCCAGTAGCAACAGCGCCCAAAACCATATTAGCCGCCGCAATTTCCGATTCGGCTTGAACAAAAACTTTATTTTGCTCAACCATTTTTTTTGCAAGATATTCTGGGATTTCTGTTTGAGGAGTGATAGGATAACCGAAATACGCTTTTAACCCCGCGTCCAAAGCGCCATCGCATAAAGCGATATTTCCCTTTACCAATTTTTTCATTTATAAACCTCTATACACACATCGGGACATACTTGATAGCAAAAACCGCAGCCTATACAGGCTTCGGTTTTTTCAGGAACAGCCCAATGATATCCTTTTTTATTGAATTCCTTTGAAAAAGATAGGATTTTTTGGGGACAAGCATTGATGCAAAGACCGCAGCCTTTGCACTTGTTTGAGTTGATTTTTATTGTTGGCATGGGCGGATTTTATCACATTTATAATAAAACTCAAAGAAAGAGAATATAACGGAAAAGGCAACGGCTTCTCGCAAGTGTCGTTTTATTTTTTTGCGCAACTTGCGAGAAAGCCGTTTTTCGGCGTCATTTTTAAATGATTTGACAAGGAAATACGCATCTTTCATTTCCATATCAGGATAAATAATTTTTACTGTAAAAAATCCACATAGTTGCAGGGCGCATAATAGCCCTCCTGCATAAATCAAAAAGCCGCCGCTTGCATAAAAACAAGGGCGGCTTTTTTAATTGGTTGCGGGGGCAGGATTTGAACCTGCGGCCTCCAGGTTATGAGCCTGACGAGCTACCATCTGCTCTACCCCGCGATTAAAATGGGAGACCATCGCAAAAGCAATAAAGTCTCCCGAAAATTGCATACATATCTGACAAACAACAAGTTTAACGCTTTGAAAATTGGAAACGCTTTCTTGCTTTTGGTCTTCCCGGTTTCTTTCTCTCCACCATTCTGGAATCTCTTGTCAAAAGACCTTCTTTTCTTAAAGCGGTTTTTGAGCCTTCGTTTAAAGTCAAAATCGTTCTTGCCAAACTATGGCTTACTGCGCCGGCCTGACCGGTAATTCCGCCGCCTCTGACATTAACGGCAAAATCATAATCTTTAACGCCTACCCAAACTTCCAAAGGTTTTAAAGCAATTTTTTTTTGCCTTTCAAGACCGTGAAAATACTCATCCACAGTTTTCCCATTAATAGTAACTTTACCGCTGCCGTCTGAAAGATTCACGCGGGCTATTGCATTTTTACGGCGGCCTGCTTTGATATAGTTTTGTTTAATCATTATTTCTTCACCTCTTCTTTCTTATCTGCCTTCTTGGTAAATTGAGCGCTGTGTATATGAGAATCTCCTTGGTAGACTTTAAGCCTTTTTAATTGCTTATCGGCAAGTTTATTTTTAGGAAGCATGCCTTTTACTGCGGCAAACAATGCTTTTTCAGGCGCTTTTTCCATCAAAACAGAATATGGAGTATACTTTCCGCCGCCAGGATAGCCCGAATAAGTGAAATAAGTTTTTTGATCTAACTTTTTGCCTGTAAGAACAATTTTTTTAGCATTAACAACTACCACAAAATCGCCGCAATCTATATGATTAGTATAGATTACTTTCCTTTTGCCTCTTAAAAGAGCCGCAATTTCAACAGACAATCTTCCCAACACTTTTCCATAAGCATCTATTAAATGCCACTTTCTTTCAATACCGTCAACCTTTGGTAAATAAGTCTTTTTGTTCATTTTAGTCTTATCCTATTGATTCTTTTATTTTTTGTGTGATTTGATTGGCAAAAAGGTGAAATACAGCGGGGCGGCTGAAGACACAATTTTTAGACCAACTGAGCAGTTATTATACTTATTTTGAGTATAAAAGCAAGAAACGCCTCGTCATTGTTGAATTGGTATCTTGTGCGCCATGTAGCGAAGTTTACCCTGCGCATAGTTATAGGACGCATAATGGCAACAAATAACAACAAATATTGTGAGTCTTACAGGCAATTTCCATTATTTTCTTTTTCTGGGAGAGAGACGCGCATATAGCGCGTCTCTACATTTGTTTTTTTATTTTTTGTCGTTTTAGTATCTCAAATAATCAATTTCTACTTCTACTCTGTTGTCGGGGGGGTCTATATCGTCGTCGTCTTCTTCTTCTATTCTTATCGCGTCTATTACTTCGTATTGCATTTTGTCTATTTCTACGCCGTTCTTATATAACTCCGCATATACCGCTCTTGCTCTCAATTGCGCTAACTCGTATCT
>JAITTG010000013.1 GCA_031287095.1 Candidatus Parendomicrobium reticulitermitis | reverse complement strand
TAATCAAAAAATATTAGACTTATTGTATCTTTATCAAAATGAATTATTATTGATAGAACTTAAAGCTGTTCCTTTTTATAAGGATATTATTTTTCAAATTAATGACTATTATAATGAATTGCTAAAACTGCAGATAAAATCCAAGATAATTAAAACCAAAATCAATAAAATAATTTTAACGACTCAAGCCAGTGAAGAACAAATTGATTTATGCAAAAAAGAAGACATTAGACTTATTAAATATGATTTGGAAAATATACTTACAGATTATTATGAGAGTTTTAAAGAACTGTCGGCATTTTTGAAAATACAACCAGCCGCAAGAGGCGTTACAAGATTATATTTAATAAAGTCCACCTTATCGTTATTGTCGCATGGCAAAACTTTTTGCGAGATTTGTAGAATTGAAAATCTATCTCCAAATACGATACGCAATAGATTAGCAGTAGCGGATTTAATAGGACTTATTGATAGAAAGTCTGAAAACAATGGAAATTATTTTTTAACAAATCTCGGAAAGAGATTATTAAAATTAAACGATAATATCTCGCAAGAAACATTTAATGAAAAGCAATTTGATTGTATTTCAAATTTTGTTCAAGAAAACCCGTTTTTTTCTCAGATTACTTTCAGCATAATGTCTGTAGTAGATGTTATATTTATTTTGTCTAAGGCTGAGTATCCTGTAAAATATAAAGAATTTCAAGACTTTTTTGTTCGTTCTCTTGGAAAAGATAAAACATGGAAAAAACCACAAGCGCGGTTAACTGGTACTTATCATTTTGTAAATTATGCTGATGAACTTGGTTTTATTCAGAGAATACACAATAAAGTTTTTCTTACTCCAAAAGGGATACGAGCGCTTTTAACTTTTCAATTAAATAGAACTATAAGGTTGATAAATGCGCGGCATTAAAATCAAAGTTTAATCGCAAGAAACGCTATACTAAATTGAGTAGAAATGGAGCAACAAATGTTCAAAGCGTCAATAATAGGCATAAGCGGCTACACAGGCGAGGAATTATTAAAAATCCTGTCCAAGCACAAATATATAGAAATCGCAGGTCTTTATGGACGGGCGGATTCTGCTGTCAGGGATTTAAAAGATTTTTATCCCTCTTATGCTGGTTTGAATTTAAAAATTAAGCCTTTGGACTTGGCTGAAATCTCTAAGTTAAGCGATATTGTTTTTCTTGCTTTGCCGCATTCCGCCTCTTTTCCTATTGTCGGGAGGCTTTTGGATGCGGGGGTAAAAATTATAGATTTGTCTGCAGATTTTAGGATTAAGAATGCTGATGTTTATGAAAAATGGTATGGCATAAAGCATAGCGCTTTACAATATTTGCCTGAAGCCGTTTATGGTTTGTCTGAGTTAAATTTTGAAAAAATAAAAACGGCAAGGCTCATCGCAAATCCTGGTTGTTATCCTACAAGCATTTTGCTGGCTTGCGCGCCTGCAAGTAAAAATTTTCTTGTTGATTTTTCAGATATAGCGATAGACGCTCAAAGCGGGATTTCTGGCGCGGGGCGAAAAGCGGCTAAGGATTATTTTGAGAATGAACATCCCAATGCCCGCGCTTATAAAGCCGGCGGGACGCATAGGCATATACCGGAAATTGAGCAGGAATTGTCCGCTATGACGGGTAAAAAAGAAACAATTTCTTTTACTCCGCACATTATTCCTATGGAGCGCGGTATGCTTTCAACTATTTATTTGAATTTGAAAAAGAAAATATCTGAAGCCCAAGTAGTAGAAATGTATAAAGAATTCTATAAGAGTCAGCCTTTTATAAAAATTCTTGAAGTTGGCAAATTGAGTAATGTCAAATCCGTCATAAATACCAATTTTTGCGAAATATCAATAAAAATAGACGAAAGAACAAATAAACTTCTCGTATTTTCCGCTATAGACAATTTAGGCAAAGGCGCGGCAGGTCAGGCTGCGCAGAATATGAATATAGTTTTTGGTTTAAAACAGGATGAAGGGTTATTGACGCAGTGACGACGCGGCGCGCAATGATAGATTAATCGGGAATGGACTATAATTATGAAATACAAATCAAAAACTATATACATGTTGGCTACAATATCAATACTTTTGACTATGATTTCTTTTTCTATAGCTCTCACAAGTACGCAAGTATTGATGAAAGAAATCATACAAGAATTTAGTCTGCTTGGCGCTAATCAAGGTATGACCAATAGTTGTTTTAATTTCGGCTCTTTGATTGCTGTAATATCTATATCTTTCTTAAAAGGAAGAATTTCAAAATGGTTTATGCTTGCCGCAAGCGTTTTGTTGATGTCTTTTTCTATGTTTTTTATAGGCAATTCGCCTTTCTTTTTTCTTGTTTTGATTTTTTGCCTTTTTGCAGGAACTTTCGGCGGTTGGATAGACGGTTACGCAAATGCAATGACTATGGATTTACATAAGCAAAGCAGCGCAAAATATATAAGTTTTCTTCAAGGCTCCTATGCTTTGGGCGCAATGCTGACTCCGATAATAATACATTTCCTTATGTTAACGCTTAATTGGAGAGACGCTTATACAATACTTAGTTCTCTTGTTTTTATTGCGGCTTTGCAGTGTATTGTGATTTCAAGAATTTGCTCGAATAAAATAAAAACTAATGAGATTGCTGAAAAGAGATTGACAATTAGAGAAGTCAAAAATTTTGCAGGAGATAAATATAATCTGTTATTGATAATTGCCTGTTTATTTTACAGCGCCGCTCAAACGGGACAAGTTTCTTGGATGGTCAGATATATGGATATGGCTTATCCCGATTCTGGGATATGGATACAAGCGACTATTTCTCTATATTGGTTCGGCATATTTTTAACAAGAATGTTTTCGCCTCTGTTAAAACTCAATCCTCTTAAAATGATAATTTTCGGTATGGCGGCTTCCGCCGTTATGCACAGTGTTGGGATTTTTTCAGGGCAGATGTTTGTTTTTATAGTTCTAACAGTTTTTTGCGGTATATGTATAGGCACAGTGATGCCTGTATTGATAAATGAGAGTTTGTCCCGATATAGAGGCAATACTTCTTTGGCTTTGTCGGGAATGTATGTATCTTCAAAAGTCGGCATGGTGGCAATGCCCGCTCTTATGGGGACATTTGCCGCATATAGTATAAATTTCAGCATGATTCTTACGGACATATCTTTTGTAATTTGCGCAATAGTTGTTTTTGTATCTTTATCAGTAAAAAAAGAGGGCATAATAAAAAGAATTTTCATGAGATTTACGGGAATATAGTTCTCAATTGCGCGCTTGACTTGACCCGCAATCTGTTAAATCGTCATTGCAATCTTGCCCCGCAATCCCAGATATTGTTTGTTATTATCAGAATGTGATGATATTGCGGGTCAACCCCGCAGGCGGCAATACAAAGTTCGCAATAACAGTAAAGAAATTTAGAAAAATAAAATAGAGGAGGAAAACGGCAAGTTGTTTTCATATCGCCGTGTAATCAAATGAAAAAGGCAACTATCGTATCTATCAAGACCAAAACAGCGGCAAAAGATGCGGCTCAAGCGGTGCGTTCTGGAGGAATTGTAATAGTTCCGACAGAAACTGTTTACGGCTTTGCCACAAGCGCATTTAATGTTTTAAATTATCAAAAACTCTATAAAATCAAAGGGCGCAGTTATAAAAAACCGCTGACTATTATGGTGGCGAGCGTTGAGGCTGCAAAAACTTTTGTGCAAATATCAGACAAATTTTTACCGATGACGGATAAGTTTTGGCCCGGACAGCTTACTTTAATTTTTCCTACTACTGAACTCGGAAAACTCTTATCTGATGGAAGGGGGGATTTAGGCGTGAGAATACCAGACAGCGCGTTTATGTTGAAATTTTTAAAAGATATAGCGATGCCTTTATGGACTACTTCTGTAAATGTATCAAGCAAACAAAGCGCAAAAACATTTGAGGAGACTCTGCCTTTTACAAGAAAAGTAGATTTGATAGTTGACGGCGGCAAATGCAAGTATTCTTATGAGTCCACTGTAATAAATATGACGAAATATCCTTATGAAGTTTTACGCAAAGGCTGTTTAGATCCCGATGCAGTTTTGAAGTTGATATAAGAAAAATCTGAAAAAAGGAAATATAAAATGGAGAACTTAAAAAAACAAGACGCGCAGGTTTATAACGCTATTGTTAAAGAATTAAACAGACAAAAAGACAGTATAGAGTTGATAGCTTCTGAAAACATAGTTTCTCAAGCCGTTCTTGAAGCGCAAGGTTCTATTCTCACCAACAAATATGCCGAAGGTTATCCTGCAAAAAGATATTACGGCGGCTGCGAGTTCGTTGATGAAATTGAAAATATAGCCATAGAAAGACTTACAAAATTATTTAATGTCAAATATGGCAATGTTCAAACTCATTCCGGCGCTCAGGCTAATTTCTCAGTTTTTTACGCTCTTTTAAATCCGGGCGATACGGTTATGGGTCTTGATTTAGCGCACGGCGGACATTTGACTCACGGTTATAATAATTCCGTATCTGGCAAATGGTTTAAAGGCGTCAATTATCATGTAAATGACGAGGGTTTTATAGATTATGATGAGATGGAGAGATTAGCAAAAGAGCATAAACCAAAATTGATAGTAAGCGGCGCAAGCGCATACTCAAGAATTTGGGATTGGCAAAGAATATCTCAAATAGCAAAATCTGCAGGCGCATATCATATAGCGGATATTGCGCATTATGCGGGCTTGATTGCCGCCGGTATTTATCCTTCTCCGATTGAGCATGCCGACATAGTCACAAGCACAAATCATAAAACTCTTTGCGGAACGCGCGGCGGTTTGATAATGACAAATAGCGAAGAACTCTTTAAAAAAATAAATTCAGCAGTTTTTCCCGGCACGCAAGGCGGACCGCTTATGCACATAATAGCGGCAAAAGCCGTCTCTTTGGGCGAGGCTTTAAAACCTAAATTTAAAGAATATCAAAAACAGGTTTTAGCAAATGCAAAAAAACTTGCCGAAGTATTAGAAAAAAACGGGTTAAAAATCGTTACAGGCGGCACGGATTGTCATTTATTTTTGGTTGATTTAAGACCGATAGGAGTAAAAGGAAACGAAGCTCAGAAAGTTTTAGAAAAAGCAGGCATAACGCTAAATAAAAACGGCATTCCAAACGACCCTGAAAAGCCCGCTATAACCTCAGGCATAAGAATAGGCTCTCCCACAGTAACAAACAGAGGAATGAAAGAGCCTCAAATGCTGCAAATAGCGCAAGCAATAGTCCGAGTCCTAAAAAACAGAAATGGCGAAAATATAATAAAAGAAGTCCGCTCTCAAATGTTAAATTTATGCGAACAATTTCCAATATACGAGAATTTGAAATATTAGAAATCTTGTATGGACGAGTTTCAAACCCGCCCGCCATTGCGAAATACCAAAAAACACGAAAACTCGTAGGGGCGAACCCATGTGTTCGCCCTCAAAGAAATTCAAAATGAAAATCCGTTTTGTCATTGCAAGTCAAACCCGCAGGTTATAGCGGCAAACAAAACAAGAACTCGTAGTGGCGAACCCATGTGTTCGCCTTCAAAGAAATTCAAAATGAAAACCCGTTTTGTCATTGCGGGTCAAACCCGCAATGACAACGATAGATAATAATACAGCGGCAAACAAAACAGGTTTTTAAAAATATAAGGAGAACAAAATGTTAAAAGGTCTATTAGGAGCGATTTTTGGGTCGCAAACGCAAAGAGATATAAAAGAACTCATTCCAATAGTTGAGCAAGTCAATTCTTTTGAAGAATCTATCAAGAAACTTTCCGATGAAGAATTGAAAGATAAAACTGCGGAATTTAGAAATAGATTAAAACAAGGGGAAACGCTTGACTCCTTTTTGCCGGAAGCCTTTGCCTGCGTTAGAGAAGCGTCTATTAGAACCATCGGGCTTAGACATTTTGATGTTCAAATAATGGGCGGCTTTGTTTTGCACAGCGGAAAAATCGCCGAGATGAAAACGGGCGAAGGAAAAACATTAGTCGCAACTCTTTCCGCTTATTTAAACGCTCTGCCTCAAGAGGGCGTGCATATCGTAACGGTTAATGATTATCTCGCCAAAAGAGATAGAGAATGGATGGGCGCGGTTTTTGAAAAGTTAGGTCTTACAGTAGGCAATGTCAGTCATGATTTAAGCGTAATAGAGCGCAGAGCCGCTTATAATTGCGATATAACTTATGTGACAAATAATGAACTCGGCTTTGATTATCTCAGAGACAATATGGTCGTATCAAAAGAAGACAGAGTTTTGCGCTCTTTGCATTATGCGATTATAGACGAAGTCGACTCAATCCTTATAGACGAGGCGAGAACCCCGCTTATAATTTCAGGCGCGGCTGAACAATCTTCCGACAAATATTATGTATGCAATAAAGTCGTGCCTATGCTCAAAGGCAGAAAAGTTACTGAAAACGAAGAAGTCCAAGCAAAATACGACGGCGTGGATTTATCTAAGGGGTTTGATTATTTGATTGACGAAAAAAATCATTCCGTAGTTTTAACCGAGCAAGGCGTTCAAAAGTCGGAAAAAATTCTTGGCATAAAAAATATCTATGACGATTTGCAATCCGAGTGGGTTCATCATATAACTCAAGCGGTGCGCGCTCATAATCTTTACCGCAGAGATGTGGAATATGTCGTCAAAGACGGCGAAGTGATTATTATAGACGAGTTCACAGGCAGACCAATGCCGGGACGCAGATGGTCCGAGGGTCTTCATCAGGCTGTTGAGGCTAAAGAAAATTTGAAAATAGCCGATGAAAATCAAACTCTTGCCACAATCACATTTCAAAATTTCTTTAGAATGTATAAAAAAATGTCGGGCATGACGGGGACGGCTTCAACGGAAGCGGCGGAATTTTGGGAAATATATAAATTGGGCGTTGTGGAAGTCCCTACAAATCAGACTATGATAAGAAAAGACCATGCCGATGTGATTTATAGAACTGAAAAAGAAAAAGATAACGCCGTGGTCTTAGAAATTGAAGAATGTTGGAAAAAAGGACAGCCTGTTTTGGTAGGCACAAGGTCAATAGAAAAGTCAGAACAATTGTCTGGCATACTTAGAAAAAAAGGCATACCTCATCAAGTTTTAAACGCTAAATATCATGATATAGAAGCGCAAATTATCGCAAGCGCCGGCGCAAAATCATCAGTGACTATAGCCACAAATATGGCGGGCAGAGGAACCGATATTGTTTTGGGCGCAGGCGACGAAGCACAAAACAAGGAAATTAAAATTTTAGGCGGCTTGCATATTATAGGGACGGAAAGGCATGAGTCTCGCCGCATAGACAATCAGTTGAGAGGTCGTTCAGGCAGGCAAGGCGACCCGGGTTCTTCGAGATTTTTCTTGTCTATGGAAGACGAACTTATGAGACTGTTCGGCTCGGAAAGAATGTCTGTAATTATGCAAAAACTCGGCATTAAAGAGGGCGAAGATATCCAGCATCCATGGATAAGCAAAGCGGTTGAAAGCGCTCAAAAGAAAGTTGAAGCGATGAATTTTGATATAAGAAAACAATTGATAGATTTTGACAATGTGATGAATAAGCAGAGAGAAGCGGTATATTCTTTGAGAAATGAAATCCTTGACGGCGACGATATAACCGATACTATAAAGGATATGTTAAATGAGTCTATTGAAGAAAAATTATCCGCATGGACTGCGTCAAAATATTGTGAAGAATGGGATTGGACAAGCATAGAGGCTTGGCTGCTTAGAAGTTTTTCTATAGTTTATAATTCAAATGAAATAGAAAAATCCACTTATCTAAATCCAGAGGCGGTCATCAACGATATAAAAGAAAGAGCGCTTGCGGCTTATGATAAGAGGAAAGAAGAAATTACTCCCGAGATAATGTCTCATATTCAAAGAATGGTTTTACTTCAAATGATAGACTCTTCTTGGCGCGACCATTTATATGAATTAGACCAAGTAAGGCGCGGTATAGGTTTTAGAGCCTATGCCCACAAAGATCCAAAAATAGAATATCAAAAAGAATCTTTTTCTCTTTTTGAATCAATGATGAGGCGCATAAGAGACAATACGATAGAATATATTTTTAAAGTTCAAGTTTCAGTCAGTCCTCAACCCAGACCTACCGCCGTCAATGTAACTCAAAGCGCAGGGCAGCCGAATCAACCTCCATTAAAAATGAATGAAAAAAATCAAAAAGTAAAACCTCAAGACTTAAAAAAAATAGGCAGAAACGACCCCTGCCCCTGCGGCAGCGGCAAAAAATATAAAAAATGCTGCGGGATAAATGAATAGAATAAAGGCGGATAAAATAATCCATACGAAAGGAATAGCGCAGTGGTTATAAAAAAATCACAAATTTATGGAATGCTTTGGAAAAGTTGCGATGAATTGCGCGGCGGTATGGATGCAAGTCAATATAAGGATTTTGTCCTTGCTATGCTGTTTATAAAATATATCAGCGATAAGTCTAAAAATGATAAAAATTTTTTAATAGAAATTCCAAAAGGCTGCAGTTTTGACGATTTCGTCAAATTAAAAGGCAATGTTCATATAGGCGAAGAAGTAAATAAAAAGATGGCAAAAATTGCCGAGACAAATAATTTAAGCGGCGTTGTTAATGTGGCTGACTTTTGCGATGAAAATAAACTCGGCGCAGGAAAGGATTTAGTTCAGACTGTCGGCAACTTAATAGGAGTATTTCAAGACTCGGGTTTAGATTTTGGTTCAAATCGTTCTGCCGATGATGACTTGATGGGCGATGCTTATGAATATCTTATGAAAAATTTTGCCGCTGAAAGCGGCAAAAGCAAAGGACAATTTTATACTCCTGCCGAAGTCAGCAGAATAATCGCCCAAGTTATAAATTTAGATAAAGCGGATTCTGTCAGCAAAACTATTTATGATCCTACTTGCGGCTCGGGATCTTTACTTCTTAAAGCCTTGTCCGCCACTCCAAATGGAAAAACGGGAACTATTTATGGACAGGAAAAAGATTCCGCTACGGCAGGTCTTGCTAAAATGAATATGATTTTACATGGAGTAGATACGGCTGATATCAGACAAGGCGATATTATCGGCAATCCTCGTTTCCTTTCAGAAAACGATTCAAACGCTCTTGAAACTTTTGATTTTGTTATTGCCAATCCTCCATTTTCTACAAAATCATGGCTTAAAGGCGCAAAAGAAGAAGATATTTACGGAAGATGGAATAGTTCTATCGGCATTCCTCCTGAAAAAAATGGAGACTATGCCTTTTTACTTCATATTATCCGCTCTATGAATAGGACGGGAAAAGGCGCTTGTATTTTGCCGCACGGAGTTCTTTTTAGAGGCAATGCTGAAAGAAATATCAGAAAATATATTATCGGTCGGGGATATATTGAAGGCATTATCGGAATGCCCGCTAATTTATTTTTCGGCACAGGCATACCCGCTTGCATAATAATTCTTGA
The DNA here is from genome assembly GCA_031287095.1 of Candidatus Parendomicrobium reticulitermitis. Lineage (GTDB taxonomy): Bacteria > Elusimicrobiota > Endomicrobiia > Endomicrobiales > Endomicrobiaceae > Parendomicrobium > Parendomicrobium reticulitermitis. The sequence continues at coordinate 2,057 of JAITTG010000013.1, read as the reverse complement.
TAAGAAAAATGCGGACAATAGAAAAGGGATTTTTATAATAGACGCTAAAAACGGCTTTACTAAAGACGGTCCCAAAAATCGTTTGCGCGAACAAGATGTCCGCCGTATTGTTGACGTTTGGAATAAGAGACAAGACATAGAGCATTATGCCCGTTTTGTTGAAAATTCAGAAATTACCGCCAATGATTATAATCTCAATATACCCCGTTATATTGAAACTGTAAATACCGATATAGAACAAGATATAGAAGCTCATCTAAAAGGAGGATTGCCTCGAAACGATATAGATAAATTTAGCGCGTATTGGACTGCTTGTCCCAATTTGCGTTCGGCTTTATTTTCTCCTATCAAAGAGCGCAAAGGCTATTTTTCTCTTAAATGTAAGAATGAAGAAGTCCGTCAAACAATAGAAAGACATAAAGATTTCATCTCTCAAATAGAAAATTATAACGCTTGTTTTAACGCTTGGAGCAAACAAGTTAAAACTGAACTTCAAAATTTAACAATAGGCTCAAAACCCAAAAAATTGATAAAAGACTTGTCGGATAAAATCCTTAAAAAATTCGGTGCAGGTTCTTTTTTAGCGGACATTTACGGCGTCTATGAACGTTTGCTTGTATATTGGAATGAAACAATGCAAGACGATTGCTATCTAATATCGGCTAATGGGTGGAAAGCGCCGCTTTCTGTTGCCGCAAAACCTCAAAGTCCGCAAGACCTTTCTTGCGGACTTTTGCCTGTGGAAATAGCGATAGATGAGTTTTTTATAGACATAAAACAAAAAATTGAAAGCGCTCAAGAAAACATGAACTCAAATCAAACCCTGCTTGACGAACTCATAGAACAAGAGAGCGGTAATTATTTGGATGTAAGCAATTTTGATAATGAGAAGTTAAACGAAAATAATATAAAAAAGAGAATACAAGAACTTGATAATAAAAAAGATTCTCAAGAAATAGCCGCATTAGAAAAATACTTGTCGTTAAAAGAGCAAATCTATCTAATCAAAAAAGAAATTAAGTCTTTAAACGAGCGCCTCTGTAATAAATTGATTGAAAAATATAAATCGCTTACAGAAATTGATATTAAAAGATTAGTGATAGACAAAAAATGGTTTTCCTCGCTTTCTACAAGTCTAAACGGCGAAATGCAGACAATAAGCCAAAATCTTACCGCAAGCATTATCGCTCTGTCTCAAAGATATAAGCAAACTTTATCAGAAATAGATAATGAAATTGCCGATATAGAAAAAAAAGTAAACAATCATTTGAAGTCAATTATGCAAGAAAGGCAAAAAAATGAAAAAAATATATAAACAAACTGATATTACCGATATTAGCATTTTCCCAGAACATTGGGATGAAAAAAAATTAGGGGAACTATTTTCTATTTTGAAAGGCGGCGGATTGTCAAAATCAAAGATTAAATTGTCGGGTAAAAATAAATGTTTGTTATATGGAGAGTTATTTACGACTTATGGCGATATTATTGACGACATTGTATCTTCTACAAATGTCAATGAAGGCGTTTTATCTAAATCAGGCGACATTCTACTTCCGGGATCAACAACAACGACAGGGGTAGATTTAGCAAAAGCCTCTACTATTCTATTAGACGATGTATTATTGGGCGGAGATATAATTATTTTAAGAAATAAAGGATTTGATTTAAATTCTGAATTTGTTGTTTATTTTTTAAATACTATCAAAAAATTTGAAATTGCCGAGAAAACAAAAGGAATAACTATTTATCATTTACATGGTAAAGATTTAGAAGATATAACAATAAATTTGCCGCCAATAGCCGAACAAAAAAGAATAGCAAAAGCGCTCTCTGATATTGATAGATTTATTTTTGTATTAGACAAAAAAATAGAAAAAGAAAAATTAATCAAACAAGGCTTGATGCAAGAATTGTTGACAGGCAGAAAAAGACTTGTAGATTTTGACGGACAAGACAAGACAAGACAAGACAAGACAAGACAAGACAAGACAAGACAAGACAAGACAAGACAAGACAAGACAAGACAAGACAAGACAAGACAAGACAAGACAAGA
>JAITTG010000053.1 GCA_031287095.1 Candidatus Parendomicrobium reticulitermitis | reverse complement strand
CTACCGTGGGCGCAGGAAACTTGAGAGGACTCGTTCTTAGTACGAGAGGACCGGAATGAACATACCTCTGGTGTTTCGGTTGTTCCGCCAGGAGCATTGCCGAGTAGCCAAGTATGGATGAGATAAACGCTGAAAGCATATAAGTGTGAAACTCGCCTCAAGATAAGGTTTCCCTAAAGAGCGCTTGTAGACTACAAGTTTGATAGGTCAGAAGTGGAAGTGCAGTAATGTATGGAGCTAACTGATACTAATTGCTCGTTTGGCTTGGTCGCATTTTCTAATTTCTTTGCTGTGTTAACGCAAGATTTACTTTACTTAATATCGGTGGTGTTGGAAAAACTCGAGCTTCTGTGCTGAGTATCTATTCCAATGCCGCCTAAGTTTTCAATGTGTTCTTTAAAAGTTTTCCGGTGGTTATTTCGATGGGGCCACACCCGTTCTCATCCCGAACACGGAAGTTAAGCCCATCAGAGCCGATGGTACTTGGACCGCAGGGTTCTGGTAGAGTAGGTCGCCGCCGGATTTTATTTTAAGCGCGCATAATTTGTTAAAAATTGCGCACATTTGTTGGAAAATTAAATAAAAGGAGAGGTATGTATGAAAAGTAAGATTGTTGCTGCTGTTCTAGCATTTTTTCTTGGCGCATTAGGAGTTGATTTCTTTTATCTTAATGACACTAAAAAAGGCTTGATAGTTTTGATTACATTTTTCGTTGCGGATTTACTGTGTCTTATATTCGTGGGGTTTTTTATTCTTGGCGCATTGGGATTATGGGCATTAGTAAGAACTGTATTATATTTGGTTAGCAGCGATGAGAATTTTGAAAAAAAATATGTTGTAAAACCGGTTGTTGCAAAATAAGAATATATATGGTCTCCCTAAAAGTAGGTTTTTAGGGAGATGCATATAGTCAAAGACAGTAAGATGCCGATTAGAGAGGCATTAAAAAATAAAATCTTACCGAGACGAAAGGAATAAAAGTTTGATTTTTATTACTTCTCTCTACAGAGAAGTTTTTTTGTGTTTAGAGATAGAAATAATATGTTGTTTATATAAGGTGTTTGCAAGAATGATTAAAGGTAAAAATTATAAAAGATTAGTAATTTTGGGTTTAGTTTTGACATTCATTTTTGTCTTGAGTGTTAAAATACTTGCGCAAAGTAAGAGTGTTGAGACAACAAGCGGTGTTAAAACATCTGTTCAAAGCAAGACCGCTGCAACAAATAGTATTAAAACGGTTGCCCAAAGTAAGAACATCAAAAAAGGCGGCGTTAAGGCGAATGCTCAAAGTAAGAGCGTTAAAGCAAGTATTTTAGACAATAAAGGCTCACTTTTGTTTATATTGTTTGCGATAGTTTCTATGGCAATAGTTTTTCTTATAGTTTATGCTCCGATATTAATTGCCAAAAAAAGAGGAATTGTAGGGTCTAATTTAACAACAATTAAAGTTTTAAGTTGGATTAGTATTATCTCTTTTTCAGTTACTTGGTGGATTGCTTTGATTCTTGCATTAGTTTATAAGCGGGATGATTGAATTGCTGAAAAAGGGGAGACGGCAGATCTTGTATAGATTAGATCGCATCCATCAAATGAAAGAAAAAAGGATTTTATCAGATACAGAATATGAGAAATATAGAAAGCAACTATTAGGCGAAAACAACTAAACAAAAAATTTTGGAGAATCAAATGCCAAGCATAAAAAATCAAAACAATTTAAAAATTTTGAAAGAAAAATTTAAAGCCGCCAAGGGTATGATTTTAACTGAATACCGCGGACTTAATGTTATTGAGGTTTCAGAACTCAGAAGCAAACTCCGTCAAAGCAAAAGCGAGTTTGCTGTTGTTAAGAATACTATTAGCGAACTTGCCGTAAAAGAACTCGGAATTGAAGCGAAGGATTTGTTTACAGGACCTACGGCGGTTGTGTTTGAAAATGACGATATTGTCTCTCCCGCAAAGATTGTTGTTGATTTTGCAAAGACTCATGATAAATTGAAAATCAAAAAAGCCTTTATGGACGGCAAATTTGTTGACGCTGCAATTGTAAGCCAACTTTCATCACTGCCTTCAAGAGAAGTTTTGATTGCTAAAATGTTGGGCAGCATGAATGCTCCAATAAGCGGTTTTGTAAATGTTTTGGCGGCAAATATCAGAGGATTGTTGAATGTTTTAGATGCGGCAAGTAAAAAACAAGTGAAAGCGTAGGCGTGTGTTATAAGCGTCCTGCGCTTTTGTTTTATATAAGTAAAAAATAAACAAAAAATAAGGTGGAGGATATTCAAATGGCAGATTTATCAAAAGATCAATTGATTGAGGCAATTTCAAAGTTGACGGTGATTGAACTTTCAGAACTTGTAAAGGCTTTGGAAGAGAAGTTCGGAGTATCTGCGGCGGCTCCTGCGGCGGTAGCGGCGGCTCCTGTGGCAGGCGCAGCGCCTGCGGCGGCTGAAGAAAAAGATGAGTTTACAATTGTCTTGACGGCAGCTGGAGCAAACAAAATAAATGTTATTAAGGCTGTTAGAGAAATCACAAATCTCGGTCTTAAAGAGGCAAAAGATTTGGTGGAAGGCGCACCTAAAACAGTTAAAGAAAATGTTCCTAAAGCTGATGCTGAGGGTTTCAAAAAGAAACTTGTTGAAGCCGGCGCAACTGTAGAATTAAAGTAAAATTGTAAATACGCTAAATATTAGGGAATATTTATTTGGCGCGGATAGTTTGTTTTGAGATTTTTGTTGTCAAATTAAAAACAGGTTTATAATCAATGGAAAAAGTAAATTTTGGAAAAATAACAGCGGCGATTGATCCGCCGCTTCTCTTGAAAATGCAAAAAGATTCTTTTGATGAATTTTTGCAAAGAGATGTTTCCCCAGAGAAAAGAAAATTCAAAGGGTTGGAAGCCGCTTTTCAAGATATATTTCCCTTGGAGAACTCTGATGGGAGTTTGAAATTGGAATATATTTCTTATGATTTCGGCGAGCCTAAATATCCCATAGATGAATCTGTCGCCAGAGATGCTAATTATGCTATTCCTCTAAGAGTTAAACTTAGATTGATGTATAGGAATGAAGACGGAAAAACCAAAGAATTGTCGGAACAAGATGTGTATTTCGGCGATGTTCCTTTGATGACGGACACAGCGACATTTATTATAAATGGAACGGAGAGAGTTGTTGTCAGTCAAATCCATCGTTCGCCTGGAATTATTTTTGAAGAAGACGAAGAAAAAAGAGTTACTATGTTGGGCAAACCTTTATATTTTGCGAGAATGATTCCGTATAGAGGCGCTTGGGTTGAGTTTGAGTTTGACCAAAACGGCATTTTATATGTCCGTATAGACCGTAAGAGAAAAATATACGCTACTACATTTTTGCGCGCTTTAGGCATTAAAACTGATGAAGAGATGCTCAATCTATTTAAAGATACAAAAGAGATTGCTCTTGACGCAGTTTCCGCTACTCTTTCCAATGAATATGTTGCAGACGATATTTACGACAAAGAAACAGGCGAAATTATTGTTGATGCCGGCAAAGAATTGAAAGAGGAAACTATAAAGAAATTATTGGCAAATGGGTATACAACAGTTTCAGTTTTGAAAGATTCGTCCGTTTTGTTGACCTTAAAAAAAGACCCGATAAAAAGTCAAAAAGAAGCGGTCAATCACATATACAGAGTTATAAAGACTCAAGAATTTATTATGCAGGAAAGGGCGCAGGAATTTTTAGATGAACTGCTTTTTAAATCTATAAGAAGATACGATTTAACAACAGTAGGTAGATATAAAATTTTAAAGAAATTGGGACCTCTCTTTGAATATTATGCAAAAAATTTTAATATGGCTATTCCGTCCGACAGTAAAAGAACTCTCACGCTTGAAGATGTCGTTGTAACGCTTAAATATTTTTTAATGCTTTATAATGGCGAAACAGAATTTAAGGAAAACGGGCAAGTTGTGAAAATCGGACTTGACGATATTGACCATTTGGGGAATAGACGCGTTCGTTCCGTTGGAGAACTTTTAGAAAATCAAATAAGAGTCGGGCTTGTTCAAATGGCAAGATTTATAAGAGAACACATGAATAATCAAGACAAAGACAATGTCACCCCCCGTTCTCTTACAAATATTACTCAGTTTACCGCTCAGATAAGAAAATTTTTTGGAACTTCCCAATTGTCGCAATTTATGGACCAAATAAATCCATTGTCTGAACTTACAATGAAGAGAAGACTTTCAGCGCTCGGTCCCGGCGGATTAAATAGGAAAAGAGCGGGGTTTGAAGTCCGCGATGTTCATCATACTCATTATGGGCGCGTATGTCCTATTGAAACTCCCGAAGGTCCAAATATCGGTTTAATAACATCATTGTCAACTTTTGCAAGAATCAATCAATATGGTTTGATAGAAACTCCTTATAAAAAAGTTGTCAACGGCATTGCTACTGATGAAATCGAGTATTTGACTGCCGATAGGGAAGATGCTTATTTTGTCGCTCAGGCAAATACTCCATTAGATAAAAATGGAAAAATTTCAGTTGATTCAGTCCATGGAAGAAGAGGCGATTCTTTTGAATTTCAACCTCCAACCAAAGTTGATTATATGGATATTTCGCCTATGCAGGTTATATCTGTTTCGGCTGGACTTATCCCTTTCTTAGAGCATGACGATGCAAACAGAGCTCTTATGGGTTGTAATATGCAAAGGCAAGGCGTTCCTTTGTTGGATACGGAAATTCCTTTGGTCGCTACGGGTATTGAGGAAAAAATAGCGAGAGATTCGGGCGTTGTTATAGTTTCAAATTCGGATGGCGAGGTTGTTTCTGTTTCCTCTGATGAAATAATGGTTTATTCTAAAGACAAGAAAATTGACGCTTATAATTTAAAGAAATATGCCCGTTCAAATCAAGATACTTGCGTGGATCAAAGACCTTTGGTAAAAGTAGGCGATATTGTCAAAAAAGGGCAAATTATTGCCGACGGACCTGCTACAAAAGATGGACAACTTGCATTAGGGCAAAATCTTCTCATCGCTTTTATGCCGTGGAATGGATATAATTTTGAAGATGCCATGCTTTTGTCTGAAAGATTGATAAAAGACGATAAATTTACTTCTGTTCATATAAGAGAATTTGATACCGAAGCAAGAGAAACAAAGGGAAAACCGGAAGAAATAACAAAAGATATTCCAAATGTCGGGTCAGAAGATCTTTTAAATCTTGATGAAGAAGGCGTAATTAAAGTAGGTTCAATAGTTCAAAGAGGCGATATTTTGGTAGGTAAAACTGCCCCAAAAGGCGAGCAACAGACTACCCCGGAAGAAAGATTGTTAAGAGTTCTTTTTGGTAAAAAAGCGGAAGATGTTCAAGATGCTTCTTTGAGAGTTCCTCCGGGGACTTCTGGTAAAGTCATAGGCGTTAGAACATTTGTCAGGCTTGAGAAACTTACGGATAAAGATAAAAGCAGAAAAGTTGAAGATATAAAAGAAGTTTATGAAGCCGCTAAGATTTTATTAAAAAAAGAAAGAAAAGAAGAATTGGCAAAAGTCCGCGCAAGCGAAAAAGATAAGATAGAAGCCCTTTATGACGCCAAAGAAAAAATTTTAAAAACCGATTATGAAACTAATAAAGAAAGACTTAAAAAAGGCGACGAACTCCCTGTTTCTGTTAATAAAATAGTCAAAGTTTATATAGCGGCTAAGATGAAAGTTCAAGTAGGAGACAAACTTGCAGGAAGACATGGCAACAAAGGCATAGTAGCGAGAATTCTTCCAGTGGAGGATATGCCGAGACTGCCTGATGGAACTCCTATAGATTGCGTTTTATCTCCTCTTGCTATCCCTTCCCGTATGAATGTCGGTCAACTTCTTGAAGTGATGCTCGGTTGGGCGGCGAAAGAACTAAATACTCAAATGATAACTCCGGTATTTGACGGGGCAAGCGAAGAACAAATAAAAGATTATGTCAGAAAAGCAAAAGATAAAATAATATCGGACAAAAAGAAATCTTTGATTGCAAGAGGGTTAGTAGGCAAAGAATTAGAAGACGCTCTTAATAAATTTATAGAAGAGTCGGTTCCGACGGATGATTGTAAAATCACTCTTTATGACGGCAGAACGGGCGAGCCTTTTATAGAAAAAGTCACTGTTGGAGTAATGTATGTTATGAAACTCAATCATTTGGTTGAAGATAAAATGCATGCAAGGTCAACGGGACCTTATTCTTTGATAACAAGGCAGCCATTGGGCGGAAAAGCGCAATTTGGCGGACAGAGATTTGGAGAAATGGAAGTTTGGGCTATAGAGGGTTATGGCGCGGCGCATATATTACAGGAATTTTTAACTGTTAAATCCGATGATGTTGAAGGCAGGGTTCAGATGTATGATTCAATAGTTAGAGGAGACGACATATCAGAACCAGGAGTTCCGGAGTCATTTAAGGTTTTAGTGAGCGAACTCAAAGCGCTCGGTTTAAATGTGGAACTTTTAACCAATAAAAATCTTCAAGACCCTAAACAAGAAAAAAGAGGCGTAAAAAATAAATGAGTAAAATAAATTTTCAGAATCAAAAAAAGAAAAATGCAATCAATTTCTCAAACTTTGCCGCAATGAAAGTTGCTGTTGCAAGTCCTGAACAGATTAGGGAATGGTCTTACGGCGAAGTAAAAAAGCCCGAAACTATTAACTATAGGACTTTCAAACCAGAGAGAGACGGATTGTTTTGCGATAGAATTTTCGGTCCTATAAAAGATTGGGAATGTCATTGCGGCAAATATAAATATATTAAACACAAAGGCGTAATTTGCGATAGATGCGGCGTAGAAGTGACGGAATCTAAAGTTAGAAGAGAAAGATTCGGACATATAGATTTAGCCGTTCCTGTGGCTCATTTATGGTTTGTTAGAAAGCCGCCTTCAAGAATTGGGATACTTCTTAATATGAAAATTTCAGACTTGGAAAAGGTTATCTACTACACTAAATATGTCGTTACAGATGAATTGAAAGACAATGTCGGCATTTATTCTTTTGTGCAAAAAAGAACGCTTTTAAAAGAAGAAGAACTTGATTTGTTTAAATACGGAATAAACAGTCCTGTGGTAAGAGAAGAGTTTAAGAATATTCTTGACGGTATAATAGTTGAAGATATTGACCTTGAAGAAGATTCAAAGAAGGCGTTAAAACAACTCAAAACTTTAGTCAAACATCAATCGGCGAAATCCGATTTAACTTCCGATGAATTGGCAAAAAAAATCAGCGAAAATATCGCTAACGGCTACATATATTATAAGTGTTATTTCAAATCTCATTGCGCTTATATATATAATGATTTAGATGTTGATAGCTATAATAGCATCATGAATATTCTTGATAATAATTTTGTTGGAATAAGCAAAGATGCCGTTGAAGATATGTCTGTCGCTAAGTCCGACAAAAAAGTAAAAGTAGAATTTTTTAATGTTGAAAAGGAAAAAGCGTTTAATGAATTAAGAAAAAATACAGACGCTTTAAAGGCTTATGAAGGGTTTTTAACAATAGATATTGCCAAAAATGAAATCCCTTTTATGAGGGATTTTGCAAAGCCCGAGCATTCTATTTTGCTTGAAGAAAGCGATATTAAAAAATTTCAAAATGGTTTTGGCGATGAATTAAAGGTAAGTATAGGAGCGGTTGCAGTAAGAAAACTTTTAGAAGAAATCAATTTAGAGCAAGAATCTAAAAAAATATATGAAGAAATACAAGAAACAAAATCCGACGCAGAAAGAGCAAGGCTTATAAGAAAGCTCAGAGTTGTTGAAGGATTCCTTAAATCCAATACAAGACCCGAATGGATGATAATTACAGTTCTTCCCGTGATTCCGCCGGATCTTAGACCTTTGGTAGCATTGGACGGCGGGAGATTTGCAACTTCGGATTTGAATGATTTATATAGAAGAATTATCAACAGAAATAATAGACTTCGCCATATTGAACAATTAAAAGCGCCCACTGTGATGATAAACAATGAAAAGAGATTGTTGCAAGAAGCGGTTGACGCTCTTATAGATAATGATTCAAGACCGCGTCCAGTGACAGGCGCAGGCAATAGACCTTTGAAATCTTTGTCCGATACGCTTAAAGGAAAACAAGGAAGATTTAGACAGAATTTGCTCGGTAAGAGAGTTGATTATTCCGGTAGAAGCGTTATTGTCGTTGGTCCAAATCTCAAACTCAATCAATGCGGGCTTCCTAAAGAAATGGCGTTAGAATTGTTTAAACCTTTCATTATCAAAGAATTGGTCAAGCAAGAAAATGCTACGCTCAAATCGGCAAAGAGGATGTTGGAAAGAGGCGACGCTAAGGTTTGGAATATCCTTGAAAATGTTACAAAAAATCATCCCATTCTTTTAAACAGAGCCCCTACTTTGCATAGACTCGGCATTCAGGCTTTTGAGCCTGTCCTTGTTGAAGGTAAATCAATACAACTTCATCCGCTTTCTTGCGCCGCATTTAACGCGGATTTTGACGGCGACCAAATGGCAGTCCACTTACCTATATCTTTGGAGGCTCAACTTGAAGCCAAAGTTCTTATGATGGCGACAAAAAATATATTATCCCCAGCTTCTGGAAAGCCTATAGCGGTTCCTTCTCAGGATATGGTCTTGGGCAGTTGTTTCTTAACCAAAGAAAAATATGGAGTTGACGGCGAAGGTAAATTGTTCTCATCTGTTGACGAAGTGATAAGCGCTTATCAGATGGGAAAAGTTGATTTGCAAGCGAGAATTAAAGTTGTAGGAATTACAAATATAAGAGATGCAAAACTTAAAGATAGCGAGCAATCTGATATTTTAAAATGGAAAAATTATAAAGACGACGACGGCAAAGAAGTCGTAAATTATACTACTGTCGGAAGAATAATTTTTAACGAGCAGCTTCCTAAAGAAGCAGACGGTTCCTATTCTTTGGGCTATCAAAATCAAAATATGACTAAAAAAGAATTGGGCGTATTGGTGGATAGATGTTATAAAGAACTTGGTCAATATAGAACAGTGATTCTTTTAGATGAAATCAAAAAATTGGGTTATAAATACGCTACAAAAGCGGGTATTTCGATTTCAATAGACGAAATGAAAATCCCGCCAAGAAAAGAAAAATTAGTTAAAGATGCAAAATCTCAAATAAAATCTATTGAAAATCAGGCAAAACAAGGGCTTATCACAGAAAGCGAAAGATACAATAAAATTATAGATATTTGGACTAATGTTACAGATGAAGTCGCCGATATTATGTTTGATGAAATGAGAAAAGATGAGACTGCAGTTATAAAGAAAGGCGAAAACAGATTCAATTCTATTTATATGATGGCAAATTCCGGCGCAAGAGGGTCAAGACAGCAAGTTAGACAACTTGCAGGCATGCGCGGTCTTATGGCAAAACCTCAGAAAAAACTCACAGGCGGAATAGGCGAAATCATAGAAACTCCTATTATTTCAAATTTCAGAGAGGGTTTGACCATTTTGGAATATTTTATTTCCACTCACGGAGGCAGAAAAGGTTTATCCGATACTGCTCTCAAAACCGCAGAAGCGGGCTATTTAACAAGACGGCTTATTGATGTCGCTCACGATGTAGTCGTATCGGAAGAAGATTGCAAAACAACTAACGGCGTATTTATAGGGACATTACAAAGCGGCGACGAAATTGTTGAAAAGATAGATGAACGAGTAGTCGGTAGAGTCGCTCTTGACAATGTTGTCAGCGTCATAGATGATGAGCCCATAGTTAAGAGAGGGGAAATAATTACTTCCGAAAAAGCAAAGAAACTTATTGAATCAGGCATTGATAAAATAGGCATAAGAAGCGTTTTGACTTGTGAATCCGACCACGGTATATGCGCAAAGTGTTATGGTATAAATCCAGCGACAGGCAAAATGGTTGAAACCGGGGAAGCGGTAGGAATCATAGCCGCTCAGTCCATAGGCGAGCCGGGAACTCAGCTTACGCTTAGGACTTTCCATATTGGCGGAACTGCAAGCCGCGTTGTTCAACGCTCTGAAATATATGCTGAAAATAATGGAACTGCGGATTATTATAATTTGAAGGCTATAAAAAACAAGAATGGCGAAACTATAGTTCTTAGCAGAAATACCGAACTTGCATATTCAGAATATCCCGTCCATCGCAGACAGGTTTATCAAATTCCCTATGGTTCTGTGATAGAAGTGCAAGACGGTCAAAAAGTTGAAGTCAAAGTTGATGCTGAGACAGGAATAAAGAAAAGCGTTTTGATAGCAAAATGGGATCCGCATTCCAAACCGATTATTAGTGAATTTAACGGGACTGTCCATTTTGAAGATATAAAAGAAGGCGTTACTCTGCAAAAAGAAAAATCTAAAATTACCGGACAAATTGAAAGAGTTATTATTGACCATCCTGCCGAAAGAAAAAGTCCAAGAATAGTTATTAAGTCTGCCGGCAAAGAAGCCATTGAATATCCGTTGCCGGTTGATACAACTCTTGTTGTTCACGATGGCGCGGCTGTATCTGCGGGCGATGTTTTGGCTAAAATTCCTCAGGAAGTTTCTAGATCCAAAGATATTACCGGCGGTCTCCCAAGGGTAGCGGAGCTCTTTGAAGGCAGAAGACCAAAGAACGCCGCAGTTGTTTCTGAAATAGACGGCGTAGTTCATTTAGGCGGACCTACTGCAAAAGGCAGTATAAAAGTTGAAGTTGAAAACGCTGATACGCAAATGAAGATGGATTATCTTGTCCCCGCCGGCAGACATTTAGTCGTATATGAAGGCGATAGAGTTAAAGAAGGCGAGTCTCTTTCCGACGGCGCTGTCAATCCTCATGATATTCTCAAAGTAAAAGGTCCCAAAGAGGTTCAAGAATATCTTGTAAATGAAATACAACAAGTTTATAGATTGCAAGGTGTGACTATAAATGATAAACATATTGAAATCATCGTCAGACAAATGTTGTCTAATGTCAGAATTAAAGATTCAGGAGATAGTAAATTCTTAAATGGTGAAATAGTTTCAAGACATAAATTTGACAGGGAAAGAAAACTTGCCAAGTCCGAAGGCAGAAAAATCCCTGCCGCCGACCCAATACTTTTGGGAATAACAAAAGCGTCTTTGTCGTCCGATTCATTTATCTCGGCGGCGTCTTTCCAAGAGACTACAAGAATTTTGACAGAAGCGGCTGTATCTGGACAAATAGACACTTTACAAGGTTTAAAAGAAAATGTTTCTATCGGACATTTAATACCTGCAGGAACCGGTATTAGAACGGATTACGGCGCCGTTAGCAAATAAAAAATAAGGAAATAAACAATGCCAACAATTAATCAGTTAATTGCAAAAGGAAGAAAAGACACAATTAAAAAGACAAAATCTCCTGCGTTAAAAAATTGTCCTCAAAGAAGAGGCGTTTGCACAAGAGTTTATACGACGACTCCTAAAAAGCCTAATTCCGCCATGAGAAAAGTAGCAAGGGTTCGCCTCACATCCGGTTATGAAGTAACTTCTTATATTCCGGGCGTAGGTCATAATCTTCAAGAGCATTCGCTTGTTCTTATACGCGGCGGCCGCGTGAAAGATTTGCCGGGCGTGCGCTATCATATTATAAGAGGAACATTGGATACCACTGGGGTTGACGGACGCAAACAATCAAGAAGTAAATATGGTGCCAAAAAGGGGAAAGCTGCTCCTGCCGCAAAATAGTTCATTTGCGTTTTCCAAAATCTTTTTATATAAGAGAGGCGCTTGAAAATAGAAGCGTTATGTCGGAAATGACAATAGTTTTTACAAGTTTGTTAAATTAAATATAGAGGTAAGTTATGCCACGCAAAGCATTGAAACCAAGAGAAAAAAGAGGATTGCCGGACGGCGATTCAAAATTCGGCTCAGTTATAGTAGCCCGATTTATCAGTAAACTAAATTTTGAAGGCAAAAAGAGCATTGCAGAATCTATTATGTATGATGCCTTTGATATTATAAAAGAAAAAACAAACGAAGACCCGGTAGGCGTTTTTAATAGAGCGATAGAAAATGTTCGTCCATTGCTTGAAGTTCGTCCCCGCAGAGTAGGCGGCGCGACATATCAAGTTCCTATGGAAGTTCCTTTGGTTCGCTCAACAACGCTTGCAATCAATTGGATCACAGAAATAGCAAGAAATAAGACGGGCAGACCCATGTGCGAAAGATTAGCTCAAGAGATAATAGATGCAGGCAAAAAAGAAGGCGCCGCAATGAAAAAAAGGGAAGATACGCATAAGATGGCAGAGGCAAATAAAGCGTTTGCTCATTATAGGTGGTGAGAAAAATAAGTTTGTTTGTTAGATATATGATAAAAATAGAATATTAGGCGGTGAGAAAGAATGTCTGAAAATAATAATGAAAAAAAATTAGAAATTTTTAAATGGTTTGGGTGGGGTTCTCCTATAGGGTTTGGGATTTTTGTGCTGTGTTGCGCGTTGGCTGTATTTTTGTTGTCTTTGTCTGCGAATTTGTTTATTAAGTAGATGGTAAAAATAAAATATAAGGATTTGAGAAAATGGCAAGAGAATATCCGTTAAATAAAATCAGAAATTTTGGGATCGCCGCTCATATAGATGCGGGAAAAACTACAACAACAGAGAGAATTCTTTACTATGCGGGAAGAACTCATAAAATCGGCGAAGTTCACGAAGGCGCCGCTACTATGGATTGGATGGAACAAGAAAGAGAAAGAGGAATTACTATAACTTCCGCCGCCACATATTGTAAATGGCAGGATATGCAGTTTAATATCATTGATACTCCCGGACATGTGGATTTTACCGTTGAGGTTGAAAGGTCTTTAAGAGTTTTAGACGGCGCGGTTGTAGTTTTTGACTCAGGAAACGGCGTTGAGCCTCAATCTGAAACTGTTTGGAGACAGGCTGATAAATACGGCGTTCCAAGAATAGTTTTTTCAAATAAGATGGATAAAGTCGGCGCTGATTTCTTTATGGTTATAAAAGATGTTGAAGAAAAGTTGGGGGCAAAACCTCTCCCAATACAGATCCCAATAGGCGCTGAAGGCGCTTTTTCAGGTATTGTTGATTTGGTTGAGATGAAAGCAAGCGTTTGGTCAGGCGAAGAACTTGGAGCAAAATTTGAAATTGTAGATATTCCAGCAGACCTAAAAGACAAAGCAAAACAAATGCGCGCCGCAATGATAGAAGCCCTTGCGGATTTTAGCGATGAGATTATGACTAATTATATGGAAGGCAAAGATTCTACAATTGCTCAGATAAAAGCCGCTATCAGAAAAGCGACTCTTGAAATAAAATTGATACCTATGCTTTGCGGTTCTGCATTTAAAAATAAAGGCGTTCAGCCTATGTTAGACGCAGTATGCGATTATCTTCCTTCTCCTCTTGACAGGGCGGCTTTCAAAGGAACAAATCCAGAAAATGGCGAACCAGAACACAGAGAAGTTGACGATAAAGCTCCTTTTAGCGCTTTGGCTTTTAAGATTCAGGCAGACCCTTTTATCGGAAAATTGACATATTTTAGAGTTTATTCAGGCTCCCTTGAAAGCGGTTCTTATGTTTTTAATCCATCTAAAAATAATAAAGAGAGAATTTCCCGTATAGTTCGTATGCACTCAAATAATAGAGAGGAAGTAAAAAGCGTGAATGCTGGAGATATTGCCGCTGCTGTTGGATTAAAAAATACCGGCACAGGCGATACTCTTTGCGATGAAGGACATCCAATTCTTTTAGAATCAATGTCTTTCCCAGAGCCTGTAATTGATGTGGCTATAGAGCCTAAATCAAAAGCCGATGAAGAAAAACTCGGCGTTGCTCTTAATAGGCTTGCTGAAGAAGACCCGACATTTAGAGTGAGAACGAATGAAGAAACAAATCAGACAATAATCGCAGGCATGGGCGAACTCCACCTTGAAATTCTTGTTGACAGAATGAAAAGAGAGTTCAATGTCCAAGCGAATGTAGGCAGACCTCAAGTAGCCTATCGCGAAACGATTAAGAAAAAACAAGAAGCCGAATCAAAATATATTAGACAAACAGGCGGACGCGGACAATATGGACATGTCATACTTACAGTCGAACCTCAAGAGCCGGGCAAAGGATATGAGTTTGTAAACAAAATTGTTGGCGGCGTAATTCCTAGAGAATATATTCCCGCAATTGATAAAGGTATTAAAGAAGCAATGACTTCTGGAGTTTTAGCCGGTTATCCCGTTGTGGATATTAAAGTGACTGTTATTGACGGCTCTTTCCACGAAGTTGACTCTTCAGAAATGGCGTTTAAAATTGCAGGCTCTATGGCTTTTAAAGACGCTTGCAAAAAAGCAAGTCCCGTAGTTCTTGAGCCTATAATGAAAACAGAAGTGATAATTCCAGAAGATTATATGGGCGATGTTATAGGAGACTTAAATTCAAGGCGCGGTAAAATTGCAAATATGGAAGCGAGGAATAAAGTTCAACATATTAGAGCGACCGTTCCTCTTGCAGAAATGTTCGGATATTCAACGACATTGCGCTCTTTAACGCAAGGTAGAGGAAATTACAGCATGGAACCTTCTCATTATGAAGAAGTTCCTAAACAAATTGCTGATAAAATATTAGAAAAAAATTCAAAAGGATAGTTTTGGAGGGATAAAATGGCAAAAGAGAAATTTGACAGGACAAAACCGCATGTAAATGTAGGGACGATAGGGCATGTTGACCATGGCAAAACGACATTGACTGCGGCGATTACAAAGGTATTAGGCGACAAAGGATTAGCGCAGTATATATCGTATGATCAAGTGGCGAAAGCGTCTGAATCGCAAGGAAGGAGAGACGCGTCAAAGATAGTGACGATAGCGGTAAGTCATGTGGAGTATTCTACTGAGAAGAGGCATTATGCGCATATAGATTGTCCTGGGCATGCCGACTATGTAAAGAATATGATAACAGGCGCGGCGCAGATGGATGGAGCGATTTTGGTAGTGAGCGCATTAGATGGACCGATGCCTCAGACGAGGGAGCATATTTTGCTTGCGAGACAGGTGAATGTGCCTGCGATAGTGGTATTTTTAAACAAGTGCGATGCGGTAGAAGACAAAGAGTTATTAGATTTGGTAGAAATGGAAGTGAGAGATTTATTGACGAAATATGGATTTCCTGGGGATAAGACGCCGGTGATAAGAGGTTCAGCGTTACAAGCCTTGCAAGGAGAGAAAGAGGGAGTTGACTCCATATTAAAGTTGATGGAAGCGGTGGACGAGACGATTCCGTTGCCTCAAAGGGATGTTGACAAACCATTTTTGATGAGTGTGGAAGATGTGTTTTCAATTACTGGAAGGGGAACGGTGGCGACAGGACGGGTAGAAAAAGGGAAAGTGAAAGTAAATGACAATGTAGAAATCATTGGGATACAAGAGACGAGAAAGTCTGTGGTTACTGGCATAGAAATGTTTAGGAAGTTGCTTGACGAGGCGCAAGCGGGCGACAATATAGGTATGTTGTTAAGAGGGATAGAAAAGAATCAAGTAGAAAGAGGGCAAGTGATAGCGATACCTGGTTCAATAAAGCCGCACACGAAGTTCAAAGGGCAAGTATATATATTGACGAAAGAAGAAGGCGGAAGGCACACGCCGTTTTTTACAGGATACAGACCGCAATTTTATTTTAGGACGACAGATGTGACAGGAATAGCGCATTTGCCTGCGGGAGTAGAGATGGTGATGCCTGGGGATAATGTGACTATGGACATAGAATTGATAATGCCTGTGGCAATGGAAAAGCAATTGAGATTTGCAATAAGAGAAGGCGGAAGAACGGTCGGTTCAGGCGTAGTAACTGAAATCGTGGAATAA
>JAITTG010000108.1 GCA_031287095.1 Candidatus Parendomicrobium reticulitermitis | reverse complement strand
CATTTTGAGCATATTTTGGCAGAATTTGTCTGCGCGCGTATAGCAGCGCTATCCAAACAGATAAATTGTGTAAAAAGACGCCAAAAGGCAAAGCGACCTTCCAGTCCCGCGCTTAATTTAGAGACATTCGTGTGTATCGCGGCTTCGCCGCACCTATACTACCCCGTGTCATTTTAGATGATTAAATGCGTACCCTTTACATAAAACTTCTTTTATGATATATTCGCCGCCGTGGAAAATACCCCAAAATAAGGAGATTTGTATGAAAATGTTGAAAGTATTGGCAGTTTTGTTGTTTGTAGCGGCGGCGGCGCCTCAATCGGCGTTTGCTCAAGAGGCGGGTTTGTTTGGCGGCGGGTTGGGCGGTTTTATGCCTCTGATTTTGATTTTTGTGTTCTTTTACATATTCCTTCTTAGACCCCAGCAGAAAAAAGCAAAGGCGCATCAACAACTTTTAAACAATCTTAGAAAAGATGATAAAATTGTCACCTCAGGCGGCATTTATGGAACTGTCGTAAGCGTCAGAGATAATATAGTAGAAGTAAAAGTAGCGGAAGGAGTGAATATACAAGTCTCAAAACCCGCTGTTGCAACTGTTTTATCAAGACCTTCAGAAACGAGTTCAGTTTCAAATGTCGATATTATAAAGAACTAATTCATTTTTCAATATGATTTTATAAATAACTTGCAAGGCTAATTCCTTTGCAAGTTATTTTAATGTCTTATATCCCGTTATTTAAAAGGGAAATCAATAACAAGGAAAGGGTCAAATGAGCAAGATTAATTGGAAGTTTTTATTCACGATAGCATTGCTGGCTTTTTCGGTTTATGCAATAGCGCCTTCAATTCAATGGTATAGAATGACGGCTGAGAAAAAAGAGGCGGCGCAAAAAGACAGACAACCGATTCTATCCAAAATTTTAAAACTAGGGCTTGATTTAAAAGGCGGTTCTCATCTTCTTTTGGAGGTGGACGCTTCCAATTTAGACGCAACTGTCAAAATGAGCGATGCTGTTGACAGAGCGATAGAGATTATAAGAAACAGAGTTGACCAATTCGGCGTAGCTGAGCCTTTGATAGCAAGACAAGGCGATAGGTGGATAGTAGTTCAATTGCCGGGCATCAAAGATGCCAATGCCGCAAAAGAACTTATAGGAAAAACGGCATTGCTTGAATTTAGAGTTGTAAATACAAGCGATGAAGCAAATAAAGTCATAGAACTTCTAAGAGACAAAAATATAACTCCTGCAGAATACAGAGCCAATCCTTCCGCTTATTCCGAAATCACAAAAATTATGCCCGAAGGCGCTTCCGCTTATGAAGATAAAGAGCGCTCTTCTATATATATATTGGACAAAGCCCAGTTGACAGGCGCATATCTTGTAAATGCTAAAGTTGAATTTACAGGACAGTTTGGTCAACCCATAGTAGGCATAGAATTTAATAAAGACGGCGCTAAAATTTTCTCCGATGTCACAGACAGATATAGAGATAGACAATTGGCTATAGTTCTTGATTCCGTAGTGCAAAGCGCGCCTGTCATTAGAGCAAGAATACCGGACGGACGGGCTATAATAGAAGGCAATTTTAATCAAGATGACGCTAAATTGCTTGCGACAATTCTTAGAGCGGGCGCTCTTCCCGCTCCTGTGAGGATTATAGAAGAAAGAACTGTGGGACCAACGCTTGGCGACGATTCCATAAAGAAAGGCTTTACATCGGCGGCTGTCGGAGTGCTTGCAGTGCTTTTGTTTATGCTTATTTATTATAGACTTTCAGGCGTCATTGCAAATATCGCTTTGGTCTTAAATTTGTTTATTTTGATGGCTGCTATGGCTTATTTTCAATTTACTCTCACTTTACCCGGCGTGGCGGGCATAGCGCTTACTTTGGCTATGGCTGTTGACGCCAATGTGCTGATTTTAGAGAGAATCAGGGAAGAACTAAAATCTGGAAAAAGCGTCAGACTTGCCGTTGAGACAGGCTATCAA
Source organism: Candidatus Parendomicrobium reticulitermitis (assembly GCA_031287095.1). GTDB lineage: Bacteria > Elusimicrobiota > Endomicrobiia > Endomicrobiales > Endomicrobiaceae > Parendomicrobium > Parendomicrobium reticulitermitis. Next base: position 6,527 of record JAITTG010000108.1, on the reverse strand, counting down.
AAAGTGTTTTGGACGATTTTTGACGCCAATGTCACAACTCTTATAGCCGCTGTTTTCTTATTCCAATTTGGAACAGGACCTATTAAGGGTTTTGCAGTGACTCTTTCTATCGGGCTTATTATAAGTATGTTCACTTCCATAGCGGTCACCAAGATATTGTATGATTTCTTATTTAAGGAAAATTTTTTAGCAAAGATTAACATATAAGAGGAGGGCACAGTGCAGCTTATTCATGACCTAAATATTGATTTTGTAAGCAATAGACGCAAATTCTTTTTAGTACCGATAATCCTGCTTATCGCTTTGGCGGCGGCGTATATAGTAAAGGGCGGACCAAATTATTCCATAGATTTTACAGGCGGAATAATGATGCAAATTTCTTTTGAGCAGCCTATTGAAATGCAAACCGTCCGCCAAGTAGTTGACGGCGCGGGCATAAACTCTTTTGAATTACAAAAGTCTGACGATATGTATATCATCAGAGCAAAATACGATATAGGTTCTCAGGCAAAATTTGAAAGCGATATCAACAATGCTTTTGAGCAGAATTTCGACAACAATAAAATGACTATTGAAAAGATGGAATTTGTAGGTCCTGTAGTAGGGGAATATCTTACAAAACAAGCCCTATACGCTTTTCTCTTTGCATTCTTGGGTATGGTGGTTTATGTGGCGTTTAGATTTAAGTCCAGCCTTTGGGGCGTGGCTTCTATAGTAGGCATTATTCACGATGTTGTTTTGTCTTTTGGTTTTTTGGTTTTGGTCGGCAAAGAAGTGGATATTACAGTGATAGCGGCGATGCTTACCGTCGCGGGCTATTCTATCAATGATACTATCGTTTTATTTGACAGAATGAGAGAGAATTTAAGGATACATATAAAAGATGATTTTGCAATTGTAATAAATAAAAGTATAAATTCCGTGCTTTTAAGATCTATTGTCACAAGCGTCACCGTTTTTATAGTCGCTTGCGCTCTTTTCTTTTGGGGCGGAGAGGTCATACATACTTTTGCATATATTATGGTAATCGGCACGGTTTTGGGCGTATATTCTTCAATTTTTGTCTGCGTTCCTTTGGTATATGAATATGATACAAGAAAGAAAATCCGCTCAAAACTTGCCGCAAAAACAAACAGAAAATGAGAAAAATAAAAAATTTCAAGATAAATGTCGCTGTTTCAGAAGTCGTCAGAGCCGTCAATAAATTAAATAATGTTGAACAGGCTTCGCAAGAAGCGCGCGAAAACATTTCTTGCGCAGTCCGTTATTATTTGAAATTTTTAAAACCTTGCGTAATATACAATACCTTCCCAAAAGATTCTCTAATCCTTGAAAATGAAAAAGACATTCCTCAAAACGCGCTTGCAAAAACCGTTTTCTTTGCAGCCATTGGCGCGCAATTAGAAGAAGAATTTCAAAAAAACAAAGCCGCTTACGGAGACGATACGGAAAAAATCGTCTCAACTATTGCGGTAGAATCTTTGGAACAATCTAAAAAATTTGCAGTCCGGCTAATATCAAGCGAAGCAGACGACGAAAACGCCGTCATTATGCGCCCGGTTGAAATCGCTCCCGAAAATTACGAAAAATTAAACAGTCTCATAGACATCGGTAAAATAGGCGTCAGTTATAATGACAAACAATTAAATCCCAAACATTCATTATGCGGACTGTGTTATTGGTTAGCGTCTAAAAAGAAGGTAAAAAAATAGATAAGGTTGGCTCATGCAATGACTGCATTTTTTTTATTCATATATAATGTCTTATTCGCCGTTTTTCTCGCCATACTAATACCTTTCGGTTTAATTTTCAGTTCAAATTTTAGAAGAAATTTTTTTTATAAAACAAAAGAGCGTTTTGCTATTTGGGATTTTAAGCGCTCTCTTTTAAAAAAAACTCTGTGGTTTCATTGCTCGTCTATAGGCGAAGTCCGCGCCGTTGAGCCTTTGCTTTACGCTTTCAAAGACGACAAAACTCAAATAGTCTTAACGGTGGCTACAAAAACAGCAAGAGAATATGCAAAAAATTTAAAAAGCATAGATTTTATCGCTCTTTTTCCTTTGGATTTATATCCGCTTATGTCAAAGGCTTTTGAAATTATAAATCCCGTTCTTTTCTTTCCGATAGAAACAGAATTGTGGCCTTCAATGTTTTACAGCGCTCATGCAAAAAAAATCAAAATAGTCGGCGTCAATGGCAGAATATCAGAAAAAACTTTTAAAACTTATAACAAAATGTCTTTCTTTTGGTCTGGTTTTATATCGTTTATAGACGCCGTTCTTGCGAGAAGCGAAGACGACGCTAAAAGATACGAGGCTTTGTCAAAAGGTAAAGTGAAAACTTTCGTCACAGGAAATATCAAATATGACAGAGATTTTTCCGTCGGCGCATCAAGAGCGGATTTCAATTTAACAGAAGACGACATAGTTTGGACGGCGGGCAGTATAAGAGAAGACGAGATTGCCGCTATTATTGAAGTCTATAAAACTCTAATCAAAACATATCCAAATATAAAAATGTTTATTGCCCCCCGCCATATTGATAAAATAGAAAACATTAAAACTGCGCTTGATAGAGCCAAAGTCCCCTTCACCCTATTTTCTTCACAACTTCATAAAGGAATCGGATTTGCCGCCGCCGCTGTGGTTGATGTTTTTGGAAAATTGCAAGACATTTATTCAATATCCGATTTATGTTTTATCGGCGGTTCTCTTATAGACAAAGGCGGACAAAATCCTATAGAGGCTGCGGCTTATTCAAAGCCTGTGCTATTTGGCAAATATATGGACAATTTCAAAATGGAAGCCAAACTTCTCACAGACAGCGGCGGAGCAATAGTTGTCAAAAACGCCGCCGATTTAGCGAAAATTTCTTTAAATCTTTTGTCCGACAAACAAAAACTAAAAGATATGGGCGCCAAAGCGCTGCATACTGTCAAATCGCAAAAAGGCTCTATCCAATTGACGATAGAAAAAATAAAAGAATTTCTCTAAAAACTCCGTTTCGCCGTCGCTTTCGGACTTGATCCCATAGTCCCATGCGAAGCGTTTTTAAGACAAACAATGGAGATGCGGGTCAATCCCGCAGGGCTGCAATAGCGGCGGGCAGAACAAGTTTTTAGAGAGGATAATAAGAGTTCAAATGATTGAAACTTTGCTTACCAAAACAGTTCTTCTAATAGACAAAACGCTTAGAAAAAAATATCTAAACGATACCCCAAGGTTTTTGCAGCCCGCAATTTATCCTTTCTGGCACGGTAATGAATTTGCCATGCTTATGAGCAATCAAAACAATAATATAGTGATTATGGTAAGCCTGTCTAAAGACGGGGAAATTTTATCTCAACTGTTAAACAATCTCGGCTATATCACAGTGAGAGGTTCTTCCACGCGCGGAGCGCAAAGGGCGCTTATAGAAATTATTCGATATGGACGCAAAAATTATAGTTTGGCTTTTGCGGCTGATGGTCCCAAAGGTCCCTATCACAAATTAAAAGCAGGCGTAGTATATGCCGCTCAAAAGTCGGGACTGCCGATTGTTCCTATATGCTGTTCTGCGCAAAGAAATTTTTTACTCAAAAAAACTTGGGACAAAGAGCGCATACCTTTACCTTTTTCTAAAACCATACAAATATGGGGCGCTCCCATTTATATAGGCGAGAAAGACAATATAGAAGAAAAAACTCGTTTAGTTGAAAATGAAGTAAATAAACTTTTTGATTTAGCCGACAATTATTATTGGAAAGACGACATAGTTAAATATTTAGATCTCCACCCCGCGCCAAAAATTCTAATAGTCCAACCCAGCAGAATAGGCGACATTATTTTTGCTTTACCTTCTCTTGCCTCCATAAAAAAGAAATATCCTCATGCAAGAATTTCTTGGATCGTTGACGAGCGCTGCGCCGAAATTTTAGAAGGCAATCCTTTGCTTGAAAATATCTTTATATGGAATAGAAAAAAAAGAAGTCTATTCTATTACAGAAATTTAAAAAAAGAACTCCGCGCCCAAAAATTTGATTTAAGTATAGATTTTCACGGTCTTGCCAAATCCGCCATGCTTGTTTTTCTTGCAAAAGCCAAATATAAAATCGCCTCGTCTTCCACAAACGGTATGAGAGAATTTTCTTGGCTAATATCCAAACAAATCAAAAACCCAAACCCCGCCGCCCATTGCATAGAACGGCATTTATCAGTAGTTAAGTATCTAAATTGCGATGAAATTTTGGAATATCCCATAGCCGTATCGGATGCAGATTTTGAAAGCGTCAAGAAAAAATTAATCCATCATTGCGAATCATTTAGCCGTCATTGCGGGCAAGACCCGCAATCTCCGTCGTTTGCCTCAAAAACGCTTAGCGGGGAGATTGCGGGTCAAGCCCGCAATGACGAAAACGAAAGAAATCAATCTTACAATGACGAAAGAGAGCAATCTTGTAATAGCGCAAATAGCGTTAATTTAGACAAAATCATCGCCTTACATCTTGGCGGAGGCTGGATTTCAAGAAGATGGGCTATAGATAAATTTGCTTCTCTTGCGCAAAAACTCAGAAAAGATTTAGGCGCAAGCATTGTGATTATCGGCGGCAAAGAGGGCGGAAGCAGCGAAAAAGGATTAAATGAAGAATTTATATCTTTGGCAAAAGACATAGAAATTTGCGATATGACAGGTCAATTTAATCTCAAAGAACTTTGCGCTTTTTTTAAATTGTGCAGACTATTTATAGGCAATGAAGCTGGACCCATGCACATAGCCGCCGCTTTAAACATTCCCAGCATTGCGATTTTAGGACCCACAAATGCAAAAAGAACGGGACCATATAAAGGACAAACCCAAATAATTCAACACACAGTTTCCTGCCAACCGTGCAGAAACAGAAATTGCAAAAACCCTATTTGTATGCAAAAAATTGAAGTGGAAGAAGTTTTTGAGGCGGCAAAACAAAAATGGCTAATCCCATCGTCTTGCCGTTAGTTATAATTCTATTGCTAACAGAACTTGTCATTCTGCGGCTTTGCGCAGAATGACAGTCATGTCAACGCATAATGACGGCAGGAATAGATTTTTAGAGAAAATAAAAATATGAAAATATTAATAATCAAACCAAGTTCATTCGGCGACATAGTTCAAGCCTTGCCCAGCGCAAATGCTTTAAAAAGCGCTTATCCCGGCTGTCATATCGCATGGGTTGTCTTCAATCAGTGGGCGGCTATTTGCGAACTATGCCCCGACATTGACGAAATAATAACTTGGGACAGAACAAAAGGAATAAGCGGCTTTTTTGCCGTAGTCAAAAAATTATATTTTCGCAACTTTGATTTGATTATAGATTTGCAAGGTCTCTTGCGCAGCGCGTTTCTTGCGAGATTGCTCAAAGGCAAAACCAAAATCGGCGTATCTGGCATGAAAGAGTTCAGCAATTTATTGCTCAAAGAGATTGAGCCTCAAAATGCCAAAATCAATGCGACAATACGCAATTTAAAAACCATATCTTTTGCCACAAAAAAGTTTGAAGAGCCGAAAGTCAATATAAAAATTCCTATTGATACGCTTGAACAAGCAAACAAAATCCTATCCGACAATGGAGTCTCTATAAGCAATCATTGCGGACAGGATACACAATTCCTGCCTGCCTCTCGTCATTGCGGGCAAGATTCACAATTCCTGCCTGCTTCCCGTCATTGCGGGCTTGACCCGCAATCTCCGTCTTTCGCCTCAAAAACGCTTTGCGGGGAGATTGCGGGTCAAGCCCGCAATGACAAAACAGGTCAAGCCAACAATGATATTATCGCCCTTCTCCCGTTTGCAAGGGGTAAAGGCAAAGATTGGAGCATAGAAAATTATTTGCAGTTGATAGATTTGCTTAAACAAAAATACCCGCAAAAACAAATAATAATTCTCGGTATTCAAAAAGATTTCGGACGCATAAAGTCAGACAAAGCCATAGACCTTTGCGGACAAACAGATTTAAAACAATTATCTGCCATACTATCCAAAAGCTATGCCGCAATAGGCGCAGACACAGGTTCAATGCACTTAGCTTGCCTGCTTAACACTCCGTCAATTTTCATTTTCGGCATTTCCAACATCAAAGAAACCGCCCCATACATAGGCAAATTTTCTCTATTAATCAATGAAGAAAATGCCGAAAATATCAATGCGATTCAACCGCAAACGGTGTTAAAATCATTAGAGCAAATGTCAAATCATTTAAAAATGACACTGAAAGCGATGATATAAATATACGTGTCAAATCATTTAAAAATGACACCGAAAGTGATGATATAAATATATTGACAAACACAATGCTTTTTGATAAATAAACCCACAATCAAACAACAACAAGGATATTTTATGCAAGTTTTGGCAAATCTTTTTGGCATATATCTCAAAAATCCCAACTTCATTACTAGCAATGTTGGGATTTTTCTTTTGTTTTTAAAGTTCGGTGCTGGGCGGGGGGGGGGGGGGGGGCGGCGCGGGGGCCGGCGGGGGGGGGGGGGTGTGGCGGGTTGGGTGGGTGGGGG
>JAITTG010000094.1 GCA_031287095.1 Candidatus Parendomicrobium reticulitermitis | reverse complement strand
AATGTGGCAGCTGCATATTTCAGGACAGCGAGGATGATGAGATTTTTATCAAACTCGGCGTTAAACGGAAATGGGGGAGCGATGTATTTTAGCGCGGTGCCTGTGGTGCAGTTCACGCCTACGACGATGGTATTTGAAAGCAATCGTGCAATTGGAACAGGGCTTGGCGGGGGTATGTATTTTAGCGGTGTTCGTGTGGCGCAATTTTTACCTACATCGATGACATTTCAAGGCAACATTGCGGCAGTAAGCGGGGGGGGGATGTATTTTACGAACTCGACTGTAACATTTGGTGACGAGACGAAGCCCAACGGTGCGATGAGTTTCATATCAAATCAAGCGACAGGCGGTTTGGGCGGGGCGATGTATTTTACAAATTCGTCGGCGACATTTACGGCGCGTCGGGAGATGATATTTAGGGGTAATATAGCTGGACAAAGCGGCGGAGCGATGTATTTTACGAGCGTGTGGGGCGCATATTTTAAGTTAGCGCAGGTGATGAGATTTTCATTAAACTCGGCGGCAAGCGGGTCAGGCGGTGCGATGTATTTCAACAGTGTTCCGATAGTACAATTTACGCCTTCGACGATGATATTTAGCGCAAACAGGGCTATTGGGGCTTCTGGCAACGGGGGAGCGATGGCGCTTGAGAACAGGTCGTCGGCGACTTTTGCGGCAACTTATGAGATGTCGTTTAGTTCCAACATAGGACGGCTTGGGGCGGGAATATATTTAAGCCAATCTTACGGACTATTTAGCATGGGAGCAAGCGGGGTATTAACATTTAGCAGCAACACGGCGTTACAGAGCGGCGGCGGGATGTATTTGACGGGTTCGACGATGATATTTGCGGCGTCCAACATGAATTTTACGGACAACAAAGCGCCGCTTGGAGCGGTATTATACGCGCAAGGGGGATCGAGCGTAGTATTTAAGGACGCGAGCGTATTATTTGCAAGAAACACCAGCAGCGCTGCGGCGAGCAGGGGCGTGATAGGTTGGGACAACTCGTCTGTAAAGTTTGAGAATTTGACCAATTTAACGGCGCGTCGCAATGAGGCAAACGACGGAGGATTTTTATATATAAGCAACGGATTATTTGATTTAGACAGTCGTGATATAGAGTTAAGCAGCAATGTTGCGCGAAATAGCGGCGGGGCGATACATTTATACAATTCGACGATGTCGTTTAGCAATGTGGACATGATAGGCAATACGGCGCAAGTAAACGGCGGAGCATTGTATATGGATGGAGGGTCGTCGATAACGTTTAGAACGATAGGGACAGGGCGAGTATTGATAAGCGGCAATAAGGCGCAGCGCGGCGGGGGCATATACGGACGGGCAGGGTCAAAGATATTTATGTTTGCGCAAGACCAAGACATAACGTTTTCTAGTAATACGGCGCTGACAGGTATGGGCAATGACATATATTTAGACGGCGGCAACATGATATTTAACGCTAATGCGGGGCGGACGATATGGGCAAGGGGAGGATTTTACGCGGAAAATGGCGCGCAAGTAAGCAATATAGGCAGCGGGACATTATATTTGAGCAGCAATGTATATTTTAGCGGGGTGAGTTCATTTGGAGTGATAGGAGGAGGAAGAATAACGATAGAGAATGCGAGTTTTACTTATGAGAGCAATATGCAAAGCATATATACAGGAGCGGGTTCGACGGTAACATTTTACAAGTCGACAATCAATTTTCTAAACAATAGGTCAATGATAAACGGCGGGGCGTTATATGCGGACAATGGGGCGTATATAGAGTTAAAGGAATCGGATGTATATTTTAAGGGCAACAGAACCGATATAAGCGGCGGGGTGGTATATGTGGGAGCGAATGCGACGGTGAGTTTTCAGCGCACGAACATGACGGTAGAAGACAATTATGCGCTGTCGAGCGGAGGATTTGCGTATGTAAATCAGGTAGGCAGGTTAGAGTTTAGGGATATGGAGAGATTAGAATTTTACAATAACAAAGCGGGATATGGCGGCGGGGTATTTTATCTTGGCGATCCGAATTCAAAGTTAGATGTGTTTGGAGTAAAAGAGTGGATAGGGATAAACAATGCTGGGCGCGACGGCGGATTTATGTATTTAAAGCAGCAGCGGTTTGATTTTGAAGGTAATGGAGCGGTAGTAAAGTTGACGACGAACACGGCGCAAGGCGGAAGCGGGGGAGTATTTTTCTTGATAGGTTCGACGATAGTATTTAGCGATATGGACAGGTTAGAGTTAGACTATAACAGGGCTGCAAGCAGCGGTGGAGTGATATATATAAGCGAGAAATCGCGCGTAGAATTTTCAACATTTACGACGCTGTCATTTGAGGGCAACAAGACGCAGACAGGCGGCGGCGGAGTATTTTATGTTGACGCGGATTCGGATTTAAGATTTACGAACATAAAGAATTTGGAAGGCAGATACAATGAGGCGGGAAGCGGAGGTTTTGCATATTTTAACAGTCAAGTATTCACATTTAACGACACGGACATATATATGACAAGAAATAGCGCGGTATCTGGATCTGGGGGAGTATTTTATTTAAACTATTCGACGATGGTATTTGACAATGTCAACACATTGCTTGATTACAATTATGCAAAGAGCAGCGGCGGGGCGGTATATATAGGGAGAGGTTCGTCGTTAAAGTTCAAGAATATAGAAACATTAGAGTTTTACAATAATGAGACTGAAGTAGGCGGCGGGGGAGTATTTTATGTAAATGAATACTCGTCGTTAACATTTGAAGGGGTCAAGAAACTGATAGGTTCGCGCAATAAGGGGGGCGAAGGCGGGTTTGCATATTTTGGGTATCAATACTTTAATTTCAAAGATGTGAAAGTGATATTGACGAGCAACGCGGCGGTGCGCGGAAGCGGCGGAGCGTTATATTTGAATGGAGCCAACATAGTATTTGACGGGACAAATGCGGACTTATATTACAATTATGCGGCAAGTTCTGGGGGAGCGATACATGCGCAAAATTCTTCTTTAACATTTAAGAACATAGACTTATTAGACTTTGAAAACAACACAGCGGTAGAAGGGGGCGGAGTATTTTATATAGATAGGACCTCAAAGTTCAGTTTAAGCAATATAAAGACATTACAATCGATACACAATACGGCAGGAGCGGGCGGATTTATATATATGGACAATCAATCTATTGAGTTTGGCGGTATGGCGGTCAATATGATAGAAAACCGCGCAGTAGAGACAAATGACGGGTTAGGCGGCAGGGGCGAGGGAAATGGAGGGGCGTTATATACGAGAGGTTCTACGGTGATATTTAGGCAAGACGCAATCAAGTTTGAGAGGAACAGCGCGCAAGACAGCGGGGGAAGCGTATATATAAAAGATTGGACGATGATGAGTTTTATAGACAGCGACATAGAGTTTAAATCAAACGAAGCCGGCGCGCAAGGCGGCGGTTTTTTTCCGAGCAATACAACAGGATTAGGCGGAGCATTATATTTGAGCAATAATTCAATAATAAGTTTTAAGAGCGCGCAAAAAAAGAACAAAGTATCATTTACGCAAAATTTCGGACAATTAGGCGGAGCGATATATGCGACTAGCGGTTCCAAAGTTATATTTGACGATATAGAGACAGAATTTAGCGCAAACACTTCGGAATATGAGGGCGGGGCGATGTATATAAGCGCCGGCTCAACGGTGATATTTAACAAAGTGGACATAAAGTTATCATACAATATATCGTTAGGAAGCGGCGGGGCGGTATATATGGACGATATGTCTGCGAACGAGTTAAGTTTTATAGGACTTTCCACATTAGAGTTTTCATACAATACGGCTGATTATGACGGAGGCGGGATATTTATAAACGAGCCTAATTCGCATATAAACTTTGAGGATATAAAGGAATTAAAAGCTATATATAACACAGCCAAGAGCGGCGGTTTTGGATATTTTAAAGAGCAGGACTTTGATTTTAAGAATATCAATATAACGATAAACTACAATACGGCGTATGCAGGAAACGGCGGAGGGATGTATATAGGGGCTGGCGATTTTATATTTAAGAATAAGTTGACCGAGTTCAATTATAATAGAGCGATAGGGACGGCGAGTTATAATTATAGCAATGGGACATGGGAAAATTGGAGGGAAGGATTGGGCGGAGCGATATATGGGCAGGGAGTATATTTAGAATTTTCGGGAGAGGCGTCTGAAATGTCGGCAAAAAATTCATCCGTCATTGATGGCAAGACCCGCAATCTGCGCAGTTATGACAATGCTGGAGCGGATGCAGAAAACAAAGTTAGATTTATAGGCAACGAAGCGTTTCACGGGGGAGCTATATATTCGACAAACAGCGTATTATGGTTTGGCAGCGGGGACATAGTATTTGAGAAAAACAAATCAATAGCGGCGTTAAGCAGGCAAAACAATGGGCGAGGCGGAGCGCTATATTTAACGAAGACGACGGCGGTATTTGACGGAGGCGAGAACGGGAAAATATCGTTTATAGAAAACACGGGCGATTATTTTGGGGCTATATATATAGAAGATAGCCGGATAGAGTTTAACAATATGGGATTAATGGAATTTATAGGCAATGTGAGTTTAAGTTTATCAAATCCGTATGGGGGGGTATTTGGGAGCGGCGGCGGGACGGGACTGTCGGAAATAAAGATGGACGAAGTGGGAATGATACGGGCTATAGAGAACACGGCAAATCGCGGCGGATTTTTATATTTGAACGAACGGATAAAGAGGGCGGACATAACGACGATAGAATTGTTAAGAAACACGGCGACGCTTGGCGATGGGGGAGCGATATATATAATAAATGTATCTAGCGGGGTATATATAGGAAATGAGAGGACGCAAAGCGACATATTGTTTATAGGAAACAAAGCGCAGCGCGACGGCGGAGCAATCTTTGTAGAAAATTCAACATTAACGCTGAGCGCGAAAAATTCAATAGGCGCAACAGACGGCGGGACAGACATATTATTTATAGACAATCAAAGCGGACAAGGGGCGCAAAGCAAGAATGACATATATATAAGCAGTTTGGCATTTGTATCGTTTAGCGTAGACGACAACAGAAAGATAGAGTTAAACAGCGGACTAATGGGCGAGCAGAACACGAAGTTGCAAAAAGACGGAAGAGGGACATTATATATAGGCGGGTATATAAGATATTTAGGGTTTAGCGATATAAAGGTAGGCGTAGCGCTGATAGACGGAGCAAAAGCGGTAGAGCATAAAGCGGAGTTTGGGGATATATGGATAAGAGGGCAGGGTAAGTTGCAAGTAAAATCGCTTGGACAAGAGATGACGAGGATAAATGTAAGGGGCGACGCGCAGATAGACGGGGTGTTAAGTTTAACAGGAAACGCGGCAAAAAACACAAGCGACGAAATAGCGTTAGGCAATGCCGGTCATATAAGTTTAAGTTCCGGGACATCCATATTAGAAGTAAAAGTATACGGCGGTATAGGCGAGATGGAGACGAGGTTGATAGAAGGAAGTATAGCAAACAGCGTGATAGGCAGGTTTAGCAATTATGAGTATGGTGGAATAGGACAAAAGAGTCAAGAAAAAGAACATAAGAAAGGAGTATTTATCCAAGACACATTTGTGCGATATTACAATAACTATGTAAATTTTGGGGCAGTATCTCGGTCAAACTTTGAAGGGTATATATCTGGGCTGACATATAATCAAAACGAAGTAGCCAAAATGTTTGACAAGTTGACGAACTCAAAAGGAATAGAGAATTTAGTGACAGGCTTATCGATAATAGCGATAGAAGAGGAAGAAAAAGGGGACGGCGCGTTTGAGAGGACGAAGAAAGCGTTTGACAAGTTAAGCGGGTCGTTTATATTGAGAGCGATAGAGAGCGTTGCCGACAATGACATTGAAGACAGGCTATACAATAAGGTAAGAGAAATAGACGCAAAAGACGAGGCGAGAAAGTTAAAAGAGTTATGGGTGCAAGTGCAAATGGACGGGATGAAATATGAGGGAGAAGAAGCGATAGGAACGATGAAAGCGCAAAGTTTTGGTGGATATATGGGGTTGCCGATATATAGGAAGAATGCGTTTATAAGCGGGGTATATTTAGGGTATGTGAGCCGCAGTATAGAAGAAGAAAAAGACAAAGCGCAGATAGGCGGCATTGAAGCGGGCTTATACGGCGGGAAATACTTTGACAAGAAAGTGAGCATAAAAGGAAATATAGGGTTAGGATTATCGAGCATAGACATTAAGCGAAAGATAGATTTTCCTGAATATCAAGAAGATACGAAAGCCGGCTTTAATACGTTTAATATAAAAGTGAATGCGCAAGCGCAATACAATATAAGTATGACCAATGAGGTAGATTTAGTTCCGTATATAGGGATGAAGAACGCGTTAATCAACAATGGAATAATAAACGAGACGGGCGGCGAAGCCGCGTTAGAGATAAGGGGTAAGAGTTACATAAAATCGTTATGGTTAGCGGGATTAAAGATAGAAGACGAGAAAGGAAATTTTAGGTGGAGCGTGAGAGGTTGGGGAGGGTATACGCTGTTTGGCGGGCAAAGCGAGTATGAGGTAAGGTTAAAGAGCAGCGCGGATGCGGACTATATGAGCATAAGAGGATTAAGCATAGGAGCCGAGATAGGAGTAGGCGGCGGTATAGAGTATAGGTATAATGAGAAGACGGCATTTTTTGTGAATGGGAATATAAGTTATGGAAAAGAAGAGGAAGATTATTATGCGAATGCGGGGATATTGTATAAGTTAGGAGAAACATTTAAAGAGCAGATAGGATACACGGACGATTCGCAAGAGGAGACTGAAGAAGAAGAGGGGTATGAAGCGCAAGACATCAAAGTAGTGAGATTGTTGGCTGCGGAATTTGATTTTGGGAAATACGATTTAAAGAAAGAAGCGATAGAGAATATAAAGTTAGCTGCGCAAGAAATCAAGAAATACAATTATACAAGGATAACGATAGAAGGGGATGCGGATTCGATAGGAGAAGAGAAGATAAACAAGAGTTTGAGCATAATGAGGGCGAGAGCGGTATATGAGGAGTTATACAAGAACGGCATACCGTTAAAGAATATGAGGTATATAGAGTTTAAGGGGTCAAGGGACCCGATAGCCAGCAATATGTCGGAAGAAGGCAGAGCGAGAAATAGAAGAGCGGAGATAGTGATAGAATATCCCAGCGGCAACAAGAAGATAGTGGTCAAAGAAGCAAAGAAAGGGATAGACGAAGAGGGCGAAGAGATTTTGTTAATAAGAGAAAGCATACAAGAGCCGAATGAGGAAGGAATAATTCAAAGCGAAGAAAGACCAACCCAAAGCGTCCAAGAAGAAGTAATAAAATTGCAAGCGATAGATTTGATTATTGAAGATGTAGAGGAATAATAATCATATGGGCGGATAAACCCGCCCATAAACCATATATACACCCCCCCCCCCCTATAATCGTCTCCCCAACTCCGTCATTGCCGAATGTCTCCTCAACTTCGTCATTGCCGAATGTCTCCCCAACTTCGTCATTCCCGAATGTCTCAATCGGGAATCCACTTCCCCCGCAAAGCGCGTCATTTTTAATAGTCTTTGCCGTCTTTTTTCGTTTCTCTCTGTTTTCATCGGTCTCTATTGGGAATCCGCTTTTAGCAGACAATCATTGTCGTTCAATCACTCTGCGGTTAAACTTGGATTCCCGACAAAGACGCTCGGCAATGACGGCAAGAGACAAAACTGCTCCGTTATTTGTAGGTTTGGGTTGGGGTTTGGGTTTTGTCATTGCATACAATGACCAATGTTTGCGTCGTCAATTACAGACTTGTTTGTGTTGTTGCAGGCTTGACCCGCAATCTCCGTCGTTTTCTTTTTGCGTCATTACCAAATATTGCTCTAACTCCGTCACTCCCGACCGTCTTCCCAACTCCGTCATTCCCGAGCGTCCCTATCGGGAATCCACTTTTCCCGCAAAGCGCGTCGTTTTTTAATAGTCTTTGCCGTCTTTTCTCGTTTCTCTCTGTTTTTATCGGTCTCTATCGGAAATCCGCTTTTAGCAGACAATCATTGTCGTTCAATCGCCTTGCGGTTAAACTTGGATTCCCGACAAAGACGCTCGGCAATGACGGCAAGAGACAAAACTGCTCCGTTATTTGAATGTCTCTATTGGGAATCCGCTTTTAGCAGACAATCATTGTCGTTCAATCGTTCTGCGGTTAAACTTGGATTCCCGACAAAGACGCTCGGGAATGACGGCAAGAGGCAAAACTGCCCCGTTATTTGTAGGGTTGGGTTTTGTCATTGCATACAATGACCAATGTTTGCGTCGTCAATTGCGGACTTGTTTGTGTTGTTGCGGGCTTGACCCGCAATCTCCGTCGTTTCTTTTCTGTTTGGGTTTACATTTCGTAATGATGGGATGAGGAGAAGGTGAAAATATCAACCCAATTCGGGCGAGTGGGCGGGTTTCAATCCTGCACTGCTTTCGTTTTATATCAACTTAATTGTTTAAGATTTTTTCCACAGTATAGGCTATGTATTGCGCGGCTTTGGATAGGACTGTTTCATCTATATTGAAACAATTGTGATGCCATGGATATGAAGTGCTTTTATCTTTTGCGCTGCCGATAAATATAAAGTTTCCGGGAACTTTTTCAATATAATCTGCAAAATCTTCCCCGCCCATTATTGGGTTTTCAATAATAATGACATTATTTTTACCATAGAACTGTTCTGCGCTTTCTTTGCATATATCTGTAATTTTCGGAGTATTTATCAAACCGCCTTGCAGATTTTCATATTTCATAGAACATTTTACTCCGTAAGCAATTTCAACCGCTTTTATTTTTTTTAGAATACTTTTTTTGATAAAACTTCTTGTTTTTGTATCTAATGCTCTGACTGTGCCTATCAGCGTAATATTTTTACAAATCACATTATAAGCGTCTCCGCCGTAAATTTTCCCAAAAGTTAATACCGCTGGAGTTATTGGATTTAATTCTCTTGATATTATTGTTTGGCAAGACGAAATAAGTTGAGTTGCGGCAATCAAAGCGTCTTTTCCTTTATGAGGCTGCGCTCCATGGGATATAAGACCGTCTATTGTAATTGTAAATTTGTCGGTTGACGCCATCATTGCGCCGTATTTTAAAGCGACTTTTCCCGATGCAAATTGAGGATTTAGGTGCAGTCCTAAAATCATATCAACTGCGGGATTTTTCAAAACGCCTTCTCTAATCATTCCCGCCGCGCCGTCCGCCGCTTCTTCAGCCGGCTGAAAAATAAATTTTATCTGTCCGCGCAATTCATTTTTCTTTTGAGATAAAATCTTTGCCGCCGCAAGCATTATCGCTATATGTCCGTCATGCCCGCAAGCATGCATTATTCCGTCATTTTTGGACTTATATGAAATTTTATTTTGCTCTTGTATAGGAAGCGCGTCCATATCGGAACGCAATGCTATGGTTTTTGCATCTTTGCCCGCCTTAATCAATCCAACAATGCCGGTTTTGCGAACCCTTTTATAAGGAATTCCAAACTCTTTAAGTTTGCTTTCTATAAATTTTGCCGTATTATATTCATTGTCGCTGATTTCCGGATTTTGATGCAAATACCTGCGCCATTGAATGATTTCATTATCTATACTCATTTGATTCTCCTTTTTTGCGTCCCTCTCCCTCTTTTCAAAGCAATGCCTTTCAAAGTCCCTCTCCCGTAGGAGAGAGGAAAAGAGACAATATGAGGCAATACGGGGCTATTGACGATTAACCCTTACAGTGTTTAGTTGCAGCAAATTGTTTATAGTCTTTGTTATGCCGGCGCGTATCGCGGCTTCGCCGCGCTTATAGCGCTTATAATCATTGGGATGCTTTCTATTATATCGCTTGCTATTAAACAATTGCCTTTTTCTTTTTGGGCATATTCTCCTGCAAGACCGTGTATCCATACGGCAAATTTTGACGCTTCAAACAAATCGCAATTTTTTGCGCAAAATGCCGCAATTATGCCGCACAAAACATCTCCGCTGCCCGCGCTTGCCATCGCCGGAGTTCCGCTGTCATTTATATATATTTGTTTGCCGTCTGTAACTATAGTATTGTGTCTTTTTAATATGAGAATCAAATTGTTCTCTTTTGCAAATGCCGCCGCTATAGTTTTTGCGTCTTGTTTTATCGCAGATATAGGCAAGCCGCTTAATTTAGAAAATTCTCCTTCATGAGGAGTGATAATAAGTCTTGCTTTTGCCGATTTTAAGAGTTTGTATTTGCCGGCAAAAGAGGATAACCCAGAAGCGTCCAAAATTAACGGCAGAGATATTTTAGAAATGATTTTGATTATAAACGCTCTTGTTGAAGCGCTTTCTGTAAGACCGGGACCTATTATGAGAGATGAAACTCTTCTTTTATGAATGTAATCTAAAATGTCATTTGCCGTCTTATAAGATACAAAAATTGTTTCAGATTTTGACAATGATGCCGTTATTTGAAAAAAATCATCTTTGATTGCATGAGTTATAAGACCCGCGCCGCAACGAAGAACTGCATTACAACACAATACTCCCGCCCCAGGCATATATTTTGACCCAGCAATAGATAATATATGCCCATAATCATATTTATGACTATCGGGATTTCGTTTTAGTTTTGACGAGAATGATTTTATTTCTGTTTTATTCATAGGATTTTAAACGACAACAGCAACCGCCGCCGCATATTGTTTTGTGTGAGAGAGCGATACTTTTATTTTGTTTTGCTTTTTGTCTTTTACATAGACTTCTGGTCTGCCGTCTTTTGCATTTTTTACTGAAATGTCTGAGATTATCAACTTATTATCGTTTAACGCTTTCCATACCGCTTCTTTGGCGGCAAATCTTGCGGCGAGATTTTGAGCGGGTTTTGCTTTTTTTTGGCAATATTTTATTTCATCTTTTGAAAAAATCCTTTTTAAATACGCGTCATTTTTCACATATTTATCAAATCTTTCGACTTCTTCAATATCTATGCCTATATTCATTTTGCCCCTTATTCTACTGTGACGGATTTTGCCAAATTGCGAGGTTGGTCAACATCGCAGCCTCTGATTACCGCTATATGGTATGCTAAAAGCTGCAAAGGAAGAACGGACAAAATAGGAGAGAAAAACTCGTCCGTCTCCGGTATAAAAATCTGCTCGTCGGTTTTTTCTTTAACAAATTCGTCGCCAAGACTCGCTATGGCTATTATAACCGCGCCTCTTGCTTTCGCCTCTTCTATATTAGAAAGAATTTTCTCGTAGATTGCGCTTTTAGGCATTATTGCAACTATCGGCATTTTCTCGTCTATCAAGGCTATGGGACCGTGTTTCATTTCTCCCGCAGGATAACCTTCGGCGTGAATATATGAAATTTCTTTTAATTTTAACGCCCCTTCTAACGCTATGGGATAATTGATATGTCTGCCTAGATACAAGAAATCTTTTCTGTCTGCGAACTTTTTTGCTATTAGCGCTATATCGTTTGTATTTTTTAAGAAATTAGCCGTCTTTAAAGGTATGCTCCAAAGTTCTTTTATATATTTTGACAACAATTCTTTTGAGAGAGTTCCTCTCTTATCAGCCCAATCCAAAGCGAGCATATACAAAGCCGCTAATTGTCCCGTGAACGCTTTTGTTGACGCTACGCCTATTTCTGGTCCGCAATGAGTATAGAGAACGGCGTCTGCTTCGCGGCTGATAGTTGAGCCTACAACATTGCAAATAGCCAGAGTTGGACACTTTTTGCTTTTTGCAAGTTTTAAAGCGGCAAGCGTGTCCGCCGTTTCTCCCGATTGAGAGATGAAAACGGCAAGAGAATTTTCAGTTAAAACAGGGTCTCTGTATCTAAATTCAGAGGCTATGTCCGCATCTGCGGCTATACGGCAGAAATTTTCAAATAAAAATTTGGCGGTAAGGCCGCTATAATACGCCGTTCCGCAAGCGACCAAATATATTTGCGAAATATTCTTTACGAAATCGGCGCTCAATCCAATTTCTTCAAGACTGATTTTATTTTCTACTGGATTTACTCTTCCACGGATAGTGTCTTCTATGGTTTGAGGCTGTTCAAAAATTTCTTTTAACATAAAGTGGCGGTATCCCGCTTTTTCCGCCTGCACTGCGTCCCAAAGAATAGTTTTTATTTCTCTTTCAACTTTTATATCGTTATTTTCAACGACGATGGAATTCGATTTTATTTGAGCAATGTCTCCGTCTTCAAGAAAAATCATATTTTTGGTATAAGCGAGCAAAGCGGGAATATCTGATGCTATAAAATTTTCATTCTCGCCTATTCCAAGTATTAAAGGCGCTTCTTTGCGGGCGCAAACTATAGTATCAGGCTCGTCTTTGCAAAGAACAGCCAAAGCATAAGAGCCTCTTGTTTCTTTTAGCGCTTTTTTGACCGCGTCAAATAAAATTCCTTTGTAATATTTTTTTATGAGATAGGATAATGCTTCCGTGTCCGTTTCAGATTTAAAAACCGCCCCGTCTTTTTTCAATTGTTCTTTTAATTGAGCGTAATTTTCAATTATTCCATTGTGAACTACAACTATGCTATTTGTTTGGTCTGTGTGAGGATGGGCGTTTTCTTCGCTTGGTTTTCCGTGTGTAGCCCAGCGGGTGTGACCTATGCCTATTTTTGACGACAACGGTTTTTTGGAAAGAATTTCTTTTAAATTTGAAAGTTTGCCTACGCTGCGGCGCAAATCCAAAGCGCCGTTATTTATCACGGCAATCCCCGCCGAATCATATCCGCGGTATTCAAGTTTTTTAAGTCCTTCAAAAATAATGTCCACTGAATTTTTTTGTCCCGCATATCCCACTATTCCGCACATAAAACCCTCCCGCTATGATTGTTATTTGCCCGCTGTTTGTCGTTTACCATTTAATGTTTGTGTTTTGCGGGGCGTTCGCGCGGGCGGGGTTGAAACCCGCGCCATACAAATCATGTGTATAAACCCCGCCCATATATGAAAATGAATTTTATCCTAATTGACTGTATTTTGCCATTAACTCTTTCATCTCAGACACAGCCTGTTCAAGTCCGCAAAAAACAGCGCGGGCTATTATTGAAAAACCGATATTAAACTCATTCATTTTTTCTATTTTGCAAATCTCTTCTATATTGTCATAATCCAAACCATGCCCTGCGTTTAAAATAAGCCCTTTTGCTATAGCCCTATTTGACGCATTGATTATATCGCCGAACTCATCTTGAAATTCTTTTGAATTTTTACCGAAATTCTTATATGCGGCGGCATATTTGCCAGTATGCAATTCTATACAATCGGCGGATATTTTAGAGCAAGCCTCTACTTGTTCAATATCCGGATCTATAAACATACTGACTTTAATGCCCGCCCTTTTTAATTTTTCAACAGCCATAGCAAACTTTTTTTGAGACCCTAATACATTTAGCCCGCCCTCAGTAGTCAATTCTTGTCTCTTTTCAGGAACTAAACATACAAAATCAGGTTTAGCGTCCACAGCGATGTTTATGATTTCATCCTCGGCAGCCATTTCAAGATTGAGTTTTGTTCTTATAGATTTTCTCAAATCATAAATATCTCTGTCTTGAATATGTCTTCTGTCTTCTCTCAAATGAACTGTAATGCCTTGCGCCCCTGCTTTTTCGCATAAAGCGGCGGCTTCCACAACGCTTGGAAAATTTTCTTTTCTCGCTTGTCTGATTGTCGCTATATGGTCTATATTAACTCCTAATTTGAGCATTGATTTCTCCAATTATTGAATTTATTATCGTTTTTGCTATTTGTTCTATTTGTTTTTCGTCTTTACCTTCTGCCATAACTCTTAAAAGATTTTCCGTTCCTGAATATCTGACTAAAATCCGCCCCTTATCTTTTAAATCATTTTTATATTTTTCAATTATTTGAGATGATTTTTGCAATTTCTCAAACGGGACTTTTTCTTTGACTTCCTTGTTTATAAGAATTTGCGGGAATTTATCTATTATTGAAAAGAATTCCGACGGCTTTTTGTTTTCTATGCTCAAAGCGCTAAGCAGCATCGCCGCGCTCAAAAGTCCGTCGCCTGTTTTCAAAATGTCTCTAAAAATAAAATGTCCCGATTGCTCGCCGCCCAAAGATGATTTATGTTTTTGCATATCCTCTATGACATATCTATCGCCGACTTTTGAAGTTATGACTTTTATCTTTTCATTTTTCATAGCGATTATGAGACCGATATTTGCCATCACAGTAGTTACTAAAACATTGTTTTTTAATTTCCCTTGTTTTTTTAAGAATTTAGACATAGATGCTAAAAAGAAATCGCCGTCTTTTACGCCGCCTTTTTCATCAATACATATCAGCCTGTCGGCGTCTCCGTCAAAAGCAAAACCGATAAATGCTTTATGCTTTTTGACAGCCTTCGCTAAATTCTGAGGATATAATGCTCCGCAATTTTTATTTATATTTTTACCATTGGGTTTGATATTTAAGGCGATTATTTTTGCGCCCAATTTTCTTAAAACTTCAGGCGCGCACTTAAAAGAAGCGCCGTTGGCGCAGTCTATTACTATGGTTTTGTTTTTTAAAAACTCGTTTTTGCCATTAGCGGCTTTTCGTCCGTCATTGCGGTTAAACCCATAATGCCGATATGCCGATATAATAAAATTTTCATAATTTTTTAAAAGCGACAAATCTTTTTTGATGGGTTTCTTTAAGGGTGGGATTTTAACGGCGGCTTTCTCAAATGCTCTTATTTCTTTTTCAATTTTTGCTTCAATGCCGTCTTTTAATTTTAACCCATTACTTGCAAAAATTTTTATGCCGTTATCTATATAAGGATTATGCGATGCCGAAATAACTATAGCGGCGACAAATTTTTTGCTTTCTAAAATAAAAGAAGCGGACGGCGTCGGCATTGCCGCGCCTGATATCGCTTCCACGCCTTCGCTGGCAATTCCGCGCGCGAGTTCTTTTTGTATTCTTGCGCCCGACTCTCTTGTGTCTGAAATGATTAAGAGTTTGTCTTTTTTAGAGCATAAAACTTTTGCAATGGCTTTGCCTATGATAGCAAGAGTTCCATTGTCAAAAGGATATTTAGTAGAGTTGCCTCTTATGCCGTCTGTTCCAAATAATGCCATATTTACCTTTGCGCCATAAGCCATACCACTATGGCAAGCCCGAAAGCCATAAGTTTTAAATGCCAATTCTCTTTGATTTTTGCAATTAATTTTTTCATTTTGTTTTTAGAACGGTTCCTTTTGTTTTTAAAATTTCGGTCAACTCTTCTATGGATACATCGCTAAACAATTGAGAATCATAAGCCGCAGATATTTTTCCGCTCTCTTCTGAAACCACAATGACTAAAGCGTCGGTATTCTCGCTAAGTCCAAGCGCGGCTCTATGCCTTGTGCCGAATAGTTTTACTTCCACATTATTGCTCAAAGGCAAAACGCAGCCTGCGGCATAAATTTTATTTGCGCTGATAATTACCGCGCCGTCATGAAGAGGAGCGTTCTTGTCTTTAAAAATTGAGAGCAATAATTCTTCAGACAACATAGCGTCTAAAATCACGCCTGTTTCCGTAAGATTTTTTAAACCAAATTCATTTTCTATAGCGATTAAAACGCCTGTTTTTGTAGGAGCGCAGGCTTTTACGCATCCTATAACGCTGTCTATCAATTCATCTTGCATATTGGCGCTGTTTGTCAATAACCAAATATTGCCTCCAAGTTTTGCCAAAAGATTTCTGATTTCAGTTTGAAAAACGATAGCAAGAATTAAGATAGCGGCAATCCAAACATTATTTAAAAGCCAAGTTGTCGCTCTCAAATGAAAGACATCTCTAACTATTACGGTAAAGACAAGCAAGATGAGTATGCCGATAGCTATCTGCATAGCTCTTGTGCCTCTGATAATGAGTATAATACGGTAAAAAACATAAGTGAGAACTAAAATGTCTAAAGCATTTGATATATATAAATTATAAATATTTAAAAAAACATTCCATGCTTCCATTTTTGTTTTGTCTCCTTTTGTCGTCTATATTATCGCTTGAGGTATTTTGCGTCCGTCATTGCGGGTCAAGCCCGCAACGGCGGTATAGACATTCCTTATATTAGTTTTAAAACATTTATAGTTTCTTTAACATCGTGAACTCTGACTATATGAGCGCCTTTCAATACAGATAAGAAATTAGCCGCTATAAAATATATTTTGTCCGCTCCGCATAGAGTTCGGACGAAATTCTTTCTTGACACTCCGGCGGTAATTGCGCCAAGCGGGGAAAAAACGCTGAAATTATTAATTAATTCCATATTATGCTCAACTTGTTTTCCAAAACCTATGCCGGGGTCAACCGAGATGAAATCTTCATCTATACCGAAATTTAAAGCATATTTTTTTCTTTCAGACAAAAACTCATAAACTTCGCTTATGCAATTTTTGTAGGAGGGATTCTTTTGCATAGTCAAAGGTTTGCCTTTAGAGTGCATAAGAATTAAGCCCGCTTTGGTTTTTGCTATGAGTTTGCCGAGTTTTTCTTTTCCTACTTGTAAGGCAAAAATATCATTTATAATATCTGCGCCTTCATCAAGAGCCGCTTTTGCCGTTTCGTATTTGTATGTGTCAATGGAAATCGGAATTTTTACTGTTTTTCTTATCTTTTTTAAGGAGGGGATTAATCGTTTTATTTCAATCTTATAATCTATGAGTTTGACCCCGGGTCTTGAAGATTCTGCTCCCAAATCTATGATTCGCGCTCCAAGCCTCTCAAATTCCGCCGCCTGTTTTGCCGCTTTGTCTGGGTCTGTAAGACCGTCGCCGGAAAAAGAATTTGGGTCAACATTTACTATGCCCATTACTGCGGGCTTGTCAAATCTCAAAGTTTTATCTTTATATCTGAAAATCTTTTCTTGTATGCAGTCTTTAATAAAATCTTTTAAATTGACGGCAATATCTTTTAATCCGAAAGGCTGCAAAATCAATTTGCTTGAAAGAATTTCAATTTGCTTGATATTTGCAAAAAGAACGGCGTCGGACAAACCTTTTTTAAACCTGCTTATATCATCGCTTACCGCTAAGTCCGCTCCGCAAGAAAGAGCCTCTTGTTTTAAAATCGCAGCGGCTCTATTGTCAATTTTTTCAATTATTATTGTTTCTAATAAACCTTTTTTTGCAAGCGATTTGTGAACGAAAGGCATTGCTTTAGTATTTGAAACAAGTCTGGCGGCGCCGTCAAAGTTAGTTATGACCGCTTTTCTGAGCAGCATATTAACCTCTTAAAAGAGCGGCGGCTTCAGCCCGGGTGCGGGCGTCTTTTAAAAATATGCCGCGCATAGCCGAAGTAATTACTTTTGTTTCTGGTTTTTTTACGCCTCTTATAGTCATACAGAGATGTTGCGCTTCTAAAACAACCATTACGCCTTGAGGCTCTATAGCCTGCATCACAGTATCGGCTATTTGTTTTGATAATCTCTCTTGCAATTGGAGTCTATTTGCAAAAACTTCTATGAGTCTTATGAGTTTTGAAATTCCGATTATTTTGTCTTTTTTTGGTATATAGGCTATATGGGCTTTGCCGTAAAAAGGCAAAAGATGATGTTCGCATATAGAGCAAAAAGAAATATCTTTTAAAAGAACAATCTCCTCATAATTTTCCGTAGCATAACTTGATTTGGCGTATTTTAAAGGATTGATGCTATTGCCTATGAGCGCTTCTTTATAAAACTGAGCCGCTCTTTGAGGAGTTCTTTTCAAGCCTTCTCTATTCAAATCCTCCCCAAAAGATTCAAGCAAAAGTTTTATCGCTTTTTGGGCTTTCTTTTCGTCAAATTTCATTTTATTATTCCTTTGTGCGTCATTGCGCGGGCTTTACCTGTGTCTACGCAGTTGCGGACTTGATGCATCATTGCGCGGGTTTGACCTGCGTCTGTGCCGTCATTGCGGGCTTGACCCGCAATCTCCCCGCAAAGCGTTTTAAGGCAAACGCCGGAGATTGCGATGACAAAATCAAACTCCGCAATGACAAAACAAGACAAGACCTGCAATGACGGCGATACTATCCCGCAACAGGTTCTAAACGACCTTTTACTATGGTTTCTATTTCGTCGGAATCAAGAGTTTCTTTTTTCAAAAGTTGGGCTACCATATCGTCCATTATTTTTTTGTGTTTCTTTAAAATAGCCATAGCGGTTTTAAGTCCGTCGTCTATAATTTTTTTGATTTCTATGTCCACAAGTTCGGACATCTTTTCAGAAAGATGAGAATTTTTTGATATATCTCTTCCCAAGAAAACTTCTCCCCCGCTGTCTTTGTCTAATGATATTGGTCCGATTTTGTCGCTCATACCGAAAGTTGTGACCATTTTTGTCGCGAGTTTTGTCGCTTGAGAAATATCATTTGACGCGCCTGTTGAAAGCTCGTTAAATACTATTTGTTCAGCCGCTCTTCCGCCAAAAAGCACGGCTATTTTATCCATAGCCTCTTCTTTTGTAGTGAGATGTTTTTCGCCGTCGGGAAGTTGCCAAGTAAGACCAAGGGCTTGCCCGCGCGGTATTATTGAAACTTTATGAACAGGGTCTGCTTTGGGCAGCATTTTTGCAACTATGGTATGTCCCGATTCATGATAAGCGATTTTTTTGAGTTCGTCCGGAGTGCTTACAATGGATTTGCGCGCTGGTCCCGCCATAACTCTGTCTATTGCCTCTTCAAAATTTTTCATATTCGCGCTTGTTTGGTCTTTTCTTGCCGCAAGCAAAGCCGCTTCATTTACTATATTTGCTAAATCTGCGCCCACAAAGCCGGGCGTTCTTTTTGCAATCACTTGTAAATTAACTTCGGCGTCTATTTTTATATTTTTTGCATGAACATCCAAAATCTCTTTTCTGTCGCTAAGAGCGGGATTTGGCACCACTATCTGTCTATCAAATCTGCCGGGACGCAAAAGAGCGGGGTCTAAAACATCGGGTCTATTTGTAGCGGCGATTAAAATCACGCCTTCTTTTGTGTCAAATCCGTCCATCTCAACAAGCATTTGATTTAAAGTTTGCTCTCTTTCGTCATGTCCGCCGCCTATGCCTGCAAATCTATGTCTTCCGACCGCGTCTATTTCGTCTATAAAAAGAAGAGACGGAGCGTTTTTGCGTCCTTGTTCAAATAAGTCTCTTACCCTTGAAGCGCCCACCCCTACAAACATTTCTACAAACTCAGAGCCGCTTGCGGAAAAAAACGGCACGCCCGCTTCTCCAGCCACAGCCTTTGCAAGAAGCGTTTTGCCCGTTCCCGGAGCGCCAAACAACAAAACCCCTTTTGGAATTTTGCCTCCGAGTTTTTGAAATTTGGCGGGATCTTTTAAGAAAGCGACAATTTCTTGCAATTCTTCTTTCGCTTCCGCGCAGCCCGCGACATCTTTAAAAGTCACTTTCGTTTGATTAGGATTTGCGGCTTTTGCTTTTGATTTTCCGAAAGCCATCGCTTGTTTTCCGCCGCCCATCATCCCGCGCATCATCCAAAACCAAAATAGCAACAGAAGAATAATAGGTCCCCAACTGAGCAAGAAAGAAGTCAACCAACTTTTTTCTACGCCGTTAAATTTCGGAACATTGTTTTCTTCCAAATCTTTTACAAGGTTCGGGTCGTTCATAGGTTTGGTCTTAAATTTCAGCAATTCGCCTTTTTCATTTTTAAATTGTCCTTTGATGATTTCCGGCGCGACCTCTACCATTGAAATCATTCCCGCTTTTATATTTTGTTTAAATTGAGAATAGTCCAATTCAACTTCCTGCGCCTTTTGTCTTGTTGAATTCATAAGCATAAAAATGATTATAAATAAACTTATCCAAAAGAATATAAACCATGGGTTTTTCGGCATTTTTTCTTTCATATTGTCCTCTCTTTTTTATTTTTCATTATTTTTCTTGCGATAAAATCCCAACATAGGGCAAACCTCTGTATAAATCGTTGTAGTCAAGCCCGTATCCAACGACAAATTCATTGGGTATATCAAAACAACTGTATTCTACGATAGTGTCCACAAATCTTCTGCTCTGCTTATTTAGTAAGACGCACACTTTTACGCTTTTTGCGCCTCTGCTTAAAAACTCTTTTCTTAAAAAGCTTGTTGTGACTCCCGTGTCTGCAATATCGTCAATAAATAAAATATCTTTGCCCTTAATTTCACTTTTTACATCGGCGATAATTTTTACAGAGCCGCTTGACTCCGTTCCTATATAAGACTTTGCCACGATAAAATCTATTTTATATAGAGGGTTTAAATGCCTTATGAGGTCTGAGGAGAAAATAAAGCTGCCTTTGAGAATTGAAATTATCAGAGGGTCTTTGTCTGAAAAATCTCTTTGAATTTGAAGGGAAACTTCCATTATTCTTTTATTGATTTGTTCTTCGGTCAACAAAATTTTTACCGTATGCTTATTTTCTGTCATTTTCTCTTAAAAACCGCCTTTTTATCATTCAATTTAAAAACCCAATCATTAGACAATTGATGCGGACTTTTGTCAAAAGAAAGGATTTTTTCCATTAAAAAATTTATTTGATAACTATTTTTTTTCTCGGGGAGCGCTTCTTTAAGGATTCTGTAACGAAGCGCGGCATTATATCCTAAAAACCTATTCAAATCAAGAATGACGCTATTTTTGCTTTTTTTAACGCTTTGAGCGATAAGTTTTGCGCAAATTTCATTCATATAATCGTCTTCTAATGATTGTATCCTGCTTATTTCAAAAATATGCTCTATCGCTTTATTATTTATCTTTTCAATATGCGGGATAATGGCATGTCTGATTTTATTTCTTGTGAACTCATCGCTAAAATTTGATTTATCTGTGCAAAAAGATAATTGTTGCTCTTTTATATATTCGTCTATCAGTTTTCTTTTTATAGGCAGCAGAGGTCTTATAATCTCAAGATTCTTATTGATAAGCCTTCTTTGAGGAATGCCGCTGAAATTTCCGCCGCCTCTTAAAAGCCACATCAAAACCGTTTCGGCATTATCATTTGCATTATGGGCTGTCGCTATTTTGTTGAATTTCTTTTCTTTTGCTATTTGTTCCAATGCGGCATATCTCAAGTCCCTTCCTGCCGTTTCTATGGATATTTTGCATTTTTTAGCGTATTTTTTGACGGACAATTTTTGAAAATAAAAAGGGATTTGCATTGCGTTAGACAAAAGATTGACAAGTTTTTTTTCTTTTACCGCTTCAAGCCTTAAACCATGGTCAAAATGGACTATCGTCAAAAATATATTTATTTTTTTTGAAAGCCGCCAAAGCAAATGAGCAAGACTTATTGAATCGGCGCCGCCGGACACCGCTATTATGATTTTATCGCCGCTTTGGATAAGTTTGTTTTTGGCGGTATTCTTATAGAATAATTCTATAGTTTTCATCTGACAAAAAACCGTTTAAAGAATTTTCTTGTATTTTTCTTTTCTCTGACGGGAGAAATCAAGGTTGTGAAATTTTTTATAAACATAATTATATGCTCGTCAAAATGTATAGCCGCATATTTATTGTTCCAAACGGGATTAAATCTCTCTTTAAAATCCCGCAAAGCCTTAAAATCGTGACCGCGGTATTCGCTTAAAGCAAACATTTTGGTAAAGTATTTTAAGAAAGGTTCTTTTTTATCGTCTTTGCTGTAAGCGAGTCCTAAATCAAAAAGGGTATATTCTTTTTCTTTTGCCCACAAAACTGTTTTATAGACCATATATTCAAAAATATTGTCGGGACAATTGACAAATCTCATGATTTTACAAGAGGCTTCATATTTATTTTTGACCGCGTCTATAATTGAAAATCCGCATATCGCGCCGTTCTTTTTTAAAATCGCGAAACTGCAGTTTTTTATAATCTCTTCATTATAATCGCCCGGGATAAAATTTCTGCTTATATAATTTGAATTTTTTTCCCATTCATTATTGATCTTTGCAAATATGTCCTTATAGTCGGCAAAACCGCGCTCCATTATTTGATGCGAAAAACCTTGCTTTTCAAGAGAATCTGACAAATTTTTAAAATAATCAACGGCTTTAAAATTTTTTAAGACAATTTTTGCTTCTTGAGCTATAGTTAATATATCAAGCCCTATATCTCTATATGCGTCTATATATTTATGCCCTATGCCGATAAGAGAAATACGCATATTTGCCGCATCAGCCGCCTCTTTAAATTTCCAAATCAACTCTCTTTTTTGCGCTCTGTTGCCTACTGGGTCGCTTAAAGCGAACCAATTATTGCCCGCCGCCGCATACATTATAAGAGCGTCTTTATCATCAGAGAGGATAAATTTTTTGTCTCCCGACAAAGCGTTTAAAGAATAAGTATAATTTGAATGATTGATGATATTTTCAATATCGCTATTGTCAAAAGGAGCGGGCTTATAAAACATTTTTCTAAATATCTGTTCTATAGCCACTATTATAAAGAGAACGGATATGCTGATAGCGGTTCTCAAAAAGCGCGAAGCATCGCCGTCGTCCATAAGGATATCTATAAAGATTTTTGGGTCTGCTATCCACATTAAAACATTTTGCTTATTTACAAAGAACCCTATCCATACAGCCGCGGCGAAAATTCCGCCTATGGCGCAAACCCACAATATATCAAACGGGATATTTAACATTCTTCTTTCTCTATAAAAATATTTTTTGGAAGCAAACAAAGCGGCAAACAATAGAATGAAATATATAAGCAGTATTGGATGCTCGCCTAAAACCAAAGACAAAACAATAGCGGAAAATGTGAATATTAAACCCCATTTGCGGGCTTTTTTTGCTCTAAGCTGCAAAGCGCGGGATATAAAAAAGAGTCCCGCCGCCGTAATGCTCAAAACAAAATTGGATAAATTTAAAAGCCAAACGGGAATTAAAGAGAGGATTTTTTTCAACTGAACAATATCAAAAGGCGTGGACGCGGAAAACACCGCTATCATACCCGCTAAAAATGTTGATATTGCTAAAATCTGAACGATAACTGAGGATAGAGCCTTGCCCAACATTCTTGTTTTTTCGTCGACTTTTTTGATAAGCCTGGCAATTTCATAAAAGCCAAGCGTCAAAAGAGCGATTGATAAAGGGAAAAAATAAAAAATCACTCTATACGCAAGCAATCCGCCTATGACGGACGGGTTTGCGGCGGCATTTGGCAAAAGCATAGCAATTGCAGTCTCAAAAACTCCCATGCCTCCCGGAACTTGGCTGATTATTCCAAGCAATTGAGCGACAAGAAAAACTTTCAACAAAACAAAATAAGGAATTTCTCCAAAAGGCATAAGCGCAAAAAGCGCAAGCGAGGCGGTAATCCAATCCGCTGTGGCAAGCAAAATTTGCATGGCGGCTATTTTTATATTTGGAAACGATATGCTTTTTTTACAAATCGTAATGGGCTTTAAATTTAAAGCGCTCAAAAGCGTATAAGCGCAAAGGATTGCGAGAAAAACAAAACCGATGCTTCTTGTTGTGATATTGTATTTTGTGACTCCGGCAAGCGAAACCGGGTCTATCACAAAAATAAATCCGCCCGCCGCAAAAAGTCCAAGCCATATAGTAGCCGAAGAAAAGAACAAAACTTTTGTCACATCTATCATAGAGAGTTTATATATTGAATAAAGTCTATATCTCAATGATCCGCCAAAAAGCATAGAATAGCCGGTATTATTACCGATAGCATTGCTTAAAAAACAAGTAAAGAAAATTTCTTTTGGTTTTATGGGCGCTTGATTATTGATATGTTTAAAAGCGATTATGTCATAACCGCCCAGCAGCAGATAATAGAGCAAAGCAAGCGCCATTGCGAGCGCTATTTTATGCGCCGATATAGATTGCAAAGAGTTTTTAATATCTTGCGGATTGATAGTTTTTAATTGATTGCTAAGCAAATACAAAGCCGCCAAAAAAATGGCAAGCCCCGCAAAAATTAAAATGATTTTCCAAATTTTTTTCATAAGTCTCCCGATAAATCTCTATTTGCCGCAGAACGCATTAATGACTTCTTGTTAGACGCGGGCGGCAAAACCAAAGCCCGCAATAATTATGAAAACAATTATTTCACAACAATCTGCGCCAGTCCGTCTTTTTCTATTAACTCAACTTTCATATTGAATAAGGATGATAAATTTGCGCTTGTAAAAACTTCTTTTCTGCTTCCGTCTGCAAAAATTTTTCCATCTTTTAGCAAAACAAAGCGGGATATTTCCGGGATAATATCGGAAATAAAATGAGTCACAAGAATTACTCTCGTCCCGGCATTTAAAATTTTCTTTATTGTAGCGTGAAATTTAATGACAGAGGCTATATCAAGGCTGTTAGACGGCTCGTCTAAAACCAAAACTTTCGGTTTGTGAACAAGCGCTCTTGCTATCAAAAACCGCCTCGCCTCGCCTGACGACATTGCGTCTATATATTTGTCGTTTAGATGAGATATTTCAAGAAATTCAGATATCTCTTGCGCTTTTTGCCTCATTTCTTTTGTCGTTTTATGATTTGTAAATAAGCCTATGCTTGCAAAAAAGCCCGACATTATAGTTTCAAGTCCTGTAATATCATTATGAAAATCATATTGAAGTTCATTTGTAACTATGCCCATTTGAGAGCGCAAATCTGCGACATTCCATTGATTCTGTCCAAACATTTTACAAACGGTATTATCGCCGGTCCAAGAAGGGTAGATTTTTGCAGTGATGAGTTTGATAAGGGTGGATTTTCCAGACCCATTAGGTCCTATGATAGCGGTGTTTTCATTTGAACCTATTACTAAGTTCTCAATATCTAAAATAGTTCTATCGCCGCGAATAACGGCGGTATTTTGAAATTCAATAAAATTTGAGTTAGGATTTGCCATAAGCGGATTTTATAATATTCTACTCTAAACACAAAACCCGCTCAAAAGACAGGAATAAAAGATGAAAGAGAAAAGATGGCAATGGCAAAGGCAAATGCTTCTCGCAAGTTTCGCAAAAGAAGATAACGACAAAGGCAGCGACTATGCAAGTAGCGCAAAACGGCAACAGCGTTAGTTTTGTAGTTTTGCGCACTTGTGTTTTTGAAACTTGCGAAACTTGCGAGAAAGCCGGTACTGTTATTTTGTTTTCGGCGTCATAGATGATTAAATGCGTGAAATTCTGTAATTTCTAAAAACTTTGCTATAATGGGCAAAGTTTTGAAATTGGACTAATAAATATATTTTGATGTTTCGGAGGTAATATGGATATTTTATTGGAGAGAAAAAGTATTCGCAAATATGTTAAAGGCAATGTTAAAGATAAAGATTTGGAATATATTTTGAGAGCGGCTATGTCTGCGCCAAGCGCGGCTCATATGCGCCCTTGGCAATTTATTGTTGTAAAAAATAAAGACATACATGAGAAAATCGCAGAAATTCACCCGTATTCTAAAATGATTTTGAGCGCTCCTTTGGCTATTTTGGTTGTTGGGGACGAGAGTAAGGCTCTTGGCAATTATTTTGCTCAAGATTGCGCGGCGGCGTCTCAAAATATTTTACTTGCCGCTACGGCTAAAAAATACGGCGCTGTTTGGTGCGGGATTTATGGAGATAAAGAAAGACAGAATAAATTTATAAAGTTGTTTAATCTCCCTAAAAATATAAAGCCGTTTTCTCTTATTGTGATTGGCAAACCCGATGATAATTCAAAACAAAAAGATAGATTTGAATCTAAGAAAGTGAAATATGAGGTTTGGAAATAATAATGATAAAAAAATTAGTCTCCGATAAACTCCAAACCGTTATTTTAGATTATTTCAAAAGCAAAGGTCTTGATGAAGAAATAAAGTATTCTCTTGAAATACCTCCCAAAAACATAGATGCCGATTTTGCTCTAAACGCGGCTATGCTTGCGGCAAAAATTCTCAAAACAAATCCAAAAATCATCGCTCAAGAAATGTCCGATATTATTGTAAAGGAAATGTCCGATATAGTGGAGAAAACTGCTATTGCGGGCGCGGGCTTTATAAATATTTATGTCAAAAATTCAGTTTTATTTAAAGAAATTCAAGAAATACTCGCCCAAAAGGACAAATATGCAAGCATTTCCAAAAATAATAAAGAAAAAATATTAATTGAGTTTGTATCGGCAAATCCCACAGGACCTTTGCATATAGGGCATGGACGCGGCGCGGCTATAGGGGATTCTCTTGCAAGAGTTTTAAAACATTTGGGGTATGCGGTCAGCAAAGAATATTATTTGAATGATTGCGGCAATCAAATGCTTGTTTTGGGTAAGTCAACGAAAATCCGCTATCAACAATTAAAAGGCGAAAAAATAGATTTTCCGTCCGACCATTATCAGGGCGATTATATAACTGATATTGCAAAAAATCTTGTTGTTCAAAACAAAAATATAGATGAGATAAACTTTAAGGAAGAAGCCGTCAAAGATATTTTAAACGGAATAAAAGACGATTTGAATAATTTTGGAGTTGACTTTGATATTTGGTTTTCCGAAAGCGATATTGCGGTTAAAAAAGACGGCGCGGGCAAGACAGAAGTGGATAAAATTTGCTGTGATTTTGAGAATAAAGGCTTTGCTTATGTTCAAGACGGCGCTTTGTGGCTTAAATCAACGCAATTTGGAGACGATAAGGACAGAGTTTTAAAGCGTTCCGACGGCAGATATACTTATCTTGCGTCGGATGCCGCGTATCACAAAAATAAATTTGAGAGAGGATTTGCAAAACTAATAAATTTGCTCGGCGCAGATCATCACGGCTATGTCGCAAGGCTTAAATCTTGCGCCCAAATGCTTGGGCATAGCAAGGATGCATTAGAAGTCATTTTGTATCAATTGGTTTCTCTTGTTCGCGGTGGAAAGCCTGCGGCAATGTCGACAAGGACGGGAGAATTCATAACTTTAAAAGAAGTTGTAGATGAGGTTGGTAAAGATGCATGCAGATTTTTCTTTTTGCTTCGCGCTCCGGATTCTCAATTGGAATTTGACATAGAACTTGCAAAAAAACAATCAAACGAAAATCCTGTTTTTTATGTTCAATATGTAAGCGCAAGGTGTAATTCAATTTTAAGAGAAAGCCGAAAAAGAAAAAATTTGAAAAATGATGCCGATTTGAGTTTGCTAAATACAAAAGAAGAGAGAGATTTGATAAAGAAACTCTGCTCGTTTTATAGCATGCTTTCGCTATGCGAGAAGTCTTTAAGTCCTCATCATATCACGGCATATTTAATGGAGCTTGCCGACGCATATCATAGATTTTACGAGGCATGCCGCGTTTTAATAGACGATGCGGCTCTGTCGTCTGCAAGATTAAAATTAATATCGGCTGTAATGATAATAAT
Source organism: Candidatus Parendomicrobium reticulitermitis (assembly GCA_031287095.1). GTDB lineage: Bacteria > Elusimicrobiota > Endomicrobiia > Endomicrobiales > Endomicrobiaceae > Parendomicrobium > Parendomicrobium reticulitermitis. The sequence continues at coordinate 33,207 of JAITTG010000094.1, read as the reverse complement.
AAAAAATGGGCTTTCCTTAGCCGGAGCGTCCGCGCCGGAACAAATGTATAAATAGATTGAACATGGAAGGCGATAAGAGATGAAAAAATTTATAGTTTTTTTACTTTTATTATTTTGCCCTTTGGCATTCGCCGAAATAAGCATTACGCCTTTCGGCGCGGCGGGAATAGTATCAGGCAGTTCTTTTTTAATTGAAAGCGGTCCAAAAAGCGCGTTGATAGATTGCGGGTTGTTCTATGAAAATGATGGAGATAATTTTTCAATAAATCCAAAAGCGGTTAAAGCCGGCGCTTTGATTTTAACGCATTCTCATTTAGACCATATAGGCAAAGTTCCTTTGCTTATTTATCAAGGCTTTAAAGGAACTATATATTCAACCCCCGCTACTAAAGAATTTGTTTTAGAGTTTTTTTCTAATGGGAGCGGATTTGATTTAATTAAGAGAAAATGGGCTTGGTCTAAAAATGTTAAGGCGGGAGATAAAAAGGCAATTGTTCATTGGATTGATAGTTGTATTGAAAATATCAAGAAAGTTCAATGGAGTCAAAAAGAGGCGGTTATTTCCGAAGTCCGCAGGGAATATGGGATCAATTTTTCTTTTTGCAAGATATGCTTGAATCTTGATACGCAAAAAATCGCCAATATGTTTAAAACTTCAAAATACAATGAGAAAGTCAAACTCTTTGATAATTTTGATTTCTATTTTTTTGACGCCGCCCATATTCCCGGTTCTGCAAGTTTGTTCTTTAATATAGACGGCAAAAAAATTGTTTTTTCTGGAGATTTGGGCAGCGGATATTCAAGATTGACGGGACAGAGTCAAAACGCTCCAAAAGCGGATTTTGTTTTTATGGAAGGCACTAATTCGGCAAATATTGAAGATGACGCGGCTTATGATAGCTTTCACAGCGATTTAAAAAGAGCATTAGCTCAAGACAAAAGCGTTTGGATTACCGCTCTTGCTTTTAATAGGACGCAAAAAGTTCTTTATGAATTAAAACTTATGCAAGATGACGGCGAGATTTCTAAAAATATTGAGATTTATTCGATTTCTCCCTATGCAAATAAAATCAATCGATTATATGATGAAGAAGTTAAAAATAAGGCAAATGATTGGTTTGTTGAAGATATTTATAAGAATAGAACTGTTTTGCCTAAGAATTTAAAATTCACCGCTCCGAAAGATTTTTCAAAGCAGTTTATACTTTTATCGGCAAGTGGAAATGAAAAAACGGCGGCAAATCTTATAAAACGATTCCAAAAACGCGGCTCTGTTCTGATTATGTCGACAAATTATTTAAGCGAAGACAATATATTGTTAAAAATTCCATATTCTAATTCCCAAGCGGATAAAATTGAAACAAAAAAATACGGAGTTTTTTCAGACCATCCAAATGTTTTTGAACTTTTGAGATGGCTTTCAAATCAAGATAAAAACGCTCAAATATATTTAGTTCATTACGATGTAAAAAATATCAGAAGGTTCTTGCGGTTTTTTGCAGACAAGAATATAAATCTTAAAGAAACAAAAATTTTAGAAAAGGTTGTAATCAAACAATGAGAGTAAAAGTAAAAGAGCATCCCAATAATCAAATACAGATAACTTTGAAAAATGATAGAGATAAAAATCTTATTTTTAGCTTTATAGCCACGGGAGTTTTTATTCTTGTATGCCTTATCGTTTATTTAATAGAGATGTTTGATTATTCCGACGCTAAAGTTTTGCAGAAAGCCAAAGATTATTATTTAAACGAACGATATTTTATGGCTATCAAATATTATGACAGAGTTTTAAGAAAAAATCCCAACAGCAATCCCGACATATATCGAGACTACGGCATGTCTCTTATGAAACTTGCCGATTATGATTTGGCAATTAAATATCTTAAAAAATATCAAGAATCGGAGCCTGAAAATATAGATGCGCTTTATAATCTTGCCTATGTTATATATTTGAAAGCAAAACAAAATTCCGATAAGCAAGGCTTTATAGAGGCGGCTCATTATCTTGAATCTTCAATAATGCTAAATCAAAAATTTGAAAAGTCGTATATTTTGTTGGGGCTTTGCTATCGCGGAGCCGATATGTATGATGAGGCAAGAGCGGTCTATAATAAAGCGATTGCGTTAAAATCTTTTAGTCAAGCGGTTTTTTATAATCTGATAGGGCATACTTTTTCAGAGAACAAAGACTATAGCAAGGCTATTGATTATTACAAAATGTCAATAGCCACAGAGGCTTCATATGTATGGGCATATTTGAATTTAGGAGATATGTATGGCATTTTAAACGAAATACAGCCCGCTTTAGAGAATTATAAAAAGGTTATTGCTTTGACCAATGATTTTATAGTTCCCTATGTAAAAATAGGCGAATTGTATATGCGTCAACAAAAGTATTATGAAGTTATCCAATGGTTGTCGCAGGCTTTAAAAGTAAATCCAGAACACGCCGACGCCACATATATGTTGGCGCAAGCCTATCAGAACACTGGAAGACAAAAAGATATGGTCGAATATCTTAGAAAAGCGGCTCGTCTTGGAAGCGATGAAGCCATATATAAACTTAGAGAATTAGGAATGGAATTGGGCAAATAATGTTTTATAATTGCAAATGGCTGTTTTTCATCATTTTATATGTAATGAGTTCCATCTTATATGGATTAGTGCAAACATATCTTGTTCTTAACGATTTCATAAAAGGATATTTATTAGGTTCCCTTATAATTTTTTCCAGTATAAATGCAGTTTCTTTTATATGCGCTTTGTTGATTTGTTCAATCGTTATATCAATATATCTCGCCATATCTAAGATATTGAAGAAACAACGAATAAAACTCTTTTGGAAATTATGCTGGTTCTTGTTCACAATATTTAGTTACATATTAATTTTTGCCGTATTGTTAGGAGTGATATTGTATTAAGGAAACGCTGATTAACTAAACTATGATGTCTGTGAGATTGACTCGCAATCCTCGCGCAAAGCGTTTTGAGGCAAACGACGGAAATTGTTAGTCAAACAAACCCGCAAAGACAAAACCAAAGCATACAAGCGGCAGATTAATGTCATTCAATGAGTTAATCAAGAAATGAAAAAATCTTTTTAGAAAAAGTATTGATGCAAATTACCTTTGATTTTGATGTTTTTTCAGACGAGGAAAATTTGACAAACGACGGAGAAAATTATACTATCGCTATCGGAAGTCGGCGATTCGCCGATGATAATAAATAAAAAATAGGAGGAATTAAAAAATGGCAGAGAAAGTTCAGAAAGTTGGAGTAGAGAAAGAAAAAGGTTATTTGTATTTTTTGGACAAGAATGGCAATGTTTCAAGAGCGTTAATGGCAAGAGCGGGAAAGAAAGGCGGTAAGCCCCAAGAAATTGCAAAAGCAGGCGTCAAGAGAGAAGACGGGTATTTGTATTTTATTGATAAAAACGGAGATGTCGCAAGGTCAAAGATGAGCAGAGGCGGAAAAAAGAAAGCAAAGAAAGCAAAGAAAGCCGTTAAGAAAGCAAAAAAAACCGTAAAGAAGACGGCAAAAAAAGTTGCAAAGAAAAGTAAAAAGAAATAAGTCGTTTGATAACAAATATGAAAAGTCTCGGACTTGTTTCATCTGTCCGAGGCTTTTTGTTTTATAGACTATTTATAATACTTTAAGAGGAGAATTCATGTTTGCGTATTTAAGAGAAGACATAAGCGCGATATTTAAAAAAGATCCCGCAGCCCGCTCATATCTTGAAATTCTTCTTTGTTATCCGGGTCTGCACGCAATCATATTTCATAGATTTTCACATTATTTGTGGAATTTAAAATTTTATTTTATAGCGCGGTTCATTTCTCATATAAGCAGATTTCTTACAGGCGTAGAAATACATCCCGGCGCAAAACTTGGACGCAGGGTTTTTATAGACCATGGTATGGGGATAGTGATAGGCGAGACCGCTGAAATTGGAGATGATGTTTTAATTTATAAAGGGGTTTTGCTCGGCGGAACTTCTGTTGAAAAAGTGAAAAGACATCCGACAATAGGAAATAATGTTATTTTAGGCTCCAATGCCGTTGTTTTGGGCGCGATTAAAATAGGAAATAATGTTAGAGTGGGGGCGGCTTCTGTTGTTACTCAAGATGTCCCAAATAATGCCACAGCCGTCGGAGTGCCTGCAAGGATAAGCATAGGATATAATACAAGCGAAATTGAAAAATTGGAACATTCTAAATTGCCCGACCCTATTGCAAACGCCATGAAATATGTATTAGATGAGCAGAAAAAACTTGAAGATAAATTGAATGCAGTCCTTAAGCATAAGGAGGAGAAATGAATTTATCAAAATGGACGGTGAAATCGCAGGAAGCGCTCGCCGATGCGCAAAATATAGCAAATGAATACGGAAACCAAGAATTGTCTTCGGAGCATCTTTTGTATTCATTAGTCAAACAAGAAGAAGGCGTAATAAGCGCCATTATAAAGAAAAGCGCCGCAGCGGGTCAAGAAAATCTGATGTTAGAAAATATAATCAAAGATTTGCTTTTAGAGATAGAAAAAAAGCCAAAAGTTTCAGGCGGGAATCTCTATATATCGCAAACGCTAAATAAAATTTTAAACAATTCTGAAAAAATTGCAAAAGAATTAAGGGACGACTTCACTTCCACCGAGCATATATTTATGTCAATATCGGAAGAAACCGCCTGTCCCGCTTCTTCCATTCTTAAAAAATACGGTTTAAACAAAGATAATATATTAAAGTTTCTCGTAAGCATTCGCGGCGACCAAAGAGTGACAGACCAAAATCCTGAGGCAAAATATCAGGCTCTTGAAAAATACGGCAGAGATTTAACAGAACTTGCAAAAAGAGGAAAACTTGACCCTGTAATAGGAAGGGATGAGGAAATCCGCCGCTGCGTTCAAGTATTATCGCGCAGAACGAAAAACAATCCCGTAATCATCGGAGAACCCGGCGTGGGTAAAACCGCCATAGTAGAAGGTCTTGCTCAAAGAATAATTTTCGGCGATGTTCCAGAAACTCTTAAAGATAAAGTTGTAATTGCTTTGGATTTAGGCGCTTTGATTGCCGGCGCAAAATATAGAGGAGAATTTGAAGACAGGCTCAAAGCTGTTTTAAAAGAAATACAGGGCGCAAACGGCAGAATCATACTTTTTATAGACGAACTTCATACGGTAGTAGGCGCCGGCGCCGCCGAAGGCGCTGTTGACGCCGCTAATATGTTAAAGCCTATGCTTGCAAGAGGAGAGTTGAAACTTGTGGGCGCGACTACTCTTGACGAATATAGAAAACATATAGAGAAAGACGCGGCTTTAGAGCGCCGTTTTCAGCCAGTTTATGCCGGCGAGCCTTCTGTTGAGGATACTATTGCTATTTTGAGAGGGATAAAAGAAAAGTATGAAGTCCACCATGGCGTAAAAATAAAAGATTCCGCTTTGGTAGCCGCCGCAACTTTAAGTTCAAGATATATCACAGATAGATTTTTGCCGGATAAGGCAATAGATTTAATAGATGAATCGGCGAGCAGGTTGAGAATAGAAATAGATTCTATGCCCAGCGAACTTGACGCCGTTGAACGCCGTTTGAGGCAATTGGAAATAGAAAAACAGGCTGTAAAAAAAGAAACTGATTCCGCTTCAAAAGAAAGGCTTGTCAATATGGAAAAAGAGATTGAGAAATTAAAAAGCGAATCTGCCAATATGAAAGTTCAATGGGAAAAAGAAAAGGAGGCTATTTCTAATATAAGAAAACTTAAGGCGAGCCTTGAACAGACGAAAATAGAAGAGCAAAAACTTGAAAGAAGCGGCGATTTGAACGCCGTTGCCGAAATAAGATACGGCAAAATTCCTCAAACTCAAAAACAACTTGACGACGAGAATAAAAAGTTAATCTCATTGCAAAAAGAAAATAAAATGTTAAAAGAGGAAGTTGACGAGGAAGATGTATCTGAAGTTGTGAGTAAATGGACGGGAATACCGGTCGCTCGTATGCTTGAAGGGGAAATGCAAAAACTTTTGCAATTGGAAGATAAATTGCATAAACGAGTGGTGGGACAAGATGAAGCGGTAAGCGCAATAGCAAACGCAGTGCGCCGCAGTCGTTCTGGACTTTCAGATCCTAATAAGCCGATAGGAACATTTTTATTTTTAGGACCTACAGGCGTAGGAAAAACAGAACTCGCCAAAGCATTGGCGGAAATTTTGTTTAATGATGAAAAAAATATAGTCCGCATAGATATGTCTGAGTATATGGAAAAACACTCTGTGTCTCGTTTGATAGGCGCCCCTCCCGGGTATGTCGGTTTTGAAGAAGGCGGGCAATTGACCGAGTCTGTGCGTAGAAGACCGTATAGCGTCGTTCTTTTTGACGAGATAGAAAAAGCAAGTAAAGAGATTTTCAATATTATGCTTCAGATTTTTGACGATGGACGGCTTACCGATGGACATGGACGAACGGTGGATTTTAAAAATTCCGTGATTATAATGACTTCAAATATAGGTTCTCAATTCATACAAGGATATGAAAATTACGACGATATGAAAGTTCAAGTCATAAATGAATTACGCGGTCATTTTAGTCCGGAATTCTTAAACAGAATAGACGAAACTATCATATTTAAAAAACTTGATAAATCTCAAATCAACAAAATCATAGATATTCAACTCAAATCTTTTGAAGATAATCTTGCCGCTAGAAAAATTTTTGTTGAACTTACCGAGAAAGCAAAAGATTTTATCGCAAACAAAGGTTACGACGAGGCTTTTGGGGCAAGCCCTTTAAAGAGAGCTATACAAACTGAAATTTTAAATCCGCTCTCTTCAGAAATTCTTGCTGGGAAACTCAAAGAGAATGATAGAGTAACTATTGACAAAAAATCAAATAAAGACGAATTGGAATTTAGAAAGACTTATCTAAATTAGGAGAAAAAATGAATATAACTCAAAAAATTATTTCAAAACATTTGCTTAGCGGACAGATGAAAGCGGGCGAAGAAATCTCATTAAAAATAGACCAAACTTTAACGCAAGATGCAACCGGCACAATGGCTTATTTGCAATTTGAGGCTATGGGCGTTCGTAAAGTTAAAACCAAATTGTCGGTCAGTTATGTTGACCACAATACTTTGCAATCAGGCTTTGAAAATGCCGACGACCATAAGTTTTTGCAAACTATAGCGGCAAAATACGGCATAGTTTTTTCGCCGGCGGGAAACGGTATTTGCCATCAAGTTCATTTAGAAAGATTCGGAGTTTGCGGACAAACTTTAATAGGCGCAGATTCCCATACTCCTACCGCCGGCGGTCTTGGTATGCTTGCTTTCGGCGCGGGCGGTTTAGATGTCGCCGCAGTTATGGCGGGGCAGCCTTTTTATTTGATAATGCCTAATATAGTCAAAGTAAATTTAAAAGGAAAGTTGAAAGGGTGGGCGGGCGCAAAAGATATTATTTTAGAATTGTTGAGGCTTTTGACGGTTAAAGGCGGGCGCAATAAAATTTTTGAATTTGCAGGAGAAGGCGTTAAGTTTTTGACTGTGCCGGAAAGAGCGACAATAACAAATATGGGGGCTGAACTTGGAGCCGCAACAAGTATTTTTCCGTCAGATTTAATTACGAAAGAATTCTTAAAGAAGCAAGATAGACCTTCCGCTTGGAAAGAAATTTCTGCGGACAAAGATTCCTCTTATGATGAAGAATTGGAAATAGATCTGAGCGCTCTTGAACCGCTTATAGCCTGTCCTCATTCTCCCGACAATGTTAAAAAAGTAAAAGAATTAAAGGATATTAAGGTCAATCAAGTTTGCATAGGCTCTTGCACAAATTCATCTCTTAACGATATGCTTCTTTTGAGCGCATTATTAAAAGGGCGCAAGATAAATAAAGATGTGAGCCTCGTTGTTTCGCCGGGTTCAAGACAAGTTCTTTCTATGCTTGCCAAAGACGGAGCATTGGCTAATATAATAGACAGCGGAGCGAGAATTTTGGAATCTGCTTGCGGACCTTGTATAGGTATGGGGCAGTCTCCAAAAAGCGAAGGAGTATCTATTAGAACATTCAATAGAAATTTCAAAGGTAGAAGCGGGACAAAAGACGCTTTTGTCTATCTTGCGTCCCCCGTTACGGCGGCAGCCGCGGCTTTGGTTGGAAAAATTATAGACCCGTCTAAAATTTTTACAAAAAAACCCAATATCAAAATTCCAAATAAATATATTATAGACGATGCTCAATTTCAAAAACCGTCCGCAAAACTTGCTAAAACAGAAATTATAAAAGGTCCAAATATAAAATCTCTTCCTGAATTTGCTCCTTTTGCCGACGCTCTCAAATGTTCTATTGTCATTAAAACGGGCGACAATATAAGTACTGACGATATTATGCCCGCCGGCGCAAAAGTTCTGCCTTATCGTTCCAATTTAGAAAAAATCTCGCAATTTACATTTTCCGCTATGGATGCTGATTTTTATCAGAGGGCTAAATCTTTTGAGGATTCAATAATAATCGGAGGGGAAAATTACGGGCAAGGCTCTTCAAGGGAGCACGCCGCTCTTGCTCCAAGATTTTTGGGAGTGAAAATAATTTTGGTTAAGTCTTTTGCCAGAATACATCTTGCCAATCTAATAAATTTCGGCATAGTTCCTCTTACTTTTGAAAATGCTTATGATTATGATTTGCTCAATGCCGGCGAAACAATGGTTTTTGAAGACATAAAACAAAGAATCAAAGATAATGAGAGCATTATTGCAAAAATTGGAGACAAAGAAATAAAAGTTAAATATGAACTTACGCAAAGACAAAAAGAAATAATCTTTGCGGGCGGAATGCTTAATTTGATAAAAGCAACAATAAAATAAATATAAAGAGACGCTGATTAACTCGCTGCTTGCGGGCTTGACCCGAAATTTCCCTGCGAAGCGTTTTGAGACGGCGGCAGAGATTGCGGTTCAAGACCATAGGAATACCGTAGGCGGCGGATTAAGAATAGTCGGCGTTTCTTTAACTAATCGGAGGATTGAAATGGCGGATTTTACAGACATCAATGTATTAAACGAAAAAATTAAAAAAGAAAGTATTTTTATCTCAAAACTTCTCGCTGAGATTTCAAATGTTTTAGTGGGTCAGAAATATGTTTTAGAGAGAATGCTCATAGGATTATTATCAGACGGACATATTCTGCTTGAAGGTCTTCCGGGATTAGCGAAAACTCTTGCCGTAAAAAGTTTGTCTTCGGCAATCAAGGCGCAATACAAGAGAATACAGTTCACGCCGGACTTATTGCCGGCAGATATTGTAGGAACCCTTATGTATAATCCCAAAGACGGCGATTTCAAAGTTAGAAAGGGTCCAATTTTTGCAAACATAATTCTTGCCGATGAAATCAACCGCGCTCCCGCGAAAGTGCAAAGCGCTTTACTTGAATCTATGCAGGAAAAACATGCGACCATAGGCGATACGACTTATGATTTGCCTAAACCTTTTTTGGTGATGGCGACTCAAAATCCAATTGAGCAAGAGGGAACTTATCCTTTGCCGGAAGCGCAAGTTGATAGGTTTATGTTAAAACTCAAAGTCGGATATCCCGATAAAACCGATGAGAAAATCATACTTGAAAAAATGACGCAAGGCTCGCCCGAAATAAAATCGGTTGTAAGTTTGAACGAAATAGAAAAAGCGAAAGCCTTAATACAGCAGGTTTATGTTGACGATAAAGTCAAAAATTATATAGTTGATATTGTTTTTGCCACAAGAAATCCTCAAGAATACGGACTTAAAAATTTAAAAAGTTTAATCGCTTTCGGAGGCTCGCCTAGAGCTACAATCAATCTCACCCTTGCGGCAAAGGCTTATGCTTTTTTGCAGGGCAGAGGTTATGTAATCCCAGAAGATATAAAAACCATAGCGCATGATGTTTTGCGCCATAGGATTTTGATTACTTACGAAGCGGAGGCGGATTCTATTACTTCCGACGATATAATAGATAAAATTTTCGGCGGAGTAGAAGTTCCGTAAAAGGACGAATATATAATGCAAGAAGCAATTAACAAAGAAATTCTAAAAAAACAAATAAAGAGATTGGAAATTAGGTCTAATAAGTTGGTCAATGAGGTTTTTGCGGGTCAATATCAAAGCGTGTTTAGAGGTCAGGGCATAGAGTTCGCCGAAGTTAGAGAATATCAAATCGGCGATGATTTTAGAAATATAGACCGCAATGTAAGCGCAAGATACGGCAAACCTTATATAAAACTCTTTTCAGAAGAAAGAGAACTCACCGTAATTTTTCTTATAGATATTTCATCATCTCAATATTTCGGAAGTTCAGACAGGCTCAAATCTGAAATTTCAGCCGAAGTAGCCGCTATTTTGGCTTTTTCCGCTTTAAAAAATAATGATAGAGCGGGAATGTTGTCTTTTACGGATAGAGTTGAAAAGATTATCCCGCCCAAAAAAGGCAAAAACAATATATTAAGAATCATAAATGAAATCCTGTCCGCAAATCCCACAGGCACAAAAACCTCAATTTCCACAGCATTAAAAGCGTTAAATGAAATTTGGCGTAGAAGAGCGGTGATTTTTCTCATATCGGATTTTCAAGACGGCGGATATGAAAAAGATTTGGCTATTACCGCAAGAAAACACGATTTAGTCTGCATTAAAATTGACGATGATAGAGAAAAAGAAATTCCTTCGGTAGGTCTTATAGAAATGTTAGACCCTGAAAGCGATGAATTGATTTTAATAGACAGCGCTCATGCGGCGGCTGATTTTAAAAAAGAAAGCGCAGAATTTGACGAGAATACGGAAAGAACTTTTAAAAGAATTAAAGCCGATTATATGAATTTGAATACAAGACAGTCTTATGTTCAACCTTTGATTAAGTTTTTTAAAGAAAGAGAAATGCGGAGAGGTCGTTAATGAAATTAAAAAAAATAGCCGTAATATCGGCTGCTTTTCTCCTTTATGCTCCTCTCGTTTTATCCGCTCAAGAAATAGTCAATATATCTTTTGATAAAGAATCCGCTTTTGTCGGCGATATTATCAATATAAAGATTAAGGCTGAACTGCCTCAAAATGCTTCTATAAGCGCAAATCAAACTATCCGTTTTGATAATTTTGATATTTTGAGTTCGGACATCAAGCATATATCGTCAAATCCAAATATCTATGAAATAGATTTTAAAGCCGGCGCTTTTAAAACGGGGATTTTACAAATAGAGCCTGCGGCGGTTTTTTATATAAATCCAGACGGAACAAATAATATATTCTTTACGCCTCAATCTCAATTTGAAATCAAAAGCATTGTAGGACAAAATGCAAATGCGGAAATAAAAGACATAAAACCCCTCGAAAAATTACCGATAAAAAAAATCTGGCTTTTGCTTATTTTGGTTATTATTGCGGGCATTGTTTTAATAGGTATTCCATTATGTAAAGAAATAGTAATCCTTTATAAGAAATCAAAAGAACCGGTATTATCTTTAAAAGAATTGTCCTTAAACGCTTTATCGGAATTGTATTATAGTCCTGTCAAAAAAGATGAGCCGAGAATTTTCTATTACAGAATGTCTGAGATTTTAAGAAACTATATATCCCAAGAATACAATTTTGACGCTATGGAGATGACAAATTCAGAATTTTTTGAGGCGGTCAAAAAGACCATGCCTGATACTATAGACATCAATGAATTTAGAAATTATTTAAAAATTTTTACATTAGCCCAATATGCCGCCTTTAAGCCGTCCGATAAAGAAAATGAAAATAGTTTTAATTACACAAAAGAATTATTGGAGAAATTATGAGATTTGCAAATCCAATTTTTTTATTATTTTTTATACCTTTTGCGGCTTTTATATATTGGTATATCAATTCGTTTAGAAAAAGAGTTTATAATCCTTCTTTGAGATTTTCCCGTATAAATCTCATTAAACAAAAATATAAAGGCAATAAGGTTTTATTTTTAAAAATTTTAAAACTTGCAAAATTTTTTGCTTTACTTTTATTGATTATCGCTCTTGCAAGACCTCAAGAGGGGAAAACTTTTGAAAATTCAAGCGACCAAGGGATAGACATAATGATTGCATTAGACACTTCTTCAAGTATGCGTTCCATAGATTTTAAACCCCTTGATAGAATGCAGACTGCTAAAAAAGTGATAGAAGAATTTGTAAAAATGAGAAAGTTTGACAGAATAGGTCTTGTAAATTTCAGCGGACTTGCTTTTACGCAAAGTCCGCTTACAACAGACAAAGAGTCTCTTGTTGAGTTTATAAAAAGCGTAGAAATAGGCGATACTGGTCTTGACGGCACCGCTATAGGCTCTGCAATAATGACAAGCGTCAACAGATTAAAAGACGGCAAAGCAAAAAGCAAAATTATCATTCTTGCCACAGACGGCAATAATAATATGGGCGAGATAGACCCGATTACAGCGTCGGAAATCGCCTCTCAATACGATATAAAAATCTATACTGTCGGAGTAGGAAGCCTTGAAGGCGGCATATATATAGTCGACCATCCATTCTTTGGACGAAGAGAAGTAAGAGACACTGAAAACAAAATAAATGAGGCAGTATTAAAGCAAATATCAGAAAATACAGGCGGCTCATATTTTAGGGCTTTAGACGCTAAATCTTTTGAAAATATAATGAAACAAATAGACAATCTTGAAAAAGACGATATAAAAGCCGTTCAATTCACCAATTATAATGAAAGATATAAAATTTTTGTCGTTTTTGCTTTTCTTCTTTTATTATTGAGCGTCATTTTGGAAAATACAATTTTAAGAAAACTGCCGTAGAGGGAAAAATGTTTGCAGATAAAATTTATTTAGTATTTTTATTGATTTTGCCGCTATTAGCGCTTTTCTTTGCCATTTCTTATAAGAAAAGAAAAAGCGCTTTATCGGCATTCTTTTCGTCAACAAATCTTTCAAGTTTGAGCAATGTCAATTTGAACGCTTATAAAATTAAATACGCTCTATGGATTGCGGCGTTTTTCTTTTTAATCCTTGCTCTTGCAAGACCTCAATTTGGCGAGAATACTCAGGAAGTAATAAGGGAATCGTCGGAAATCGTGGTGGCATTGGACATTTCAAGAAGTATGTTGTCGCGCGATATAGAACCGAGCAGACTTGAAAAGGCTAAACAGATTTTGTTTAGAGTTATAGAAGAAAATGCCGGCGACAAAATAGGCGTGATAGTTTTTAGCGGGACGGCAATGTGGCAATGCCCGATGACTTATGATTTTGAGGCTTTAAAGATATTCCTTGGAGATATTCAAACGGGCGTTTTGCCGGTGGGCGGCACTCAGATAAGCGCGGCTATTATGCTTGCGGTAAAAGCGGTGGGCGCAAATCCGTCAAATAATAAAGTTTTGCTTTTAATAAGCGACGGAGAAGATCACGACTCAAAAATAGACGCCGCTTTAAAAGAAGCGAATGATATATCTTTAAGAATTTTGACTGTCGGCATAGGTTCGCAAAGCGGCTCTCCCATCCCTATGGGAGACAGCGCGGTTTCAGATTATATAAGAGACGAGGTCGGAAATGTAGTTATGAGCAGATTAAATCCTCAACTTTTAAAGACAGTCGCTCAAAAAACCAATGGAGAATATTTTGACGCTTCTCAAAGAGATTTGTTTTCATCTTTGATTAAATCTATTAGAAATATAGAAAAAGATAAAAGCGAATCCGCGCAAAGAACTAATAAAGCCGAAAGATTTCAGATTTTTTTATTTTTGGCGCTGCTTGCTTTATTTGCCGAGTTTTTAATACCTATTACAAGCGAGGCAAAAATATGAAAAGCCTAAAATTTAAAATTTTGTTTTTAGCGGCGCTGCTTGCTCTTTTGATTTTTATTATAATATTTTCAAGACGCAATACGGCAAAAAACAATAAAGCCGTCAATCTGTATAATAAAGGCGATTTTGGTCAAGCCGCTCAAGTTTTTGCCGAAGAGTCTTTTAAGCAGCCCGGCAATATCTCGATATTAAATAATTTAGCGGGCTCTCAATACAAAAATTCTCAAATTGACGCTGCGGCAGACGATTACTCTTTCGTTGTTTCTTCAACTCAAGCGAGCCGTGCGGATAAATTTAAGGCTTTATACGCCCTTGGCAATATTGAATACAAAAAAAACAATTTTGAGGGAGCGATAGATTTCTATAAAAAAGCGCTTAAAATCAATCCTAATGATAATGACGCTAAATATAATTTGGAAAACGCTTTGAGACAATTGGAGCAACAGCGCAATCAACAAAACAATCAACAAAATCAGACGGATAAGCAGAATCAGCAAGACAAAAATCAACAAAATCAACAAGATAATCAACAGAACAAACAAAATCAGCAGGGGGATAATAAACAAGACCAACAAAATCAAAATAATCAGCAAGGACAGAACAATCAACAAAATCAGCAAAACAATCAACAATCAAATCCAGAAAAAGACAAAGAGCGCAAACAACAACAGGATTTGAAAAATCAGATGGACGAAAATGCAAAGAAACAGCAAGAAAACGCTCAAAAACAAAAAGACGCCGAACAAAAACTAAAAGATGCAAATGCTCAAAATAAAAATCAGCAAAGCAAGCAAGAACAAGACGCTCAGAAAAAAGCGGAACAAGACCTCAAAGACTTGAAAAAGGAAAAACAAGAACTTGATAAGCAAAAAGCGGCTCTTAATGATAAAATAGAGCAAGAAAAAAATAAGAACACCAAACAACAAGAACAATCTGAAGGCGCGGCAATGCCCGTTCAATTAAATCAAGGGCAAGACAATAATAACAAAGAAGCGTCTCCTGCGGCGGTTTTATTGGACTATTACAATCAAACGGATAAGAATTCAGACAAATTAAGAAGAAAGATAAAAACGCCTATTACAAACGGCGTTCAAAAGGATTGGTGATATTATGATTAAGGGAAAGACTATAAAAAAAGCAATATTTTTTTTATCGGCATTTTTATTGTCGGCGGCTTTGTTATTTGCCGATGATATTACAATAAGCGCGTCAGTCAATAAAACCTCTCTGCCTTTAAACGACAGTTTGATTTATTCTGTCACAATCAGCGGCAATATATCCAATTTTCCAGAACCGCAAATTAAACTTTCTGATTTCAATGTTTACGGCACCGGCAGGTCGCAAAGCATGTCCGTAATCAACGGCAAAGTCAGCGGCAGCGTGGTTTTCAACTATACCATTGTTCCAAAGGCTATAGGCAAATGGACAATAGCGCCGGCGAGTATAAAATATAAAAATCAAACTTATACGACTGAACCTATCACTGTGGAAGTCACAGCCGCTCAAAGCGTTCAAAGGCAGACTGCGCCGCAAAGTTCAAATCAAAATCAGCAGCCTCAAAGAGCGGCTCAAAGCCAAAACGGCGGCAAAATTTTTGTAGAGTCTTCAATAAATAAGAAAACAGTCTATGAAAATGAAAAAGTTGTGTATAGATTCAGTTTTTATACCAATATGGATTTGGCGTCAAATCCCGAATATTATCCGCCTGATTTTGGAGGATTTTGGAACGACGGCTCTCAACCTAAAAACAGACAGACAGTTATAGACGGCGTTAGATATAATGTAAGCGAATTGGAAACCGTGCTATATCCTATTTCCACAGGAGACAAGAATATCTCTCCGTCTCGTTTGAGAGTCGCCGTCAGAGATTTTTCTATGCCTGATAATGTTGATAAATTTATAGCGCAATTTTTTGCAAATGCAGGACAAACTCAAGTAAAAGATTTGGAGACAAAAAATTTAAAAATCAAAGTTCTGCCTTTGCCTCAAGAAGGCAGACCTAATAATTTCTTCGGCGCGGTTGGAGAATTCAAAATAAAGGCTTTTGTAGATAAAACGCAAGTTAATACAAATGACCCGGTTACTTTGACTGTGGAAGTCTCAGGCGACGCCAATATGAAAAGCGTTGTAAAACTTGATTTTGCAGTAGAAAATTCTTTAAGAAAATACGATACAATCGTTTCTAAAGCGACGGCTGACAGTAAAGTATTCTCCACAATCCTCATACCATTAACTCCTGGAGAAAAAACAATACCGCAAATAGAACTATCTTTTTTTAATCCAAAAACAAAAAAATACGAGACAGTCCGCACCCAGACGATAAAATTTATTGCAAGCGGCGAGCCGGTGCAAGAAGAAGATGTTTATAAAAGCGGACAAAGCGGCGCCATAGGCAAAGATATAAATTACAATAAGCAAATCTCGGATATAAAGACTTATGCGGGAAATTATATAGAGAATAAAAAATTCTTTATTATTTTTATTCCGTTTATTTTACTATTGATAGGAGCGTTTATGTTTAAAAATTTAACAAAGAAGCTGCAATCTATTTCTTTCAAATCAAAAGGGGCAAAATTCAATCAAGCGTGGAGATTTATAGAACGGGCTGAATATGAGATTGAGCATGGAAATATAGGAGGATTATACGATTTGATTTATAATGCTTTGATAGAAGCCGTCTGCGCCGCGAGCGGGTTAAAGACGCAGAATTTGCAAAATTCTCAAATTTTAGATTTTCTAAATTCAAAAGAAATCCCTCAATCTATCGTAGAAAAAGTTAAGAAAGTATTGGATAAACTCAACCTATACAAATTCGCCGCTGTCAGAGCGGATGAAAAATCGTTAAAAGAAATGTTAAACGGAGTCAAAGAGATAATATCGGAGTTGAAACAATGAAGAAATTTTTATGCTTTTTGTCCGTCTCATTGATTTTTGTTCTATATTCTTTTGCAGACGACAGCGCAATTTTCAATCAAATATCTAATGCCGAGAGCGCTTTTAAAAACGGAGACTATAATAAGACTATTGAGATTTATGAAACGCTCATACAAGTTGAAAAAATCAATAATCCGTATTTCTATTATAATCTCTCAAACGCTTATTATAGGAAAGGAGATATAGGCTTTGCCGTGTTAAATATAGAGAAAGCCTATAAATTATCTCCGCGAGACAAAGATATAAGAAATAATAGACGATATCTTCTCGCTATGACGGGGCAAACGGCAGACGACGGTTTAATAGAAAGCGCGACGGCTCTATTTTCCTTAAATGAAATCACAATAATAGCGTCGGCATCTGTTATTTTGCTAATACTATCGCTGACGGCGTTTTTGTTTTTTAGACGACGGTTTATAAAACAGGCGCTTTCTCTTTTTATAATACTATCCATATTATTTTGTTCTCTTGCGGCTTTGAAGGCTTTCGTAGTTTTAAAAGACAGGGCGGTTGTTTTGAGCGCTTCAGTTTTAAAGAGCGGACCCAAAAAAGACAATGCGGTTCTTTTTAATATACCCAGCGCCAAAATTGTCAGCGTCTTATCTTCTGTTGACGATTGGAGCAGAATCAGTTTTAAAGACAATGATATTGTAATAGATGGGTGGATAGAAAATAACAATATAGGTAAATTTTGATGGGAAAAATTGCGATATTCGGCGGTTCTTTTGACCCTATTCACAAAGCCCATATAGAAATGGCGCAACTTGCTTTGAATGATTTTGATTTGAAAGAAATTATCTTTATACCCGCATATAAGCCTCCTCACAAAAAAGAACAATTTGCTTGCGCCAAAGAAAGATTATCTATGCTAAAACTCGCCGTAGGCAGTCTTGCCAAAATGTCAATCAGTCTTTATGAAATTGAAAAAAAAACAATCGTATATTCTTATCAAACGGCTGATTATTTTCAAAGTCTTTATCCCGCTGACGAGATTCTTCTTTTGATAGGCGGCGATTCTCTTGCGGGGCTTTCGTCTTGGAAAAATATAGATATTCTTGCTTCAAAGTATAGATTTATAGCGGTAAACAGAGTCGGAGTTAAAATAGACGCAAATACAAGATATTTAGACAGATGTCTTTTTTCCAAAAAACGAGTTCATAATATGTCGTCAACGCAGATAAGGGCTATGCTTGAATGCGGCAATGAAGCGGCGGCGGATTTTCTTGATAGCAAAGTCTATGCTTATATAAAGGAGCATAAATTATATTCTGCGGTCTCTCCATCGCGTCAAACCTGCAATGACGATCGTAAATTGTTTGACAATATATATGATTATCTTTTAGAGCATTTAAAAAAAGATAGATTTATTCATAGTATAAATGTTTCAAAAACCGCTATGGAACTTGCAGGAATTTGCAAAATAGATATTTCAAAAGCGCAAATAGCGGCTCTTTTGCACGATTGCGCAAAATATATGACTGATAAAGAGCAGATTGAATTTTTTAAGAATAGAAAAAAATTTGAAGGTTTTGACGAGATTGCAAAAAACGCTCCTCAGTTGATTCATGGTTTTTCGGCGTCGGTTATAGCGCGAGAAATTTTTAAAATTAAGGATAAAGATATATTAAACGCTATAGCCAATCATACTTTGGGACGATTTAATATGTCTTTGCTTGAAAAAATTGTTTTTATAGCGGATTCTATTTCAGCGGACAGAAAATGTTCTAATGCTAAAATAATCAAAAAAACGGTAAAATCAGATTTGCAAAAGGCTTTTATTGCGGTTATGAAAAATAAAATGCAGTATTGTCTTGATAATAATAAATGGATTTGTCCTATATCTGCGGCAGTGTGGAATTATTATGTTAAAAATGAAAATAAAAACAATAATTAAATCTCTTAAACTTAAAACGCTCAATATTGCCGTCATATCCGCATTTGTTCTTTTATCAATAGTCTTTATATACGCTCTTGCGGCGAACAATCTTGCAAAGGATTTATTGTCGAAAAAACCGATAGTATTTTCAATTTTAATATACGGCAATAAAACGGTTTTTCCAAATAAACTTGACGCTTTTATAGTTTATTATGAAAGGCAGACTAATATATTAAAAATTTTATCTATAAATACGGATGCGGTCGTTTTAAAGAAAAAAGTTAAGGCGCGCTCTTTTAAAGAGGCTTTCTTTGTTTCTATGAAAAAAAGCAAAGAGAATGCCTTTAAAACCTATTATGAAGATTTAGACGATGTTTTCGACGGCAAAATAAAAGCGGATTATTATTTCCACGCGGATTATGAGACAATTTCTAAAATGCTTGCAAATAATAAAAATTTTAAAAATCTTTTATCAAGCGGAACTTTTGCAAGCGCTATGGAAGAAAATATAAATCAATTAAAACTTTCCCAAAATATCCTAAATAATCTGAAAAACAAAAGTCTAAATTCAATAAGCAAGATATTTAGCGCTTATAGTTCTTTTGACACAAATATATCCCGTTTTTCTTTTATCAATTTAATTATTCGCTTTAAATTAGAAGACATATCTACAATATTTTTCATTATGCCGCTCAAACAAATGTCTAATAGATTGGAGCCGCCAAAACAAGATATCGCCAAATTTATTCAAGATGTATTTTTTGCGCCCACAGATTTTAAACTTAAAGATAAAGATGGTTTCATATATATAGAAAATGCTTCTCAAAAGCAAAAAGCCGCTTATAATGCGGCTTTATTTTTAAGAGATAATGGGTTTGATGTTTTGGATTGGGCTACTTCTTCTTCGGATTATGCTGAAACAATAATCAAAGCGTATAAAGGAAATTTTGCTTTTGCTCTTGCGTTAAAAGAAGTTTTAAAATGCGGACAAATCATAGTTTCTTATAATTCTCAAACTTATTATAATGCCGCAATAATCATAGGCAAGGATTATGAACAAAAATAAAAAATAGCCGCTATCGGGCTTGACCCGCAATCCCAAGGAGCAGAAAATGGAAAACATTGATTTTGAAGTATTTGCAAAGAAAGCGGCTAAAATCGCTATGGATAAAAAAGCGCAAGCCGTATCTATTTTAGATGTCCGGCTATTGACCGAGATGACGAATTTTTTTGTCATAGCGACAGCCAATTCTGCCGCGCAAATAAATGCCGTATGCGGCGGCATAGAAGACAAGTTTAAAGAGGAAGGTCTCCAACTTGTCAGAAGAGAAGATCGTTCGTCTCAAAATTGGCGCGTAATAGATTACGGCGGAATAATAATTCACATAATGACCGAGCAATCCCGGCAAGCCTACAAATTAGAAGATTTCTGGAAAAATGCCAAACAAATCCAGTTTGAAGAATTCAAGCCCATACTTGCGCAAGAGCAGAAAATCTTTGCCGCAAAACCCAAAAAATCATTATCCCTTCGCTCTTTGGGCGAGAAGGTTAAGGTAAGAGGCGTCGCAAAGCGCGCCGTTAAGAAAATCAAAAATCTTGTTAAAAAAACTCCAACAAAAAAGATAAAGCCCGCAAAAAAGAAGCGCCCTCGCCCATTAGATAGGAGAGTCGGGGCGGTGAGCGTCGTAAAGCGCGCCGTCAAAAAAGTTAAAAAAGCGGTTAAAAAAACAAAGAAGGTAATTAAAAATGCCAAAAAGAAATAAAATCATCGCGGTTTATCCCGGGAGTTTTGATCCTCTTACAAATGGACATTTAGATATTATAAAGAAAGCAAGCGCGATGTTTCCTGAAATTATTATAGCCGCCGCTAATAATCTCAATAAAAATCACTGTTTTAGCCTTCAAGATAGATTGTCTATGATAAAAGAGGCGGTTAAAGATATAAAAAATGTCAAAGCCGCCGTTTTTGACGGACTTGTGGCGGATTATCTTGCAAAAATCAATTCTTTTATTTTGATAAGAGGTTTGAGAGCGGTTTCAGATTTTGAATATGAATTTCAAATGGCTTTGATGAATAAAAATTTAAACGCAAAAATAAACACAATTTTTCTTATGCCTGATTTAGACTATACTTTCCTATCGTCAAGCATGGTAAAAGAAATCGCTCTATTAGGCGGTAAAACTGAAAAATTCGTTCCGCCTTGCGTTGAAAAAAAATTAAAAACATTAAGGAAACGCTGATTAATTCATCAAATGCTTTTAATCCGTTAATTACGGGCTTGACCCGCAATCCCTCTGCGAAGCGTTTTTGAGGCAAAGACAAAAATTGCGAGTCAAACATGCAGGCGGCGGACGGAGAAATGTTGTATAAAATCAGGTTTTATTCAAAAGAGGTAAATATGAAAATATTTGGATTTAATCGTATTGAAATTGCTATTGCGTTTATCGTCATTATAATAGCCGCCGTCTTTGTTGTTTCCAATCTAAGCGGAGTTTTAAATGCCGCTAACGAAAAAGCGGCAAAAAAAAATCTAATTGCTTTAAGAAGCGCCGTCGCTCTGTATTATAGCGATAACGGCGGCTCTTATCCGAGCGCGAATATAGTTCAAGAGATTTCAGTTTCTCAAAAATATATCAATAAAATCCCGTTTGTTCGTCTGTCGGATCATAAGAAATCAAATGCTATTGCTATAATAGAAGGGAATTCAGATAAAAATTTAGACACAGGCGGCTGGACTTATAAATCAGATGACGAAAAAGATAATACAGGCAAACGCAAAGGCGACATTTGGCTTAATTGTTCCCACAAGAATTTAGATGGAAATGTTTGGAGTTCTCTATAATGAGGCTTTTCTTATCTTTGATTTCAGGTTTTATCATAGCTCCGCTTGCCGCTATAAGGATATGCAAAATTTCCGCCAATTTATCGGGTTTAGAAAGCGCGGGCAAAATTATCAATTTAAAAACCAAGCATAAGTTTTTAATTTTGCTTATCTCAATAGCAGGCTCTTATGGTCTTTTATCGCAATACTCTTTTTCAATCACTTATATAGTTCTTTTATTTCTTCTGTATTTTCTCATAGTGATAGCGGTGATAGACTATAATTACCGCATAATATTAAATGTTTCGCCCTTGCTTTTGACAATTTGCGGACTATTGTCTTGTTTATTTAGTTCCGTATTGGGAGATTCTATTATAAGCAGATTTATAAACAGCATTTTCGGCATTATTTGCGGCGGCGGGATTTTGTTCATCTTTGATTTTATCGGGCGGCGTATATATAAAAAAGAAGTAATGGGCGGCGGCGATATAAAACTTATGGCGGCGGCAGGTTCAATTATAGGAGCGTCTAAAATCATCACGGCGCTTTTTTTCGGATTTTTATTAGGAGCGGTTATTGGTTTTGTTTTGATACTATTTAAAAAAGCGGATAAAAAGGATTATATTCCTTTCGGACCTTTTCTTGCGGCAGGAATTTATATATCCCTATTTTTCAACAAAATCCCATTTTTATTGTGATGCCGTATAATTCCATCATTGCGCGCATATTGTATGGACTGGTTTCAAAACATCCCAAAAAAGTCCGTCATTGCGCGCGCAGTCGCAGAATCCATTTTATGCAGTTTTTCAAGCCTTTGCTGTTTGTTGAAATAGAATTTTATGTATAGATTCTGCGGCGGGGTCTATCCTGCGCGAAACCGCAAGACGCAAAATAATGCGGTCCGTTTAGCGCATAATGACAACTAAAAAAGGACAATTATGAAAAAACACATTGGAAAAATCATTTTAGGCTGTATTTTCAGCGCTGTTCTTGTCTATTTGACATTAAAGCAAATCAATTTCAAAGATTCTCTCGCTTATATAAAACAAACAAATTATTTTATTTTAGTTTTTGCTTTTTTAGCTTATATTTGCGCTTATCTTGCAAGAGCTGTCAGATATTATCTTTTAATATATCCCATAAAAAAAACGCCTGTCTTAAAAAACTTCCCATACACAGTTCTTGGTTTTTTTATGAATAATTTAATCCCTTTAAGAATAGGCGAACTCATCAGAGCCAAAGTCACAGGCGAGAGATTAAGCATTTCAAGAAGCGGCGCGCTTGCCACAATAGTTATTGAAAGATTTTTGGATATTTTTGTTTTTATAGCGGCTTTCTTTTTGATAATGCACGCTTTGAATTTTCCAGAATTTATCAAAAAGACATTTTATATCTGCGCTTTTGTTTTTGGCGGCAGTTTTATAGTTCTTTTTATAATCTCAATATACAATAAAAACGCTTTAAGTCTTATCTCAAAATTTCCGCTTCCATTAAAAATCAAATCTTTAGTTTTGTCTTTTATTGATAAATTTATCGGAGGTCTTGTTGTCTTAAAAAACATAAAGGTTTTAATAGGCGCATCTTTTTTTTCCATAGTAGTTTGGACTATAGAGAGTTCAATATTTATCATTTCAGCCTATGCTTGCGGTTTCAATTTATCTTTGTCGGAAGCGCTTTTTGTGGTGATAATAATAGGCATAGGCGCAATTTTACCAACCGCCCCGGGCTTTGTAGGCGCTTTTGAATTTATGGGCATCACCGCCTTATCGGCATTAGGCATAGGCAAAGACCAAGCCTTTGTCTGCGTCGTCACATATCATTTCACAGGTTTATTATCCATATCTATATTGGGCTTATTTAGCATTTTATACGCCAAAATCTCATTTAAAGACCTCTTCAAATTTGAAGAAATCCAAAAAGACGATATAGTAAAAAAACAATAGAAAAATAGGGCAAATAAAGAATGGCAAAAGGGGAAAGTAAGCGTAGGTTGATATAAGGTTTATAATAAAAAACATATAAACGCATTAACTAATACTTAGTTGCGCAAGAAGGCAAGGAGCGCCCTTATTAATCACATATAAGAAGTTAGAAACTGGCTATAAATGAAGGAATAAATACAAGTTCTTAACTATTCTCATAAAAGGATTTGTAAAAATAGAGGGATTATGTTTTCAAACTTTATTTTTTCTTGTTATACATTTTATTTGAAAGCGCAAGAAGATATGCTTTTACCTTCTTATAAAGGCTCTATGTTTAGAGGGGGCTTTGGACAGGTTTTCAAATCTCTAAATTGCGTTAATAGATTGTCTAAAGAATGTAAAAATTGTCCAGTTGCAAAAACTTGCGCTTATAAATATATTTTTGAAACATCCGATGCTAATGATATACCTAGACCTTATGTTTTTGAAACAGATTTTGCCGACAAAAGAAATTACAAAAAAGACGAGATTTTCAATTTCACTTTATTGTTATTTGGAAAAGCAATGGAGTTTGCTCCGCATTTTATTTTTAGTTTTATTGAATTGGGCAAAATAGGTTTTGCAAGCAGAAAGTATAAATTTGCTTTGGAAAAAGTGACAGATAATTCAGGCAATGTTCTTTTTGATGGTAAAGAAATTTGTAAAAAAGCAGATATTATTTGCGCAAAAGATTTAATAGATAATGCAAAAATAAGAAAAAACATAAATAAAATAGAACTTGAATTTATAACCCTTTTTCGTTTAGAAATAGGCGGAAAACTTATAAAAAGCCCAAATTTTATAGATATAGTCAAAGTTCTTACAAGGCGGATAAATACCATTGGCAAATATCATTGTGAAAGTAAAGAACAGATAAATCATTTGGAATTGATAAATAAGGCTAATGATATAGCAATGGAGTCTCATTTAGGCTGGTTTGATTGGACTCGGTATTCTGCAAGGCAAAAAAGGACTATGGAATTTGGCGGAGTTTTGGGCAATATTGTTTTAAGCGGGGATTTAGAAATTTTTATACCGTATTTGATAATAGGAAGTTTTATTCATATAGGCAAGAATTGCACTTTTGGGCTTGGCAAATATAATATGTTGTCTTAAAGAGTTAGATTTTTAAATTATGACCGCTATATATACATGAGGAGGCGTAAAATGAAAGACAATGCCGTTTTAGTAATTGCTTTGGCTGGTTTTCTGCATGATATTGGAAAATTTGCGCAAAGAGCAAAAGCAGATGGATATAGTGATATAGAACCGAACGAAAAATTTTATGAGAAACAAGAACTTTATCAGCCAAAACGAGATAATAAGTTCACACATATTCATGCGCTTTATTCAGCATATTTTATAGATAAATTATTAGAAGCAAAACTTATCCCTGAAATTAAAGATAAAGATTATTTTATTAATTTAGCGGCGCGGCACCATATATCCAATAATAGTTTTGAAGAAAAAATCATCACTGTTGCCGACAGGCTTTCTGCCGGCATGGACAGAAAAGATTTTGACAACAAAAATAATCCTATTTCATATATCGAGTGGATAGACACTCGGCTTATGAACATTTTTGATGAGATTGACTGCAAAATTGCAGATTATTCTCAAAGGCGCTTTGAACATGGTTTGTCCATATTTGACAAAGACGGTATTTTTCCAAAATCAAAAGAGACGGGCGGGCAGGATTATTCCATGTTATTTAAAGATTTTTTTAAAGAATTGAACTCCTTGCCAAAAGATAATTTAGAAAATTGGTTTATATCTTTTGACAAACTAAATCAAAAATACACTTCTTTTGTTCCATCTGCAACCGTAAAAAGCGTTATTCCAGATATTTCTTTATATGATCATGCAAAAACTACTTCCGCAATAGCGCAAAGTTTATATGTGTGGCATAGGGCAAACAATGACGATAAATATAAATCTCATATAAACGATAATGAAGACATAAAGAAGTTTCTATACGCAAAAATTAAATTTAATGGGATACAAAATTTTATATTTTCACAAGGCGGAGAAACTAATAAAAATGCCGCTAAAATTTTAAGAGGACGCTCCTTTTATATATCTTTGCTTATAGAATATGTCTCTCGTTTATTGTGCGATAATTTAGGGCTTGCGATGACTGCAATTATTATGAATGCCGCAGGCTCTATAACGGCAATTTTGCCAAATACTAATGAGATAAAAGAAAAAATAAATGATACTGAAAAGTTGATAAATAATTGGTTTATAAAACAGTTTTATGGAGAAGTTTCTGTAAGTTTTGCTCATATTGAAATTTCCAGTAAAGATTTAACTGATAATTTAAAAGAGATTGGGGTTAACATAGCAAAGGAACTCGAAAAAAAGAAGTTTAAAAAATTTGACATTGAAAAACTTGGAGTTGTCAAAGATTACTTCAAAGAAAATGAAACCGTTTGTTTGTTTTGTGGAAAACGACCCGCAAAAGACAATGATGATAGGGATAAGATTAAATGTCTGCTCTGCCAAGACTTAACCGATATTGGGAAAAATTTAGCGAGTAATGTTTCAAATTATAAGTTAAACGCTCCCATATTTGACAAATATGATGTAATTGACTTTACTGAGTTTTACAATGAAAATAATCCAAAACCCTATGTTGCGCGAGATGAACAAGAAAACAAAGTCAAAGATTTTGAAGCGATAGCAAATGGCGACGGAGCAGGTATTAAAGCCCTTGCTGTTTTAAAAGCCGATGTTGACAACCTTGGAAATTTGTTTAATCAAGTTTCTTCATCGGGCGGGCTTTCAAAACAAGCGACTTTTAGCAGAATGTTAAATGCTTTTTGGACTATTTATTTGCCGTCTTTGCTAAAAGACAAATTTTCTGATGTCTATACTGTATTTGCCGGCGGCGATGATTTATTTTTAATAGGCAAATGGGACGCAATTATTGATTTGGCTATTCGCTTAAAAGACGATTTTGCTCAATATGTCTGCGGCAATGTTAATTTTAGCGCAGGCATTGCTCTTTTAAAAGACGGAGAACCTATAAAGAGGTTTTATAAATTGTCAGAAGACGCATTGGAATGTTCAAAACGCAATGAGGGGAAAAATTCTTTAACTCTTTTTGGTGAAACAATTAAATGGGCTGAATATATTAGAGAGGACAAAGATGAAATTTCAAAACTATTAAGTGAAGATAAAATCAATAACGCAGGATTACAAAAATTACTTTCTCTTATTGATATGGCAAATAAGGCTGATGAAATAAGCGCAGGCAAAAGAAATGCAGATATAAAAGAAATGCAGAATTTTAAATGGAAGGCTTTACTTACATATTTTATTGCAAGAAATGAAAAGGTAAAAGAACAAATGGATAAACAAAATTTAATAAATAATTTTGTCAAACAAATTGGAGATTTAAGCAAAAGAAAGACGCTTAAAATTTCATTATGGAAAAATATCTATAAAAATAGAACAAGGGGGCAGTAAATGGCAGACTCATTATTTTGGAAGGATAAGGCAAAATTGCAGTTAAAAGACGATTTGTTTTCAAAAACAGCAGATGATGAAGCAAAGAAGATTGCGCAACAGGCAGGACAAAAATTTAATAAATATGCGCAACTTCGCGGTTTTTATGACGAGGCGGTCAAGTTTAGAACTCAATTGCTTGCAAAGAAAGATGATAAGGATTATTTTGAAACGAAGTTACCGTATATCAAAATGCTCAACGCAAGACTTGCTTATGCAAAAGGGCGTGATAAAATATCGGAATATTGTCAAAAATTTTGGGCTGAGAGGATAAACGCAATTAGCGATTATGCTGATTTTACAGCCTTCGCAGATTTTTTTGAAGCCTTTATGGCATTTTATAAGCAGTATAAACCTAAATAAATGGAGAAAAAAATGAAATTAAATACTATCAAACAATTAACAGGAACAATTTGTTTAAAAACAGGCTTGCACATAGGATCTGGAGATGTAGAAATGCACATAGGCGGTATAGATTCACAAGTTGTAAAACATCCGCAAACTCTATTGCCTTATATTCCCGGATCATCATTGAAGGGAAAAATCCGTTCCCTTTTAGAATTATATCTTGGACTTATAAATTTCACGGAAGGCAAAGTTTTTCAAAGTAAGTTTTTAAAAGATGTACCCGAGAAAGATAAAAACACTGCAATTTTATTGTTACGACTTTTTGGAGATAGCGCCGACAACGAAAAAGACAATACTATAGGTTCAACTCGTCTATCTTTTTCAGATTGTTTTGTGAGTGAAAAAACAAAAGATTTTGTTTTGAGCGAGGTTAAGGCTGAAGTCTCAATTGATAGAAAGACATCAGAGGCTTCAAGCGGAGGTCCCCGTTTTATTGAAAGAGTCCCGCAGGGCGTCCAATTTGATTTTTCTATTTCTATTAAAGATTTTGAAGGCGATGATTGGGAAAAGTCAAAAGAGATTATTTTAAAAGGTTTAAAATTGCTGGAACTTGACTCTTTAGGCGGAAGCGGTAGCAGGGGATACGGCAGGGTTGAGTTTAAAAATTTAAAAATCGGCAATGAACCAATATCTTTAAATGAAATAAAAATCTAACCTTAAGGAGATTTGTGTGAAAATTTATGAAATAGAAATAAAACCCAAATCCGCATTTGCCACTCATTTAAAAGGCGATACTTTATTTGGCGCTTTGTGTTGGCATATACAAAATATGGGTTTAGATTTGCCCAATTTTTTAAAAGACTATGATACTAATCCTTTTATGATTGTTTCATCGGGCTTTTATAAAAAAGGCAATGAATATTATTTTGATAAGCCTCTTGCGCCAAACTTTATGCTTTTTGGAGAAATTGATGTTGATAATAGAAAGAAAAATGATAATAAAAAGTATTTTTCTTATGTTGTCGACAGCCCTCTAATTTTAAACAAATTAAATTATGCGGAGCAAAACTTTGTCGTTTTTACAGATACTATGCACGCAACTATTAACCGAGATACGAACACAACGGGAAAAGATGAATTTTCGCCTTATTCAACCGAAGCGTTTTTTTTCACAGATAAAGCAGATATTGTGATTTTTGCGGCAATAGATGAAAATCGTTTGCAGGAGGAAAAGTTAAAGTCTCTTTTTGAAAATCTCGGAAAATCAGGCTTTGGCAAAAGAGCAAGCGTGGGGTATGGACAGTTTGAAGTTTTAGGTTTTAAAGAAAGCGTATTATGGAAAAACAATTTAGACGGCAATTATCTTTATGCCTTATCGCCATTTGTTTTATCAGGCAATGAAAAAGAAAATCTAAATAATATGTATTTCCAACCATTTACAAGATATGGAATACATGGAGATATTCTTGCAAAATCGCAAAACCCTTTTAAAAAGCCGGTTATCATGGCAGACAGCGCAAGTTTAGTTAGTTTGAAAACTAACTATGACAAAACTTGTCCTATTATTGGAAATGCGGTAAAAGGGACTTCTAAAATTTTACTAGAAACCGTCGTCCAAGGTTATAGTTTATGTTTGCCCATTCAGTTGGAGGACAATAATGAGAATAAATAATATCGGAAATATCCAAGAATTAAGAATATGGACGCTTTCGCCGCTGCATATAGGAGATGGAACAGTATTTGACCCTACCGCATTTTGGATTGACGATAGCAGAAATGAATTGAATGAATTTGACGCTTCAACTTTATTTGAGAATTTAAACAAAGAACAAAAAAACGAGATACTAAGTCTTTGTCAAAAAGCAGATATGTTTTCTTTACAAAAGATAATGAAAATAGTAAATGCTGCAAAACCGCCAAGTATTAGAAAAGTCAGTATTAGTCCTGAAATAGTTAATAATTACAAAAGAACTTTAAGTAATCAAAATAAGAATGAGGTGGGTAAATTTGAAATAAAGAAAACCATCGTAGAGCCGAATACTTATAAGGCTTATATTTCAGGTTCTTCGCTAAAAGGAGCGATAAAAACCGCTCTTATTGCAGATTTATCTAAGGAAAGCGGACGGTTTAACGATATTGTTAATGCAAAATTTAAAGTATCTGATTTTATAAGCGATGATGAGGTAAAAACTACAATAGGTTTTGTAGATAGAGTTTCAAAAAAAATTGATGAAAGGAAAGGCGAACTTAAGCACATGACTGTAACTATGCTTGAAAGCATAAATTCTGCTTGCGCTTTTAGCGGGCATCTTTCTTTAAATGAAAAAGAAACAGAAAATTTAGAGCAGATATTAAAAGCGGTTGATGCTTATTCAATAAGTCTCATTGATGACCCTGAAATCGGTAGCATTATCTCGCTGTCAAAAAATGATATTGAAAAAATAAAAAATACTTTTAAAACTAAAACTTATCTTTGCCGTCTTGGCGGGTATATAGGAGCAGAAAGCCATACAATAGATGGATATAGAGATATACAAATAGTAACTCAGGTAAAACCTTTTTTTAAATCAGAAAATAAACCACATACTACAAGACTTCTGTATTCTACGCCAACAAATAAAAAATCCGATTCAAATAATACCTCATTCGGTTGGTGTTTATTAGAAGTTGTTAATGAAAATGACAATACTGACATAGAAGTAATCAAAGACTTAATTTCCTCTATGCAAAGTCAGCAACAATTCATTTCTCCTGCGTCTCAAAAAAATATAGTAAAACCTGCCGAAATGCTTAAAAAAGGAACAATTTATGACGCTGAGGTAATAGATATTCCATTTACTGTAAAAGAATTAAAAAGCGGTTTAAAAGGGGCATTGCTCGGCGCAGTCGGTTTAAAAAAAGGAGATAAAATAAAAGTTAAATTCATAAACGAGAGAAATGGAAAAAATCAATTTGGGTTGTTAAAATAAAAGGAAGAACAAATGAAATCAAAAACAATAGTCATCACATGCGGAACGAGTTTATTTACAAATTTGGACGATTACAAATACAAGGATTTTATTTACAAAAAGGCAAATTTTAGTCAAAGTCAATTAGCAAAAGAAGATAAAGAACAAATAGAGATAATTGCGCAACATTCTCTTCAACGCTTAAATAGTATAAAAAGCGATATTACCCTTCTTAAAAAATCTTGCGCTGAGTTAAACACTATTTTTTCTTATTATGAAGATAATATAAATGAAGCAAAGAGAATAGGGGATTGTTTTTACTTATTTACAACAGATACTTTTGTAGGTGAAAAAGGCGGTGAAACTTTAAGACAATATTTACAGGAAACCTGTGGTTTGAATGCTTATAAAATCAAAATCCCAAATTTGAAAGCCGATACAAAGGTTAATTTTGAAGATGGGGTTAAAAGCCTTTATTATAGTAAAGAAATTAATTCGATTTTTACCCAGGGAGAAGTTGTTTTCATCTTGTCAGGCGGTTTTAAGTCTTGGTCGGGATATATGCAGGCGCTTGGAATGTTTTATGCTGATAAAATTTATTATCAGTTTGAGCCCCCTGGAGACAGTTTGATAGAAATACCAAAAATACCGATAGAGTTAAATGATGAGCAAAAGCAAGCATTGCGTTTATTATCTGTTGATCAAAAACCAAATGACGAATATCTAAAATTATTGCCAAAAACCTCATATACTCAGATAGGCGATGAATATTGTTTGGATGGCAATGGATTAATGCTTTGGAATGATTTAAAGAAAAAAGGCTTTTATAATAAATTGCAAGCCTCTCTTAATGAAAATATCCAATATAGTTCAAATTTTAAGAAAGATTATGAGGCTTGTAATGATATTGAAAAGCAAACGCTTGGTGAAAAACTTGACAAGATTGCTATTTATTTAAAAACCAAAAATGAAGCATATAATCTGAAAAGTATTCGTTGGCATGAATATAAAAATGACGAGACATATAAGTGGGAATTTTATCCATTTAATGGCAATGATTCCCGTAGAGCTTATGTAAAAGAAGAAAACGGAGTTTATA
Organism: Candidatus Parendomicrobium reticulitermitis; assembly: GCA_031287095.1. GTDB lineage: Bacteria > Elusimicrobiota > Endomicrobiia > Endomicrobiales > Endomicrobiaceae > Parendomicrobium > Parendomicrobium reticulitermitis. The sequence continues at coordinate 1,915 of JAITTG010000094.1, read as the reverse complement.
TCATTGACAAAATAGACTCTCATTCAAAATAATCCATTATTATCATTTTAGGAATATGAAGTTTTATGGAATTAGAATACATCAAAGAACCTCAAAAATTTATTCAACAAAATTTGTTTGCAGATGATGAGGTTTTCGTTCCTTTTGACCCGCCATTATTCTTTGATAGTTTAATACGGTGGCAGTTTAATGAAGATATTTGGTTTTTATCTTCAAAAGACTTGTCTTATCTTTTGGTGTCTGGTTACGGCGTGTCTTTATCAAAACATTCAGAGCGCCTTATTATCAAAGATGGCAAAAAAACTGTTTATGAAGTTCCTTTTTTTAGACTTAAAAACCTCGCTATTATGTCAAAGGGCGTCGGATTATCTTCAGACTTAATTGAAAAACTAAATAAGAGTAATATCAACCTATCTTTCCATGATTTTAGCGGCAAACCCTATGCTCTTGTGCAATCAATTTTTACCAATCAGTCTTCAGAAATCAAAAGAAAACAACTTCTTTCCCAAAATTCCAAAATAGCGCTTTCTTTAATCAAACGGATAGTTTGCGGTAAAATCGCAAATCAAATCTCTTTATTAAAATATGTTGTAAAAAATGTTCAATCTGACAATCAGGAAGGAGCAAACAAAATCCAAGTTGTTCAAAAGGCTTGTTTGAATATGAAAAAATACGCAAGTACCGCCGCGTCATTAGCGGAATTTGAAGAATACACTCAAATTCGTAATGCAGTAATGGGTTATGAGGGGACGGCGGCAAGGATATATTGGGATGTGATAGGGTTTCTTTTGTCCGCAAAAGTGAACTTTCAAGGCAGAAACGATAAAATTCCTCATGATGCCGTCAATACTTTGCTCAATTATGGATACGGCATTCTTTATTGCCAAATTTGGGAATCAATCGTTCTTGCAGGGTTAGACCCTTATGTTGGGTTCTTGCATACTTCCCAGAGCGGTAAGCCGTCTTTAGTTTTTGATTTGATAGAAGAATTTCGCGCCCCTATAATAGACAGAACAGTTTTTGCTTTTATAATGTTAAACAGAAAAATAGAAATTACCAATAATATGTTAGGTTTTGATACTCGTCAATCATTTAGTCAAAAAGTTCTTGATAGACTTTCTTCTTGTGAATATTATGAAGGGCAAAAAGTTTTATTGTCGGATATAATTCTTGCTCAAGCAAAAAGATTTGCCAATTGTTTGCAAAATGAAACAGTAAAGTATAACCCTTTTGTATTCAAATGGTAAACAGAATGGAAGAAACGCAATACTTTATTTTTTATGATATTAAAGATGATAAGACTAGAACGAAAGTAGGGGAAAAGTGCAAAGATTTTGGTTTTTCTCATATACAATTTAGCGGCTATTGCGGAACCCTGCCTCAAAATATGCGTGAAACCTTTATCAAAGAACTTCAAAATATAGTGATGGACAAAGAAGCAGTTTTATTGATACAGCCTATATGCGCAAGATGTTCAAGAGAATCTATTACTATTTCAACCAAAGAAAGCAAAAAATTGCAAAAACCAAAGATTTATTTTGGCATGAAAGTCAGAAAAAATTATCAAGATGACTACGATTAGCGCAAAAAACTCAAAACTATGGTCTTTTTTACAGTTTAATAAGTTGAGAAAAATTTTAATTTTCTATCTCATTGGAAAAACTAATTGAAAAACAAACAAGTTTTTATCTTTACATTAATATTGGATATAGTATAAAACTTCCGACGAAAAGGAGGTTTGAGAAGAAAATACAAGTTTTACCTAAAAAAACCCTTGATAAATATAGTTTTTTTACTTAATTCACCCCGTTCCGCGCTGTCTAGCGGATTGAAACATCACAATATAGAACAACTATTAATACAATAAAACTAATTATCCCCGTTACGCGCAGTCTAGCGGAATGAAAATACTTCT
>JAITTG010000016.1 GCA_031287095.1 Candidatus Parendomicrobium reticulitermitis | reverse complement strand
CGTGTTACTCACCCGTTTGCCGCTAGATTTTGCGATACTCTGCAAAACCCCGCTCAACTTGCATGTGTTAGGCACGCCGCCAGCATTCACTCTGAGCCAGGATCAAACTCTCCATAAATAATTTATAGAGATTTTGTTAGAAAGCTCTTAATTACAAATACTTAACTTCAACTGAATTTACTGCTGACCCTTAAATTACATAAATTGCCTTGTTAAACAAGGCGCTTGTCTGCATACTATTTAGTTTTCAAAGAACTTTACAGCGAAAAATACCAGAGCCCTTGATTTCTCAATTTTCAAAACCAAAGGCTTCTAATCTAAAATTTATTAAACTTCATTAGTTAGGGCGCCCTACGAGGAGAGTCTTAATACCCGAAACTGTTTTACTGCTGTCTCTTGTGGAGAGATATTGTTGTGTTTGCTTATCTGAATATTAAAAAACTCAAACGAGATGCGGATTAAACTAAATTCAAAATTTTTTGTCAAGTAGCCGCATTTAATCATCTAAAATGACACCGAAATAAAAGGTGCATTTAATCATCTAAAATGACACCGAAATAAAACGGAGAGAAGCAATGGCAATGGCTTCTCGCAAGTTGCAGTAGACGCGTGATGAATAAAGGGCGCGCGTCTAGCGGAAGGCGCGAGATGCGAGCGCCCTTTCCTTAAACAACAACAAAAACAGCAACCATGCAAAGAGTGCAAAACGGCAAAGGCAATAGCAACAGCGTTAGTCTTGTTGTTTTGCGTTAATTGTGTTTATAAGTCTTGCGAAACTTGTTAGAAAGCCGTTGTTGTCTTGTTTTCGGAGTCATTTTAAATGATTTGAACTACAAAAAGACCCATTTCAATTATTGAAATGGGTCTTTTTAGGGTTTATTTTTCGCTTATAGTTCTTTTATCGCTGATATTATTGAGGCTACGGCTTTTTTGGCGTCGCCGTATAACATTTTGGTGTGAGGGAGTCCGTAGAGTTCGTTTTCTATGCCTGCATAACCTTTACCGCGTCCGCGTTTTACTACCACTACATTTTTTGCCGCGTCAACATCAAGGATGGGCATACCGGATATTGGAGTGCCTTGCCTTCTTGCCGCAGGATTTGTTACATCATTTGCACCTACCACAAGAGCAACATCTGCGGTTGAAAACATCGGATTTACATCTTCAAGAGGAATGAGTTTTTCATAGGACACATTAGCCTCGGCAAGCAAGACATTCATGTGACCGGGCATTCTGCCTGCAACGGGGTGAATAGCAAAAATCACTTCTACGCCTTTGCCTTCAAGGATTTTTGTTAAGTCTGCTATTTCGTGTTGAGCGCCCGCTACCGCAAGACCGTATCCGGGAACTATAATCACTCTTGCCGCATAAGCCATTTGAACCGCCACATCGTCTGCTGAAGTTTCTACGAGATTTAAAGCCGCGCCGCCGTCTGCAGAAACTTCTCCCGTATCTCCAAACCCGCCCGCAAGGATATTAAATAGCGAGCGATTCATAGCTTCTGCCATAAGTTTGGAAAGTATTCCTCCCGCCGCGCCTACCAAAGCGCCTGCAACTATCATAATGAGATTATTGATAACAAAACCAGCCATAGCGACCGCCGTTCCTGTGCAAGCGTTTAAAATTGAAATGACGACAGGCATATCTGCGCCGCCTATGGGCAAAACAAAAGTTATTCCCATAATAAGAGAAAGAGCGGTCAAAAGAATGACGGGCATTTCAATTCCATATCCAAAATAATTCCCGCTGATAAGCATATAAGAGCAAAAAATTATGCCCGCTATACAGATAAGGTCTATCAGTTTTTTAAGAGGAACTTTGATTGGGCTGCCGCTTACTATGCCTTGCAATTTTCCCGCCGCTATCAAAGAGCCTGTAAAAGTTACAGAGCCGATAATAATGCCGAGAATTATTGTGATAAAAACATAAACTTCTTGATGAGCGCCGCCGTTTAAAGCGTCATTAATAGCTACAAGAGCCGCCGCGCCGCCGCCTACTGTGTTAAAAATTGACACAAGTTGAGGCATAGCGGTCATCTTCACTTTTTTTGCGGTCACAAAACCAAAAGCCGCGCCTATTGCAATGCCCGCTATTAAAACAATTGCCGCGCTTGTGAGTTCAAACCCTTTGTAAGAGGATTCAAATAGAGCCAAAGCGAACGCTATAGACATGCCCGCTATTGACACAAAATTACCTTTTCTTGCAGTCCTTGGAGAATTCATAAGCCTCAAACCCTGTATAAAAAGAAAAGCGGAAAAAAGATATATAAACCATGCTATTGTCGGGAGATTAGTGTTAAAAAATTCCATTATTTCACCTCCGTTTTAGGTTTTTCGTCAGCGGGTTTTTGTTTTGCTTTAAACATATCAAGCATTCTGTCTGTGACAGTATAGCCGCCGACGACATTTGCCGTCCCCAGAACAGCCGCTAAGAAAATCAAAATGAGACCAAATGTAGTGTTCGCGTCAGCCGCTACGAGAATTACGCCTACTATTACAACTCCGTGTATGGAATTTGCGCCCGACATCAATGGAGTGTGCAAAGTCGCAGGCACTTTTCCTATTACGATTACTCCTATTATCAAAGCAAATACAAAAAGCGTTAATGCTATTGTTAAAGTTGACATTATTTTGCCTCCTTTTGAGATGGAACTTTTTTACCGCTAATGGCAAGAACTGAGAGTTCATCGCCTTCTTGAACTTCAAAATTACCTTCACTGACGAAATAAGAGATAATGTCCGCTATATTTCTTGCAAGTAAATTTGACGCAGTCTTGGGGGCGGTTGAAGGGAGATTGGGAGCGCCGATAATTTTTACTCCGTTGGGAGTAATAACAGTCTCTTCCGGTTTAGAGCCTTCAACATTTCCTCCTAGTGAACTTGCCGCAACATCTACTATTACGCTGCCTCTTTTTAAATTATCCACGCCTGCTTTGGTAAGCAATACGGGCGGTTTTCTGCCGGGAACTTGAGCGGTTGTTATGATAATATCAAAAGTTGCCGCCGCTTTGTCCACCGCCGCTTGTTGAGCGGCTTTTTCTTCATTTGTCAATTCTCTCGCATATCCGCCTTCTCCTTGACCTGCGCTTAAATCCGGTCCTCCAAAAGCCGCAAGGTCTAAAAATTTTGCTCCCAAAGATAAAACTTCATCTTTTGACGCGGGACGAACATCATAAGCCGTAACAACTGAGCCGAGCCTTTTTGCAGTTCCTATCGCTTGAAGACCTGCAATGCCGGCGCCCAAAATTAAGACGGATGCGGGTTTGATAGTGCCTGCCGCCGTGGTCATCATAGGTAAAAATGCGGGGTATTCATTTGCCGCAAGCAAAACAGCCTTATAACCGGCAACTGATGCTTGAGAAGTCATCAAATCCATAGATTGCGCTTTTGATAATTTTCTCGGCAAAAGGGCAATGTCAAGAGCAGTAATACCCGCTGATTCAAATTGAGCGGCAATGTCTTTGTTTAACAAAGAAGCAAATAAGCCTACTGCAAAACTGCCTTTTGATTGAGAAGAGATTGTTTTGTTATCGGGAACTGAGATATAGGCTACAGCGTTTGATTTTCCCAAAATATCTTGTTTTGAGAGAATTTTGACGCCTACAGCCTCATAATCTGCATCTTGAAAACCCGCTTTCATTCCCGCTCCAGCCTCAATACAAGGCTGAATGCCGGCTTTTATAAGTCTTTGAGCAGATTCCGGAGTAATTGCTACGCGGCATTCGGTATCAACAGCCTCGTTTAGAGCCCCAAGGGTCAAAGTCAACGCTACTTTTTTATTGTCCATAATACCTCCTTTTTGTTGTGTATCCAAATTGCCTTATAGGCAATTTGGATTATTAACGATATACATTTCGCGCGTTTTTTTGTTTTTGATTTTTCCGTTTTGCATTCCTTATGTGGTCGTTTTGCCGTTGTTTAAGGAAAGGATGCTCACATCTGCGCCCGCCACCAGACTTGCGCTCTTTATTTATCGCACGATGGCTGCAACTTGTGAGAAAAGCCATTGTCGTTGTCTTTATTCTTGTCGTTTATCCGCTATTGTTATTCGCCGTTTATCTTTTAGCATTTCCCGTTTGAGGTCGCCTTTCGCCATAGCGGGCAGGTTTCTTTTATATTTTTGATTTCAATTTTCGCATTGTTTTTTCAAGGCATTTTTGATTTCAGCAAATTTTCGGGAGCGCATTTCATCCATTAAAAAGCATCAAATCTTTGTAAGGTTGTTGGTGTTTATTGCTATTAATTGCCTTTGCCTTCTAAATCGATGGATATATCGTCTTCTATCTCGCTTGTTTTTATAATAGTGGAAAATTCTTCAGGACTTACAACTTTTGTTTTTCTTATCGTTCTACTGCTTACGGTTTTTTTCTTTGGAGAAGATGAGGGAGCGTCTATTCCAAACAAATAGTATTTCACTCCAAGGGCAGCCGCTACGCCTGAAAAATTCCTCGTCAACTCAAAATTCTCAATAGTTTTAAATGTAGTTTTGCCGCCATAACGGAAAGTTATATCAAAAGTCAATGCGAAATGTTTGCTCATTCGCGCTTCAGCGCCTAATAGAAAAAGCGGAACAACAACATTTGAAGTTTCGCTCTCGCTATAACTCTCTATCTTATTTGGGTCTGAAGAAGCGCTGCTTGCCGCAGGATTGCTTGCGCCATTATCAATATAATTTATATTCCCCCGATAATTTGCAGTCCACTTATTGCTTAAAAAAGATATTCCCGCTCCTGCAAAAAAACTAAATGTTTTATTGATTCTTTCTTTATAATAAATTGTAATGGGTATCTCATAAGCGTCCGACTCTATATTTGTTTTATACAAAACGGATTGTCTAAATTGAGCGTCTCCTGAGTTCCCGCTTTTATACTTATAATAATCCAAAAAATAAACAGCCTCCGCGTCAGTATTTACATAAGCGGTATATCCCGCCTTCAAACCGATAAAAGATTTATTAGTTATGGGATATTCGCAAAAAATGTCAACGCCGTAATTGATAAAATCGCTTCTATCATAATCTTTATACCAACTTAATCTATCCGAAGAAATCGCGCTGGAACTTACGCCGGTATTTATCAAATAACTATCAAAATTGTTATTTTCACCTATATTTCTACCAAGCCTTGCCGAAATGCCGACATCCGCAAAACTCAATACTGAAACCGCAGAAACTAAAACCAAACTTAAAACGATTTTTTTAAACATAATACTCTCCTTTTTTCCCGCCGCTCCTGCATCTCTATTCACCCCGCGCTTTCCTTATAAAGCTAAGATGGGACAAATTGATTCGCAGGCAATACGGGGTTATTAGCAATATTAAACGCTTCCAGCGTTTAGATACGACGACATAATCTATTGAAATTTGATGACGGCATTATATATTTTGACAATATTTTATTCAATAGGGCTTTTATCATTGCTTTCGGCGCCATTTTTAAATGATTTGATACGGGGCAGGGCAACTGCCGCTTTGCATCGAACGATGTTACTACTCCGTTCGCTTCGCGTCCACTCTTTCACAAATGAAGGGGAATTAACTGCAACGACGAACGGAACAGCATTTCGCAAGTTGCGTCCGATGCGTGATGAGTAAAGAGCGCATGTCTATTGGCGGGCGGGGTGAAAACCCGCTCCTACAAGGTTCAGGTTTTTTGGCTTTATCGTTTTGCATTCTTTGCGTTGTCGTTGCCGTTTTATTTTTTTGCACCGCTTGCGAGAAGCCGTTGCTTTTATTGTTTTAGGCGGGCAAAATAGGTATAATCGCACGCTAATTTAGTCAATTGCTCAACAAAAATAAGGGGGAATTTATGTATAAGGTTGGATTGTCCATCTTTGCCGTCATTATGTTGTTTTCAACAGTTTTTGCCGCAGAGCCGTCCAAAAGCACAGCGCCTGTGAACGCCGCCGCCGTTTCTCGCGAAACGCCTATAATGCCTACTAAAACAGCGGGAAGTTTAAATGGGCATTTTTGGAATTCTTTGACTGAAAATCAAAAAGTCGCTTTTTTGACAGGATTTAATGATGGACTTTTATCAGGAACTGCAGGCTTTGCCACAGCGATAAAATCAACTTATGACAATATAAGCAATGCCAATCAAATAGCGTCAACTTTCCTTGATAATTTTCAATTAGAGGCTACTTATAACGATGCAAAAGATTTCCTCAACGCATTTTATTTAGAGTTCAAACATAGGATTTTACCTATAAAAGACGCAGTTCAATATTTCGCTTCATTATCAAAAAAACAATCTACAAAAGAAGATATTGACAAAAAGTCTGCTCTTGACATAGATTGGTATACGCGCAATACAACCGTTAAAGGTAAAGAATATGCTGATTAACTAAATTATTTTGCCATTGTCTCGCTTGTGAACTTGACCTGCAATATCTCTAAAAACACAAAAAAATAGACAAAAAAACGCGGATTGATTTCTTAATCTGCGTTTTTTTATGTTTATCAAACTTATCTTATAGGGACATTAGCCATCTTGCGCAACCGACATATAAAAATAGACAAACATTTCATTCAACTTTTTATATATAAAAGGTCTTATTTTGGTCTTGTTGGTTTAATTTCGCTTGATATTTACCAGCATATTTGCCTTTCTTGCAAGGTTTGTCATCTGCCTTTCGTGTGCTTGCGCTCTATTAGTTTTTTCTGATTGCGTTAAACTTGTTTCGCTTTTCGTAATATTTTTGCATTTTTCGCCCATACCAAAAATTCTCTTTTTGAATAAATGGGTTGAGGTTGTCATTTATATACTTTAACGGATCTTTTACTAATTCGGCGGATTTAGACCAATTAGGGCTTGCTGAATTGACAGGACTTACTCAACAGCAAATTAGCGGATGGATTACGGGGTATTGCAGCCCCTCGCTTGCAAGTCTCAAGAAAATCGCGGAAGCGGCAGATAAGCCGTTATCGTATTTCATTGACCAAAGCGTAAGCGGTAATGAAGTAAAAGGAAATGCGGTTGTTGGAGCGTTAGGTAATCATAACGGCGGCAAGATTAACATCAATACGCAAGAAGCCTACCGAGACAAGTTAGTCAAAAGGCTGGACGGCTAAAGAGGCGGAAGAAAAAGAATTTAGGCGCGCTAAAAAATTCTTTGGATATGATAAGGGGAGGGCATAAATGCGTTCAAAACTTGAAAGGCACGGGGACACATACAGTTTTAGATATTTGGAAAATAGGATGAGTATTTTAAAACGCAAAGAGCGCAAAACCTTAAACCTGCCAGCGTAAATAGAGAGTTGGATAGCATAAAGGCTTTTTTCAACAAGGCAGTAGATTGGGAATATATAAATAAGTCTCCCGCCAAACCTATTAAACCGCTTAAAAAGCCGCTAAATGCGCCTCGTTTCCTTGATGATACAGAAGTTAGACTGTTGTTAGAAAACGCAGCAGAACCGCTTAAAACCGCTTTCTTGATAGCATTTACATACAGAGTTTCGTATTAGCGAAATTATCAATCTAAATGGGCTGACATTGATTTTGTAAAAGAAACAATAAGCGTAAATGCCAAAAGCAATTTCATTTCAAAGAGTTGGGAGTTTAGAACCATTCCATTAAACTTAATACTCAAAAAACATCTCATAAGTATAAAGCCAAAAGATTGCAAAGGCAGCGAATATATATTTAATAAACCCTTATTTAAAGACTTATTTTTTACAATTAGGAAAGCCTTTAAAACTGCCAAAATCAAAAACGCCATCTTTCACACATTGCGGCACACATTTGCAAGCCGCCTTGTAATTAAAGGAGTTTC
>JAITTG010000004.1 GCA_031287095.1 Candidatus Parendomicrobium reticulitermitis | reverse complement strand
ATTAAAAAAAGACGCGCTTTGCGAGGAAAATGGATTCCCGATTGAGACATTCGGGAATGACGGAGTTGGTGAGACGATTGGGGATAATGGGAAAAGAAACAACGACAGAGACTGCGGGTTAAGCCCGCAATTGACGGCGACATCTCGCTGTCATTGTGTGTCCTGCGGCTTCGCGCGCAATTGACACTATCCCTCTGTTTTTATGTGTTAGTTGCGCAAGAGGTCTAATAGCTATGCCATATAATATACAAGGAGGAAGTATGAAAATGAAGTATTTAGTTGTATTTGTGTGTGGGATTTGTTTGTTGGGTTCGTCTTGGGTTTTTGGGGATTACTTGTCGCCTTTTGATAAGGCTTTGATACAGACCGCTATTACAATATCAAAAACTTCCCGTATTCCGCAGGGCGCAAAAATGGTTGTGATTGGGTTTAAAGAGAGTTCGTCAAAAAAACAGTTAAAATTGAGTTCTGTGATTGAAGACGATTTATCTAACGCTTTAATCAATAAAATGCCCGGGCGCATAATAGCCAAAAATCACATAGACACAGTTTTAAAAGAACTCAAAATCACAAGGGACGATGTTTTTGATTCCAATAACAGAAAACAATTTGGAAAACTCTTATCTGCGGATTTGATAGTGACAGGCAGTTATTGGTTTGGCGACGGGATGGTAAATATCAATATTGAAGTGGTTAATATAGAAAATGGTCTTGCCATATTTTCAGACAGAGTAAAAGTAAAACAAAGCGTATTTTCAAGGGATTTGCTTAATTGATGGGTTGTTGTTTTTAGCCTTTTTATGCGGGGTTGAAACCCATCCCTACGATACGCGCGCAATAACAGCGAGTTGTCGTCGTCATCAACCCACTTGAAAATAGGGTAAAAACCTTTTCTTTTTTTCGTCATTCCCGAAATTCGTTATCGGGAATCCAAGTTAAAAAGGCAACGGCAAAAGTGGATTCCCGACAGAGACATTCGGAAATGACGCATTAGGCGCGGCATTCGGGAATGACGCATTAGGCGCGGCGTTCGGGAACGAAGCGCTGGGCGCGGTTTTGCCGCAATTGCGAGATTGCCGCTTAATTTGAATACGGCTTATATTTTCTATACCGTGCGGGCTTGACCCGCAATGATAAATCTTGCTACACGCGCAGCGCCGGCATGAGGACAAAAAAACAAAATATAAAAGGAAATAATGGAATGACTAATGTTAAAATAATTATTATTTTGGGGATCGCATTTCTTGCCGCCGCCTGCTCTGCGCTGCGGCAAGAGCCTGCTTGGATTGGCAAAACTTGGAGCGAGGGCAATTATTATTATTTCAGCGGCATATCGTCAGACGGCAATAGTTTGCAAGAAGCAAAAGAGCAAGCCTATATGAACGCCGTTATTAAAGCCGCCGAATTTGTAGGGATGACTATCAACAATAAAACCACTCAAAATCTAAACAGCAATTATGACAATATAAACAGCCAAACCAATCTGTCAATCCAAGACACTTTTCTGTCCCAAGCGATAATTAAAGAGTTTAAATACACAAAAACCAATGATAAAAAGTTTGTCGGTTATGCGCTGATAGAATATAAAAAATCCATATTAGAGCAAGAAAAAAACCGCAGGACAGACATAGAAGCCCAAAAACAAAAGAAAATCGCTGAACGCAAAAAAATGGGAGTATTTACCATAATATCCAATTTCCAAAACCCGCCTCTTTTAACCTCTATCAAGAAACACCTGCAAGAACAAGGCTATACAATAAGCGGCGGCGGCAACAAAATAATACAAGTATCTCTGATAGAACAACGCTTTTCCATATCGGCAAACGATATACATTCCTGCCACATAAATGTCTCTATAGAAATCGACGGCGAAATTCAAACCATAAACTCCACAGGCTACGGCAAAGACAAAGAATCCGCCCAAGCAGACGCCCACAAACGCTTTATAGCGGCTTTAATAAACTAAAAGCAAAGACTTAATGAAATCTTTGTTTATAAATTTGAGTTCATCATTTATAAACAGAAATCTCGCAATGTCTTTTTGGGCGGCTTTAAAATTAATTTTATCTAAATTGTCCGATATGAAATTTTAGATTGGTTATTAACGACATTAAACGCTTTCAGAGTTTGGTTACAGCGATTGATTTTAGCATCCCTTCTCATACTTTGCGCTTCCTTACAATAACGCACAGCGCTTTTGCTGTATCTTTTAATTTGGGATTATCAAAGAATTCTGCGTATTGGAGAATTTTCTTTGTATTTAAAATATCTAAATTTTGAAAACGATAAGACTTTTCAAAAATGTCTGCGTCTTGCCTATCAATATCCGATAGATTGAAATATAAAAAATCCAAAATCGCTTTTTCGGGTTCTGCGATAAAATAGTTAAGATTATTATTATCTATTTCAAGTTTAAAACCTCTGTATGCTTTTGATTTGATATGCTGATATGTAAAGGAAGCGAACGAATTATCAATAGTCATTGTCTTTTTTGTGGAAATACTTGTAATTGTTGTCGTTGTGTCTGGAATAAGTTCATACAAACTCAATGCGCTTTCCATACTAATATAGGAAGGCTGATATAATTGATTAGCTATAAAATAATTGCCAACAGCAATCTTTCTATCATCTTTATTGAGAATATACAATCCCCGCTTTAACTGAATCAACAATCCTTTTTTAGTCCAAGTATTTAGTTGATTGTAAGCGGTTTGCCCTTTGTATTTGCGGACAATATCTGAACTATTGATAATTGGGATATTGCGAAATTCGTTCTTAAAATCGTTAAAATTCATATTTCCTCCCATTTCTATAATTACTAAAAAAATGGTAATTACAGAAACAAGATATATGTTTTATAGTATGATGTCAAGAATGAGATAAAACAAAAAGCCGTCCGACTTTTTAAAGTCGGACGGCTTTTTGTTTGCGTATTTCTTATGACTCCATTTTTTCTTAGAAATTGTCGTTTAACAATTCCATATAACTTTGCGAATGTTGGCAGGCGGGGCATATATCTAAAGCTTCTTTGCCTTCATATACATATCCGCAATTGCGGCATCTCCAGCGGACTACCGACTTTTTCTTGAAAACTTCATCATTTTCAATATTGGCAAGAAGTTGTAAGTATCTCGCTTCATGATGTTTTTCTGCGACCGCTACCATTTCAAATGTAGTTCCAATTTCTGGAAAGCCTTCGTCTTTCGCTATTTTTGCAAATTTAGGATAAGCGTCCGACCATTCCTCTTTTTCGCCTGCGGCTGCCGCTCTTAAATTTTCAACTGTTGTGTTGATAATTCCTGCGGGAAAAGACGCGGTGATTGATAGTTCTCCGCCTTCTAAAAATTTGAAGAATCTTTCAGCATGCTCTTTTTCATTAGCCGCTGTTTCTGTAAAAAAGCCCGATATTTGTTCAAAGCCTTCTTTTTTTGCTTTTGAAGCAAAGTAAGTGTATCTATTCCTTGCTTGCGATTCTCCAGCGAATGCCATGAGAAGATTTTTTTCCGTCTGTGTTCCTTTCACTGATTTTGCCATAATAAGCCTCCTTTTTTCATATTTTCCCCTCTGGAGAGGGCGACGCAAAGCGACGGATGAGGAGCGCAATACGCTCCTATGTCCCCGCATAGCCTTGCAGGCAATACGGGGTTATTAACGACATTAAACCCTTTCAGTGTTTGGGCGGAGCGGCTGACTTTCGCGTCCCCTCTCCCGCTTTTGCGCTTTTTTAATTACTTAACTTCTACTTCATTAAACCACTTACCGTGCAAATTGCAGGTTTCTATCGCTTGAACTTTGCCGCTTGTTCCCTCTTTTAAGTGAATTGTTGCGACAGGATTGATATTTTCGTTAAGCATTACATTTGAGACAAATTTTTTGTCTAAATAAAATGTAATCTCTCCGATATGATGCTCAGGCAGCATAGGATGAGTAATTTCTCCAACTTTCACATGGATAACTTTCGCTCCTCCCATAGTTTTGCAAGCCGTTTCAATGCCTATTTGAGGTATATGTTTCTTTTCACTCTCGCCGTTTTCCGTCTTAAAATCAGGCAATTTATAAGCATCCTCTTTCTCTTCAAAAACATTTTCTTGCATACAGATAGGACATTTTTTGATGTCCCCGTCCAATGCGACAAAACCGCAGCACTTACACACGAATCCTTTCATAGCGCTTCCTCCTTTTTTTATTTTCGCTTACTTGCGAATACTATTATTCCTCTTCTTCATCATGATGATGGTCGTCATAATCAGTTCCCGGTCCAGCCTCTTTTCTTTTTCCTGTTTTTAGGAAATACGAATATAACGGCGACATATCTCTAAGTCTTTTTACTATATTTGGGAACTCCTGCAAAACAAAATCTATATCTTGCGCCGTATTATATTTTGATAAAGTGAAAATTATAGAGCCTTGCCCCAAAGCGGCGTCAACATTTAGAGCCGTCAAAACAGGAGATAATTTGAGATTTTTTGACGCGCATGCGGAGCCGCTTGCCGCTATAATGCCTTTTGCGTCGCATAATAAAAACAGCGCTTCGCCTTCTACAAATTCAATTGAGAAATTGATATTTTGAGGCAGACGGTTTTCTGTTGCGCCGTTTAAATATATATTGTCAATGTTTTTTGGAAGATGCGATATAAGTTTGTTTCGTAAAAGCGTCATATCTGCGGCATTTTTTGCCATCTCTTCTTTTGCCAATTTACAAGCATAACCAAAACCCGCTATAGCGGGGACATTTTCTGACCCTGAGCGTTTTGAATTTTCTTGCGTTCCGCCGTCAAAGAGCGGGATAATTTTTGTTCCTTGTTTTAAATACAAAGCCGCCGCTCCTTTTGGTCCATATATCACAGATGAAGAAAAAGAAAGAGCGTCAATATCTAAATCCACAACATCTATAGGAATATTTGCGCAAGCGGACACAGCGTCAGTATGAAAAATTGTTTTAGGGTTTTTATTCTTGACAATCTCAACAAGGGATTTTATATTTTGAATAGTCCCAATCTCAGGGTTTGCATATTGTATTGATACCAAAATCGTGTCGTCTCTTAAAGCGTTTTTTAATTCATCTTGTTTGATATTTCCGAATTTATCAACGCCGACAATACTCACGCTCCACCCGTCTTTTTCAAGTCTTTTTGCCGCATTAGTTACAGACAAATGCTCTATTGCAGAAATCACAATATGGCGTCCTTGAACTTTTAGAGCGGCGCTTATGCCTTTTAAAGCAAGATTATTTGATTCTGTCGCGCAAGAAGTAAAGATGATTTCTGCGGGTTTTGCATTGATAAGGTTTGCTGCGCAAAGGCGCGCTTCTTCAACCGCGTCTTTTGATATAGAGCCGAAAGCATACGCGCTTTGAGGATTGCCGTAATTTTCTAAAAAAAACGGTTTCATAAACTCAAAAACCCTTTCGTCCATCTTTGTATTTGATTGATTATCAAGATAAATTCTATTCATAATTTCCTCTCTTTTACAGATGCCACTATATAAGTTTATGACTTTTTTTTCAATAAAAAGGGAAATAATAGCCGCTCTTTTTGCCTTCATCTCTCGCTTGTCTTATCCGCTGAAAACAAAGACAACGAATTTCTCGCAAGTTTCGCGAGTTCCAGAAACGCAAAACGACAAGACTAACGCTGTCGCTATTGCCGTCGTCTTTGTCGTTTTGCGCTCCTTGCGTGGTCGTTGCCTTTGTAGTTGTTTAAGGAAAGAGCGCCCGCCTCCAGACTTGCGCTCTTTATTCATCGCGCGGCGGCTGCAACTTGCGAGAAGCCTTTGCCGTCATATTTGAAAGCGGTCTTAAAAATGCTAATATAACCGCACAATGAACATTTTAGAAGAAAAGTTGATTAAGAAAAATCTAATCCATAAGGGCAGGGCTGTTGATTTTTATTGCGATGAAGTGCTTTTACCTAATGGTCATCAATCCAAAAGAGAGTATTTGAATCACCCCGGAGCATCCTCCATAATACCTTTCATAGACGAAAATAAAATCATTTTGGTTAAACAATACAGATACCCCGTAGGCAAAATCACGCTTGAAATACCTGCAGGAAAAACCGATAAAGGCGAAACTCCGCTTGAATGTATTACAAGGGAACTTAAAGAAGAAACTGGATATACTTCAAAAAGAATAGAGCAGATTATGGCTTTTTATCCTTCTACGGCGTTTTCCAATGAACTTTTGCATATTTTTGCCGCTTATGAACTTGAAAGCGGCTCAAATAATCCTGATGAAGATGAGTTTGTGTCAAATGTAATTATGGATTTTGACGAGGCTGTCAAAATGGTATATAGCGCAGAGATAAAAGATTCTAAAACCATTATTGCGCTTTTATATTTTGCAAGTATAAGAAAGCGGTCGTGAACCGCGCTTTTTATAGATTCTGTCCTATGAATAGCCGCAAGGCGCGCAATACATTAAACCGTTGTTTGTTATTTCGCGCAAAACCGCACAACCTTTTTTAGATGGTTTCAATCCCGTCCCTACAATACGCGCGCAGTCTCTATCAGCGCAGACTAACGGCATTATGAGCATAGATATACAAAAATAACTATTAAAGAGGTCAGTATGAAAAGGAATTTTTATTGCGCAGATTTAAGAGAATCTCACATTGGAACAGAAGTATCTGTATGCGGATGGGCGCATTCGCGCAGGGACCATGGAGGCGTAATTTTTGTTGATTTAAGGGATAGAAGCGGTATATTGCAAATCGTATTTCAGCCTGAAAATACAAGCGTTTTTGCAATTGCTGAAAAGTTGCGCAGCGAATTTGTTTTATCTGTAAAAGGCAAAATCAGGCAAAGACCAGAAGGCACTATCAATCCCAATATGCCCACAGGACAGGTTGAATTATTGGTTGCAGAACTTGAAATTCTCAATACTTCGCCTGCTTTGCCTTTTGAAATATCGGATTATGTTGAAACTTCCGAAGAATTGAGGCTCAAATACCGCTACCTTGATATGCGCCGCCCAATTTTTCAAAAGAATTTTATTACTCGCCACAAAATTTCTCAGACTATACGGGAATTTTTTAATAAAGAAGGATTTTTGGAGATTGAAACGCCTTTTTTAGGCAAATCCACGCCTGAGGGGGCGAGAGATTTTCTTGTTCCATCAAGAATACATAATGGAAGTTTTTACGCTTTGCCTCAATCGCCGCAGATTTTTAAACAGATTTTAATGATTGCGGGTTTTGACAAGTATTATCAAATCGCAAGATGTTTTAGAGATGAAGATTTGAGAGCGGACAGACAACCGGAGTTTACGCAAGTGGATGTGGAAATGTCTTTTATAGAAGAAAACGATATTATGGACGCGACGGAAAGAATGTTGGCAAAGGTTTTTAAAGAGGTTTTAGATATTGAGATTAAAACGCCTTTTGCAAGGCTGCCGCATAGCGAGGCTATGCTCAAATACGGTTCGGACAAACCCGATACAAGATTTGAAATGTTTATATCGGATTTTAGCGACGAACTTAAAAATTGCAAATTCACAGTTTTTGCCAATGTAATAGCCAAAGGCAATCCCGTCCGCGGTCTTTGCATACCAAAAGGCGCGTCTCTGTCCCGTTCTGAAATTGACGAATTGACAAGATTTGTCGGCGAATACGGAGCGAAAGGGCTTGCTTGGATGAAAATCACGGCAAACGGAGCGGAATCAAATATAGTCAAATATTTTTCAGAAACAGAAATCAAAACAATTGTTTCAAAATTAAACGCCAAAGACGGAGATTTAGTCGTATTTTTGGCTGATGATGTCAAAATCGTAGCGCAAGGCTTGGGCGCTTTGCGTATAAAGATGGGAAAACAACTCGGGCTTATAGACAAGAACAAATTCAATCTCTTGTGGGTGGTGGATTTCCCAATGTTTGAATGGAATAATGACGAACGCAAATGGGACGCTTTGCATCATCCTTTCACTTCTCCCAAAGACGGCGAAACTCTTTCAAAAGATAATGCCGCAAAAGCAGTAGCGAAAGCATATGATGTGATTTTAAACGGCGCGGAACTCGGCGGCGGCTCTATAAGAATACATAATAGCGATGTTCAGAAAAAAGTTTTTGATATTTTAAATATCAGCGATGAAGCCGCAAAAGAAAAATTTGGATTTTTGCTTGACGCTTTATCTTTCGGCGCTCCGCCTCACGGAGGCATAGCGCTCGGGTTTGACAGACTTTGCGCGCTCTTGATAGGCGAAGAGTCAATAAGAGAAGTGATAGCGTTCCCAAAAACTCAAAAAGCGGCAGACCCGCTTTCCAATGCGCCTGCCGATGTGAGCGAAAAGCAATTAAAAGAACTGGGATTGAGAATAGTATTGAAACAGGCTAATAAGTAAAGCGTTCGCGCGCCGTCATTGCCGATAGAGACATTTAGGAATGATGAGAAAAACGCTTTGCGATAGACGACAACTTGGATTCACGAGAAATGCGTCATTCTCGAATGTTTCTGTCTAAAATAGAAATAACGCGTTTGAATAGTATTGAAACAAAAAAGAACAATCTGCGGGCTTGACTCTCAATTGACAATTTTCAATGAATTAAAAAGCAAACCGCCAATGACAATAAAGGATTAACAAATGAAAAAAATAAAACAATGGATTATTTGGATTTTGATTAGGACTGCACGGGATTTGAATTCAAGCAATAAATCACGCGGACCCGTGATGCGCAATACCAAACAATTTTTTACAAAAGAAATCAAAATCCCCGTAATTATTACCGCAGTCGTCGCGTCAATCATAGTTTATTTTATGATTTTGCTTGCGCTTGGTCCCAGATATGACGCCATGATAGCGGTTCTTATTTTAACAATTACTATTCTATTTGCTTTCGTTAGCGAAATCAGAAAAGAAAGAACTATATCAAACAATAATGACGCGATGGTTTTAATATGTTTTATCCTTATTATAGGCATACTCGCTATGCAAATCACGCAGGAATATATCTCTATTTTCGCTTTTCCCATAGGCGCTTTTGTAGTGATGGGCGTTATGCTTGTAAATTCAAGAATTGCTCTTGTGTATGCGATAATTTTAAGTTTAATCGCAGGAATTTTAAGCGCTATGAATTTTATAGTCTTTTTTGTTTTATTTGGAAGCAGTATGTTTGTTTTAAATCCTTCAAAAAATATAAGAAACCGTTCAGATTTTGTCGGTATAGGTTTAAGGGCGGCTGTTGCAAGCATAGCGATACTTACTATATTTTATCTTCTTGACGCTTACGCTTTTGACCATTATAAATTCTATGTTTATTATTCTCTTTTAAGCGGATTTTTTACAGCGGTTATTTTGCTTGTGATAATGCCGATTTTTGAAAAAATCTTTTCAAGAACGACAAGCATAAAATTGATAGAACTTGCAGACTTCAACAATCCTCTTTTAAAAACTCTTATGCTTGAAGCGCCCGGAACTTATCATCATTGCATAATGACAGCCGCGCTTGCAGAAAGCGCCGCATTGGCAATAAAAGAAGATTCTATACTCGCAAGGGTGAGCGCATATTATCACGATATAGGCAAAATCAAAAATCCAAAATATTTTGTAGAAAATCAATTGGGAGGCAAAAATCCGCATGACCCTATTACTCCGGCAATGTCGGCTTTGATTTTATCTTCGCATGTAAAAGACGGAGTAATTTTGGCTAAACAATATAATTTAGACGATTCTATAATAGACGCGATAAGGCAGCATCACGGAACCACTTTGATGGCTTATTTTTATCACAAGGCTCTTGAACAAAATCCCGATATAGACAAAAGCGGTTTTACTTATGAGGGACCCAGACCCCGCTCAAAAATTACGGCTATTATTATGCTTGCCGACTCTTGCGAAGCGGTATGCCATGCCATAGAAGAGATTTCCAATGTCAAAATAAAAGATGCGGTTGATAAAATTTTTGAAACGAAAGTTAAAGAAAAACAATTTGAAAAATGTCCTATAACGATGAGAGAATTAGACGAAATAAAAGAGAGCATTACCGCCACTCTATTGGGAATGTATCATGCAAGAATACCTTATGCCGACGATGAAAAAACAAAAAACAATAACAATTCTTAATTTTGCGGGATTTAAAGAAGAACAAGTTCCGCTTTTAAAAAGAGCGGCGCTTTTGTCTTTGAAATCTGAAAAAATCAATCAATACAATATAAATTTTATTATGATAAGCGATATTCAAATCAAAAAACTAAACGCCAAATACCGCAAAGTCAACCGCATTACCGATGTGATTTCTTTCTTAATAGAGCCTCAAACTTTTACGGGCGATATTTATATATCGCAAGAACGGTCAAAAAAACAAGCGGCAAAGTATGGGCATATTTGGATTAAAGAATTAGTTTATTTAACTATACACGGCGTTTTGCACCTTTGCGGATATGACGATTATCAACCTCAAAATAAAAAAATAATGTTTGAAAAACAGGATAATATCTTTAAATGTTTATTCTCTTAGGTTTTATATGCCTTTTGCTTTTTTTATCAATTTCGGCTTGGATTTCCTCAGCCGAAATAGCGGTGACCGCTTTGTCTCCGTTTAGAATAAAAAAACTCATAGCCCAAAATCCCAAACTTTCTCATACTCTTTTCCTCTGGTTGAAATCTCCTTACTATCTTTTGACTTTAATACTCACAATCAATGTTATTTCCGATATGCTCATCAGTTTTCTGTCTACTTTCGTCTTAATTTCGGCATTTGATATGTTAAATAGACATATAGTGGAACTTGCCGCTTGGTTAATCACTTCTTTTGCGGTTTTAATAGCGGGAGAAATCACTCCAAAAATATATGCCCGCGCTCATTCTGAGCAAATCACAATATTCTCAATCCCTCGTCTTGCAAAAATAGAAAAAATTTTAAAACCTTTTATCTATCCAATAATAAAATTTGCCGAACTTTTATCTCCCAAAACCTCAATCCCCATGTCCTATGAATTAAGCGATGAAGAAGCCGAGCGCATAATCAATGAAGGCGGCATAAGCGGCGCTTTGGACAAAGAAACAAGCAATATGCTCAAAAGAACTTTAAATTTCAGCGATTTGTCAGTCCAAAAAATTATGCAGCCGATAGATAAAATTGATTCTGTAGATTTTGCGCTTGATAATGAAAAGTTTTTAAACGCGGTTGTGGAAACCTCAAGAAGCCGCACGCCGATATATAAAAACGATAAATCCAATATAATCGGTTATATACATATAAAAGATATTATGCTCGCTTGGCGCGAAGGAAAAACCAATTTTGTAAAAAATCTGATTAAAAAACCTTATCTTGTGAGCGAAGATTTAAAAATAAACTATTTGCTAAAAAAATTTAAAAGCGGCAAAACTCATATAGCCTTTATCAAAAACAAAAAAGGCAAAATAACGGGCATTGCCGCTTTGGAAGATATTTTAGAAGAAGTGGTCGGAGAAATTGTTGACGAATACGAGGTCAAAGAATAAAACGGCAGTTAGAAGAGAATAAAGAGGAAAGACGACAAATGTTGTCGCGCGCGTATCATAGCGGCAGGGTTCAAACCATCCAAAAAGGTCGTCATTGCGCGTCCTGCGGCTTCGCGCAGGACGCGCAATGACAAACATAATTATATAAGAGGTTTAATGAACGAAATAATCTTTATTAAAATCATAGGTTTAGTTTTTCTTTTTCTGATTCTCGCTCTCTTTTGTATGTCGGAGACGACTATAGTCGGCATAAGCGAGAGTTATTTAAAACAATTAAAAAGCAAAAAACCAAAACTGTCTAAATATATATCATTCCTGCAAAACTTCTCTGATGAAGCCGTCACGGCTATGGTCATAGGTTTAAATTTAGCCGTGGTAGGCATAAGCGTAATCTCATCTTCAATAATATCGGACTTAAACTTCGAAAGGAATGATATAAAAGCAACCGTTATACTGCCGGCTGCGGCAATCGTCATCACTCTTGTTTTTGGAAATATCTTCCCAAAAAGTTTTGCAAGATATAATGCCGAAAAAGCCGCGCCGAATCTTTTGCCTTTCATCGTTTTATTTTCTTCTATATTTAGACCATTTGCGAAAACCCTTTCTAAAATCGCAAACTTTATAATTCGTTTATTCTTATCAAAAAACAAAAAAGAAAGCCGTCTTGTAAAAGCCGAAGAAATAGATTTTCTTTTGTCTAATGAAATGACTTCTCCGCTCACAGACGATTCAAGAGAAATTGCGGGCAATATAATGGATTTTTCCGATATGAGAGTGTCGCAAGTTATGACTCTTCGTTCTGAAATTTTTGCCATTGATATAACAAAAGATAAAGATGAAATTGTCGCAAGCATAATAGATTCTCAGTATTCAAGAGTTCCCGTATATAAAAATCATCTTGGAAATATTGTCGGCATAATATACAGCAAAGATTTGGCTTTGGCTTGGCGCAACTCCGACATTATAATTTTAGAAGATTTGATAAGACCGGCATATTTCGTTCCCGAAAGCGCAAAAGTAAATCAAGTATTAAAAGAATTTAAAATGGGGCGCAGACACAGCGCAATTGTAGTTGATGAATTTGGAACGGCGGTAGGCATAGTCTCAATAGAAGATTTGCTTGAAGAAATAGTAGGCGAAGTTTTAGACGAATACGATATAGACGAAAAGAAGATTATAACCTATATCGGCGCAGACGGACAAGAATATCTGATAATGGCGAAAGAATCGGTATTAAATGTTAACGACTATATAAAAATCAATATACCCGACGGGGATTATTCCACAATCAACGGCTGGGTTTTAAGTTTAGTTGGCAAAATCCCAAAAAACGGCGAAAAAATAAGATGGCAAAATTATGAGATAGAAATAAAAGACGCCGATGAAAAGAAAATAAATAGGATAATTTTAAGATGTATTATCAAATAAGAGGTCTTGTTTTAAATGTCAAGACGCACAATGATGCCGACAAAGCCGCTCTAATTTATACCTATGAATGGGGCAAAATAACAGCGCTTGTTCCAAGCGCAAAAAAGATTGCCGCAAAATTAAACGGCGCGACGGAACCTTTAACAGAAAGCGAGTTTATGGTCTATCAAAATCATCAATTGATGCGTCCAAAAATCACAGGCGCGCAAATAATAAACAATCACAGCAAAATCAAAACAACATTTAAAAGCAATTTATACGCTTTATACGCCGCAGAAATCAGCGATAAACTCTTGCCTTTTAACACTCCAAACGAGCAAAAATATCGACTCATATCAAGGATATGGACGGCTTTAGAAGAGTGCAAAAATTGTTCCCGCGCGCTAAGCGCTTTTACTTTAAGATTCCTTTCTCTTTCCGGATATGATTTTAGAGATTATATAAAGACGGGCAATCTTTCAATAGACGCAGAAAGCGCGCAGATAATAAACAAAATTTCAAACTGCAATGCGGCTGATTTAGATGAAATGGATTTTGACGACAAAAAGATAAGCGCATTAGTGGAAGAATACTTATTAAACTATATAAAAAAACCTTCAGTTTCAACCTTCATACAAAAACTGCAAAAACACGGACATTTCTAAAATTTATAATCCGCCTAATCCCGCCTATCTATTCAAAACCATTTCCAAAACAGAAACTACCGCTTTGCGGGGAGATTGCGGGTCAAGCCCGCAATGACAACCCCAAAACCTGCAATGACAAGAAGTTGGTTGTCATTGTGTATTAAGTCGCGGAATCTATCAAATGCCGTTATTTAAGCCTTTGTTGTTAGTCGTTAAAGGCAAAGGCTTGAAATAGAATTTTATCCTATGGATTCTGCGTCGGATTTGAGATTGCGCATTGCCGCAAGGCGCGCAATGGCAATGTATATCTATTTTTATGCATTGGTTATGCAAGGGGTCTATTACTATTTTAGGAGTCGTTTTTAAACGATTTGACATCTGTGGATGATTTGGAGGATTATATTGGCGAAAATGCCTGCGGCTACATCGTCGGCGGTGATGCCCAGACCGGCTTTTAACTCTTGTAATTTGTTTATGAATAGAGGTTTTTTTATATCAAAAAACCTAAATAGAAGAAAACCAGCTATTAAAAAAAACGGGGTTTTGGGAAGCATAAAAACGCTAATCCACATACCGCATAATTCGTCTATCACTATTCTGCCGTCGTCTATATTGTCATAAATTCTTTCGGCATAAGAAGAGGTTATTACCGATACTATTATAGCGGCTATTATAAAAACGGCTTGGATCTTGTAATCATCGGGAATGAAAAGCCAAAAAATAAGAGCGGCGGCTGAACCAAAAGTGCCTGATACATATTTTATATATCCTACTCCGCATACAGATGAAAAAAATAATATGATTTTTTGCATTTATTTGTCCTTTAACAAATCTCTATATTTCCATATATAATTTGCCCCTGAATATATTGTCAAAATAGCCGCTATTAAGACAGTCCAATATGGGATATTGTCTAAAAGCAATGCCAAAGTTTTATAAGCGCCCGAATCAAATAAGGCGAGCATATCAAAATTGACATTGTAAAATTTCAAAAATCCTTCTTTGATTATAATAATCAAGAATACCGCTATTATTGACATTATCTGAAACATGGTTTTAAATTTGCCCGATTTATCTGCGGGAATTATCACATTTTTAGACATCGCTATAGTTCTAAAACCTGTGATGATAAATTCCCGCGATATAATTATTATTATCATCCATGCCGGGATTTGCAGATATTCTATGTCAAGCAAACATATAAAAGCCGACGATATGAGCAATTTGTCCGCAAGAGGGTCGAGAAAAATGCCAAAAGAAGTGACAAGATTATGTTTTCTAGCGTATCTGCCGTCAAAAAAATCCGTTATAGCGGCTGCGCTAAAAACCAATAACGCGCAAATTGACAGCCAGAAACCGCTCATTTCCGCTAATACAATAAAAACCGGGACGAGCAATACTCTTGATAAAGTTAGTTTGTTTGCAAAATTCATTTTTCCCTCCCTTTTTTAATTTAACGCCGCATTGTGATTGAAAATGGATTCTCGATTATGACGCTCGGGAATGACGCAGTTGGAATAATGACAAAAATCAAAGATGGAGATTGCGGGTCAAGCCCGCAGCGACAAACCCAAAACTCGGCAATGACAAATATAATAATTATCACATTGCGATTACATTTCGCTTTTACATGCCGTTTCACAGCGGCATTCCCGCAATGGCGGAAAGCAAACGATTCTCTTTGCGTTGACCCCCTCCGCTCTCATAATCATTTCTTATCAATACCTCACCACTCTCCCATAGATTCGCGTTGACCCCGCCCTTTCAAACGCAGGGAATAACTGCCTTTATATCATAACCTTTGTTGGACTGGACTTTTACTTGGACGAAATTGCCTATGGGAATCGGCATCGGGCTTTTAAAAATTGTATTGCCGTCTATTTCTGGAGATTGGAAATCCAAACGGGCTTTGATTATATAATCATTCCCTTTTTGACGACAATTTTCTACCAAGACTTCCATTGTTTGTCCTTTTAACTTTTCAAACTTGGATTTGAAAACTTCATATTGGGCATTTTCAATTAACAATTTTCTTGCCTGACTTTCTTTTTGAACAATATGCCTTGCAAGTTTTGACGAAAGCGACTCTTTATTATCGCAATATTTAAAAACTCCGCCGTATTGGAAATGTCCTTCTTTAATAAAGTCTGTCAATTCTTTAATATCTCGTTTTGTCTCTTGCGGAAACCCTGCTATAAAAGAAGTTCTTAAAACTATTTTGGGATATTTAGCGCTGATTTTTTCAATAATTTTTCTTGTATTGAGCGGTCGGCGCATAAGAGAAAGTATGGGACGGCTTATATGCTGAATTGGAATATCAATATATTTGCTTATGTTTTGCCGCTCGGATATAACTTTTAATAAATCCTCTGTAATGCTGTTTGGATAAGCGTATAACAATCTAATTCTTTTTATTTCTTTTATTTCAGACAATTTGACAAGAAGTTTATCCAAAACAAAGGCATTATATAAATCCGAGCCGTAACTCGTAGTATCTTGGGCTATAATTATCAATTCTTTTATGCCCGCATCAGCCAAGCCTTGCGCCTCTTTAAGCAGAGACTGCATACTTCTACTGCAATACTTTCCCCGCAGTTTTGGGATTATGCAAAAAGAACAATTGTGATTACAGCCTTCGGCAATTTTTAAATAAGCATAAGGCAAATTTGAAGACAGAATTCTGTTTTTTGCCGTCCTTAATCCGCCCGCTCGTCCTATATCTATTTGTTTTTGTGATTTTATTATGTTTGGAAGTTTGTTAAGAGAGCCTGTCCCTATATATCCGTCAATTTGAGGAAATTTAATAATCAAAGATTCTTTAAGCAATTGAGGCAAACAGCCCGAAACGAAAATTTTCAAATTCGGAACGCCATTTCTTTTTAAGTTAATCAAATTTTTTATTGATTTTTCAGACTCTTTTCTTGCGCTGTCTATAAAAGAGCAAGTATGAACTATTGCAATATCGGCTTCTTTTAAATCAGAACTTATTTGAAATCCTTGCTCTTTTAATATTCCAAGCATATATTCGGATTCAACTATATTTTTGGGACAGCCTAAAACAATAATAGACGCTTTCATTATTTAAGGTTTTCTTAAATTTAGAACGCTTACATCTTGCTTGGAATTTACCGTCGCATCAACTACAACTCCGTTAAATGTCACTATGACGCCCGGCGCATATCCTATTACAACTCTAAAAGAATTATTTGCTTCCCAAACGACTCTTTCCCCTCTTTTAAGGGTAATTCCATCGATAGGAGACACTTTTTTACCGTCAGCTTCTACGCTAATCCACACGGCGTCTGCATTATTAACTGTAATAGCGAGTATTTGCTTTTCGCTATTTCTACTTGCCGCTACAGCGTCTATATCAATATCAGTTCTTATTCCGGCAGGCAGAGCGGGCTGTTGGGCGGCTGTTTTAGGCTCTATTTGAGAAGAGGGAGATAAAACGGACACAGTAGAAAGTTCAAGAGATTCGGGAATAGTTTGCGTTTGCGGTATATTAGCGGGCTGCGGAAGAAGAGGCGATGGGGGAGTTTGAGATTTTGCCGAAGTTTGAGTATTATCATAAACTTCTATTATATCTTCTTCTTGAACGATTATTTGATTTTTGGCGGAAGTCACATACAGATATATAACAATGGCGCAAAGAATCGCAATAGTAATGAGCAAAATAGAAACTTTTTTTGTTTTAACAAACTCAACAAAACGATGCAAAAAAAATTCTTTGCGCAAAACTTGAGGATTTTGAACAGATTTTTTCATCTCTTCGTCTTTGATTTTTCTAAGTTCATAATCTTTATACAATTCGTCAAAATTCAAATTGAGATATTTAGCATAAGCCTTCATAAAGGACATATAATAGACTTTCGCTACAAAAGCGCTTTCGTCGCCTTCTTCTATCGCTATAAGATATTTCTTTTGAACTTTTATCGCTTCATAAATTTGGTCATAACTTATGGATTTGTTTTCTCTTTCCGCTTTTAAAATCTGTCCTATTTCTCTCATTTTTACCCGCCTAATCTAAATTTATTATTTCAACGCCCGAAGGCGCTTTGAAATTGAATATATTATTGCTTGTTATTTGATTTATTTTATAATTTGAAAATACTATCGTCATTATATAACCCGAATTTTTTAAAATCGCTTTAATGGGTCTAAATATACTTTTTGAAATATACAGAGTCATTGCCCAATCTTCTTTATTGGGAGACAATTCTAAAACATAGTTTTGGGAATCCTCGCTTATATATCTCAGCGAATTGCTCTTTTGGGAAGTTTGCCAATTACTTGCAAAATTCACCATAGATACCGGCGTGAAATCCGAATTCAACACATCTTTCCAATTATTTATGATTGCTTGAGCGTTGGAAGGCGTATAAACGGTTATTTTATTATTGTTTATATAAATTCTCTGTTCTTGAGGCGTTTTCTGAACTATAAAGAACCGCTTAGGATTAAGAAACTTTAAATTCCCATTGATTTCTTGCTTTTGCGAAGCCGAAGTATATAAAATCTCTTCTTTATAATCAACTTCCAAAGAATTAGTCTGTTTTTCATTATTGCGCATGGAATTTAATATATCAGATAGCGCCGAAACACTTTGAGATGAGACCTGCGAGACAAGAGAAAATACAAAAACTACAAGTAAAATCAATGTTTTTTTCATTTTAAATTCCTTTTTTTAATCTTGGCTTTGGGATAAGAAGGCGTTGACGGCTTCAAAATTTACTTGCCATTTGTTGGTGCCTTCGGGTTTGTAAATGAAACCTCTTGTTTCAAGTAAACTCAATATATTTGAGGCTCTCGCCGAACCGCCAAAATTGGCTTTTAATATGTCTTGGGAAACTCTTTTTCTTTCAACTATCAGTTTTAACGCGGGGATTAAATCTTTCGTCTCTTTATTGTCATCAGCGTTAAATACGCCGCTTTCAACTTCTACTTCTTCAACTATAGGCTCGTAAATTCTTGGAAAATCCTGCTTGTTTATGAAATCAATGACTTTTTGAGCCTCTTTTAAAGACACAAAAGCGCCTTGCAGCCTTATAGGTCTTGCTTCTCCAGGAGGCAAAAATAGCATATCGCCTTTGCCAAGCAGATTTTCCGCGCCCATCATATCTAAAATTACCCTTGAATCAACTTTTGAAGTGGTTTGAAAAGACATACGGGCGGGAAAATTTGCCTTTATTATGCCTGTAATCACATTTACAGAAGGTCTTTGTGTGGCAAGAATTAAATGTATGCCTACCGCTCTTGCCATCTGAGCAAGCCTTTGTATGGAATCCTCTATTTCTTTTTGGGCTACTAACATCAAATCCGCAAGTTCGTCTATTATTACAACTATGTAAAACTCTTTTTGTCCGCCGCTTTCAGCCATTTTATTATTGTATTCTTCTATATTTCTCACCATATTTTCAGCAAATTTCTTATATCTATCGTCCATTACTGTGAGCAATTTTTTTAAAGCAAAAGCCGCCTCTTTGGGATGGACTATGATGTCAGCCTCAGACGCTTGAGTCATAGGATTATATAGATGAGGTATGTCTTTATAAATGGGCATTTCCACTCTTTTGGGGTCAATGAGCATAATTTTAACTTCATCGGGGCGGGCTTTATATAGTATTGAAAGAATTACAGTGTGCAAACCTACGCTTTTGCCGGAACCTGTCGCGCCGGCAATAAGCAAATGCGGCATGGAAGAGAGAGCGTCAACATATCCTTCGCCGTCAGTCATCTTGCCCAAAGCGAGAGTGAGCAAAGAGCGGGATTGTTCAAAGGCAGAACTCTCAAGTATGGAGCGCAAACCAACTATCGCGCTGTCTGGATTTGGAACTTCTATACCTACCGCTGATTTTTCAGGTATAGGCACTACTCGTATTGAAGCGCTTTTCATAGCAAGACAGATGTTTTCTATTATATTGCTTATAGCCTGTATTTTTGTGCCTGCTCCAAGCGTCAAATCATAACGGGTGATTACCGGTCCTGTGATAATATCGCCTACTGCGGCGGTTATATCAAATTCTGCCAAAGTGTTTTCAAGCAATTTTGCTCTTTCCCGTAAATCTTTTATGTTGGATTTTGAGTCTAAAGGTTTATCTTTTTCCAAAAGGTCTGTAGCGGGCAATGTATAATCAAAATCTTTATTTTTGGTTGTTTGAGGCGCAGGAGCGGACTTTTTTTCTTCCTTTTTAGGCTCGTCTTTTCTTATTATTTTCGGCTCGTCTTTTTTGATAAAAGGAAAAGACGGCGGTTTGGGAGCATAAATAGGAGCGGGTTCCGGACTTTTTTCTATAACTTTCGGCTGTTTTGCCGATTGCTCTTTTTTATTTTTTATGTTTTCTATTATATTGCTTGCTATGGATATGAGAGAAATTCTAAATAAACTAAATATTGAGAATACAAAAACTATTAGTATTACTGCAAAAGCAAGACCAAATCCAAGCAATTGTTCAAAAAAAGGATACAGTTTAGCGCCTATCCAGCCGCCGTCTGCATTGATTAAAAAATGCTCTTTCATGGGCGAAAACATTACAGACGCTGAAACTATGCACAATACAGACCACAAAAAGTCTGTTTTTTCTCTGATTTCAAATGATTTGCTTATATAGATGATGAAATACCACAATAGAATGATTGGGAAGAGATAGGCTGATGTTCCAAAAATTTCAAACATAAGGGTTGAAAATGCGGCGCCGATTATGCCTGACTCATTAGGCAAAACAATCGCATAAGCGCTAATAAATGCAATCAAAGCAAAAAACAGGGCTAGCACATCCCTGTTTTTTTTTAGAGTTCTTGTCTTTTTTTTATTTTTATCTTTTTTAGCCATATTATTGTTAAATCTATTATGTATTGTTAAGAAAACGCCGATTAAGTAAATTTTTTTGCCGCTGTCTGCAGCATTTGACCCGCAGATTCAAAAACGCTTTGCTGAGAGATTGCGGGTCAAGCCCGCACGAGCAACAAAGGATTGAAAATGGGATAGACGACTCTTATTCGTCATTCCCGAAAGTTGTTATCGGAAATATAAGTTAAAAAACAAAGGCAAAATGGATTCTGCGACAAAGACGCTCGGGAATGACGGACTTTTAAATGGATTCTGCGGCTTTGCGCACAATGACAGGCTCGGGGCGCGCACATGGACAGGCTGGTTCGCGCGCAATGGACAGAGTTGGTCTATGCAAAATAACAAAGCGCAATGGACGGCAAAAACAAAAGCGCAAATGACTATGGGAATCCCGCCATCCCTATAATTTTTCAATTTCAAACAAATCTTGTCCTGCTTCAACTGATTTGCCGTTTTCTGAAAGAATTTTTATTATTTTTACTTTTGATTGGGCTTTGATTTCATTCATAACTTTCATCGCTTCTATAATACATAAGACTTTGCCAGATTCCACAATATCGCCTTCCGCCGCAAAAGCGGGAGAATCGGGAGACGCGGCTTTATAGAAAATTCCTGTGATTGGAGATTTGATTGTGTTTTCGCTTGAAAGTTGGGATTGGACGGGCGGCTCCGCTTCAATAGGCTCTTGAACCGTCTGCTCTACAACAATCTCTTTTTGAACCTGAACTTGAACGGGGCTTTTGGGCTTATTGAGAATAGGTTGAGCCGCTTTTCTTTTTATGGAAATAGAACTATCTGCGGAATTGATTTCTAATTCTTGAATGTGTTCGTCAGCCATTATGTCGTAAAGAGATTTAACTTTGCTTTTAATGTCTGTGTTTTCCATGATGAATCCTTTTAATAGGGGCAGACATACGGGTCTGCCCCTACGAGTTTCTCGTATATTATTTAGCGGCTTTCATGCTTAGATTCAATCTGCCTTGTTTGTCTATTTCTGTCAGTTTTACCATTACTTCTTGCCCTTCTTTTAAGACATCTTCCACATTTTTAACATGGCTGTCTGAAATTTGAGATACATGGATTAAACCTTCTTTGCCGGGCAAAAATTCTGCAAAAGCGCCGAAAGCCATCAGCTTTACTATTCTCGCTTTATAGATTTTGCCTACTTCAGGCTCTACCGCTATGCCTTTGACCAATTCCAAAGCGGCATTGACGCCTACCGCATTCGCGCCCGTAATGGACACTCTGCCATCGTCGTCTATATCTATATCCACTTCATTTTCCTCTTGGATTTTCTTTATATTCTTACCGCCAGGACCTATCAATTCCCCTATTTTCTTGGGTGGTATTTGAGTTACTGCCATCTTGGGAGCATAATCGGAAAGCGTGGTCTTGGGTAGTTGAATCAAAGTTTCCATTTTATCTAATATGAAAAATCTGCCTCTTTTTGCTTGCTCTAATGCTTGAGACATCAACTCTGTGGTAAGACCAGATATTTTTATATCCATTTGTAGGGCAGTAATGCCTTTTCTTGTGCCTGTCACTTTAAAATCCATATCGCCCAAATGGTCTTCCATACCCATGATGTCCGTCAAAATAGCGTATTTATCATCTTCTTTTATCAAGCCCATTGCAACGCCTGCGCAAGCAGCCTTTACTGGAACGCCCGCATCAAATAAAGCAAGCGACCCGCCGCAAACTGAAGCCATAGAAGAAGAGCCGTTAGATTCCAAAATATCGGAAACTATTCTTATTGTATAGCCGAATTCATCTTCAGAAGGTAAAAGCGGGAGCAATGCTTTTCTCGCCAAATTGCCATGACCGATTTCCCTTCTGCTTGTGCCCCTATCGCCTTTAGCCTCGCCTGTGGCAAAACCGGGAAAATTATAATGGAGCAAAAATCTCTCTTTATATTCGCTTTCCATACCGTC
Source organism: Candidatus Parendomicrobium reticulitermitis (assembly GCA_031287095.1). Classification (GTDB taxonomy): domain Bacteria; phylum Elusimicrobiota; class Endomicrobiia; order Endomicrobiales; family Endomicrobiaceae; genus Parendomicrobium; species Parendomicrobium reticulitermitis. The sequence goes on along the minus strand of JAITTG010000004.1, from coordinate 13,356 downwards.
AATGATTTGTTTGTCTCCAACAGAGCCCAAAGTTACGCTCGCAAGCGCTTGCGTTTGACCTCTTGTAAACAGCGCGGAACCATGCGCCCTTGGCAAAAGTCCTGTTTCGCAAGCGATAGGTCTGATTTCTTCAAAACCGCGTCCATCAGTTCTAACTTTTTTGTTTAAAACAAGTTCTCTTGCTTTCTTATAATATATATCTTCCAAAATTGCGCTTATTGTTGCGGGCGCTTCTTCGGGATATTTTTCGGCAAGCCTTGCTTTGATGTCTTTTTTATAGTCTGACCAAAAATTCTCTCTTTCTTCTTTTTCTTTTATAGTCACGCCTTGTTCGGCTTTGGATATTGCCTCTGCTTCTATATCGGCTTTTAACGCCTCATTATATTTAGGCGGCTCTATTTTGATTTTCTCTTTTTTGGGGAGAGTATCAATAAAAGCGCTAACCTTGCCTACCGTCTCTTTGGCAAGATTTAAGGCTTCAAGCATTTCGCTTTCTGAAACTTCTTTTGCGCCCGCTTCAACCATAGTTAAAGCGTCTTGTGTGCCGCTTACCACCAATTCCAAATCGCTTTTTTCTAATTCTTCTAATGTTGGATTTACTACTAATTTGCCGCCAATTCTGCCTATTCTTGCAGAGGCTATTGGGGTTGTGAAAGGTAAATTTGATATGGTCAACGCTATAGATGCCGCCAAAATAGCGGGCATATCAGCTTTATTTTGCCCGTCAAAAGACAAAACCCATACCGCAACTTGAGTATCATTACGCCAATACTCTGGGAAAAGAGGTCTTATACTTCTATCTATAAGCCTGCTGACAAGAATTTCCGCATCTCTTGGCTTTGCTTCTCTTTTAAAAAAACCGCCCGGAATTCTTCCTGCGGCATACATTTTTTCTCTAAAATCCACAGTCAAAGGCATAAAATCTATGCCTTCTTTAGGTTCTTTTGACGCTACCACCGTAGCCAAAACAATAGTATCTCCCAATCTCACTGTGCAAGCGCCGCTTGCTTGTTTTGCTACTTTTCCGATCTCTACTTCAAACTTCTTTCCTGAAACTTCAACTTCTTTCTTTAAATACTCCACTTTTTACTCTCCATTGTCCAAATTCTTTTGGACTGTTTATTTTTTGCATCCTATTTTTATTATTTACTGCGGGCAAATAATTATTTGCCCCCATATACCCTATAAAACGACATAACTATACCGCCTTTTAGATAAATCACAAATATCAAAATTGATTGACAAATGAATGATTTTTTATAGGTGGGATTGTTTTACTTTCTCAAATTGAGTTTTTTGATAAGTTCCGCATAGACTTCTGGATTATGCTTTTTGACATAAGCCAATAACTTTCTTCTTTGCCCTATCATTTTTAAAAAGCCCGCTCTTGAACCAAAATCTTTGGGAAACTTTTTGAAATGCTCTGAAAGGTATTCAATTTTTGAAGTCAAAATCGCAATCTGCACATTTGCAGAACCTGTGTCTGTCGGATGAGTTTTGAATTTTTCTACTACTGTCTTCTTCTCAAATGCCATCTTAATTACTCCTCTTTTTTTCTTATTTTTGTCCTGATTGTGCGGCGATTATATCAAATTTATATATAAATACAAATAACAACAACGGCAACGGCTTACCGCAAGGAATGCAAAACGACAAAAACAACGACAACGCAAGGGGCGCAAAAACGACAAAGACAAAAGCAACCGCTAACAATATGCCGCGCTGCTTGCGAGAAGTCGTTGCCGTTATTATTTCTTGAATTCTGTCTTATATAGCGAAGCGTAGGCGCCGTTTTCCATAGCAAGCAATTGTTCGTGGCTGCCTTCTTCTACTATTTTTCCGTCGTTTATTACTAATATCTTATGAGCGTTTATTATTGTGCTTAACCTATGGGCGATTACTATTACAGTTCTGTTTTTCATAAGATTGTCTAACGCTTTTTGAACTACCTTTTCAGCCTTATTGTCGAGGGCGCTTGTGGCTTCGTCCAAAATCACAAGAGGGGCGTTTTTGACAAAAGCCCTCGCTATAGCAAGCCTCTGTTTTTGTCCGCCTGAAAGCAAAATACCGCGCTCGCCTATCTCTGTATCAAGTTTTTGAGGAAGAGAATCTATGAAAATGTCTAAATAAGCATTTTTGACGGCAGCCTCAATTTGCTCGTCCGTCGCAGTTTCATTTCCTAAAACTATATTTTCTTTGACTGTGCCGTCAAATAAGAAATTATCTTGAAAAACCATAGAGATATTATGCCTTAAAGAGTCTATGGTAAACTGTTTTATATCAACTCCATCTATTAAAATTTCACCTTCTTGTATTTCATACAATCTTGGGATTAAACTGCTTATAGTGGTTTTGCCGCCGCCGCTATTTCCCACTAATGCCACCATCTGCCCCATCTTGACTTCAAAAGAGATATTTTTTAACACTCTCCTATCAGCATCCGTCGAATATCCAAAACTCACATTTTTAAACTGAATATTTTTTTCTATGTTTTTTAGCTCTATAGAACCATTGTGCGACCTTATAACAGGTTTTGCGTCCAATAAATCAAAAATTCGGTCTTGAGCCATAAATGAGCGGGTGATTTCAAAATAATTTCCGCTTATTGAACGCAAAGGGGTGTATAACATCATCAATGCCGCTATAAAAGCGACAAAATTTCCGCTCGTGATTGTGCCATTGATAATAAAATGACTGCCCAAAGCCAAAACTCCCGCTATGCCGCAAGAGCCTATAAAGTGCATAAAAGGAGACATCCAATTATTTGTCATAGCCATTTTCATATTCAAATTGAATACCACTTCCGTGTTCTTATTAAATCTCTCTTGTTGATGTTGTTCAAGGTTAAACGACTGTATCACTCTATTTCCGTTAAAAGTCTCATTATAAAGCGTGGTAATAGCCGCTCCGGCGCCGACGCTTCTATTCATGATTTCTTTGATTTTTTTTCTAACCAATGTCAAAGGATAAGCGGCGACAGCCAAAACTGCAACCGCTATAATTGCAAGCTGCCAAGAATTATAAATAAGCACGCAGACCAAAGAAACCGATGAAAAGAATCTTGTGGCAAAAGTTTTTAAATTGTTTATCAAACCGCCCGCCGCAGATTCGGCATCGCTGGAAAATCTCTGTATCACCATGCCCGAATTGTTTTTATCAAAAAAAGCCGAATCCATTTCCAATAATTTGCGGTATAATCTTCCTCTGACGCTGAGAGTTATTTTATTTGCCACCCAAGTATTTAGATATCCCGACACATAAATCATAGAGCCTTGCGCCAAAGTGATGCCCATAATATATAAAGGAAGCACGGAAGAAAAGACCACTTCCTTCTCCACCAAAACATTATCCATAAAAGGCTTTAAAAGCATAGCGATAGCCGCGTCCATAGACCCGATAGGCGCAGCAAAAGCAAGAGCGATTGCAGCCTTAACCCAATAGGGTTTTATAAACGGCCACATCCGCCTATAATTTCTCACAAAGATATTTTGCAGCACATACTTGTCAATTAGTTTTTTCATTTGATTTTCCTTTATATTTATTTTAAAGCAAGAATTCTTCCATATTATCGGGAGCGATGATTTTAACCGAAGCATTTGGATATTTCAATAAAAATTGTTTTGGAATTTTATATTTAGCGTCTGGATTCCATTTAAACTCAAAAGCCTGTATTTGTCCGCCGCTTTCTTCTATATAGTCAATCTCTTTAATCTTTGAGCGCTGATATTTTCAAAAAGGGATTGCGTATCTAATTCATCTCCATTTAACCAATAAACGCTTAAATCATCTTGAAAAAGAGTTTTAAGTAATGCGGGTCTGCCAACCTGCCTTGCTCCCATTATGACAATAACTTTACCTTTAAAAAGTTTGCCTTTAATAGATTGGCTTAATTCTTTCTACCGCCATACACAAAACCTCTCGTAAAACCTATTTTATTGGATTACAAATATTTTGAGTGAAAATAGCAAGGATGTATAAATACATTTTTTACCCTTTTTGTCTATTTATATATTTCTTCAGTTTGAATAAGAAATTTTTTGTTAAAAATGACGATATATTTCTTTTTTTGCAACATATTTCTGTATTTTTCTACTTTAAAAAACAAAAAACTCGTCTTTCTATACAAAACAAAATTATTGATAAACAAAAGTTTTTTTTCGTCATTTCTAATCAAAAAAAGTTCATAATTTATAGTCTGTTTAATAAGTCTGCTCATCTTTTGCTTATCTTTTGCCGTATTAGCGCTATGCCAGCGATATGAGAACAATATCTCGTCAATATACTTTATTTTATATTGTTTTGATATTTGCAAATTTATATACCAATCTTCTATCGGAGCCTCTGTTGTAAGTTGTCCAATACTTATGAAAGCCTCTCTCAACCACATATTGCCATTGGGTATATAATTACCTTTTAGTAAAGTCTCGTAAGAGCCGAAATCAGAAGAATTGAAATAAACATCCTTTCTCCCTCCGAACAAAAATTGGGAAAAAGTTTTAAACTGAGCATTTTCTTCACCAACTATTTTTTGCTTTCTATCCCAAAACACTCTTTTGGAATCTCCGTCAATTATTTCATTATCTCCCATAACTTGAGCGTATTGAGGATTGTTTTCTAAAAAATCGCTTTGAATTTTAATAGCATGGAGCTTTGCCAAATCATCTGAAGCAATAAGATAGATATATTTGCCTTGCGCTTTATCAACTAATTTGTTTAAAGTCTTACAGGTTCCGCAATTATCTTGCGTTGAAAAATCAATTCTAACAAATCTTTTTTCGCAAACTTCTTTCATCGCGCAGATTTTTGTCCAAGTATCGTCTTTAGAGCCGTCGTCAACAATCAACAATTCAATATCTTTATATGTTTGACTTATAATAGAATTAATAGCCTCTTGAACATATTTCTCATGATTATACGCTGGTATTAAAACGCTTACTAACGGCGTATTTTCCATTGAACTCCCCTTTTTTGAATTTAAATCTGTATCTTTCAAAGATTATAATATCATCCATACTAAACGCCGTTGTTTAATCCTTTGTTTTCAAATTACTTTGCATCAAATTGGACACCGCATATAACGGATATACGTCAATATTTTCATATTGAGCAAAGTTTTCAAGGGATGTCCGCGCTCCGCGTTTTATATTTTTTTCTTTCATGAAAAGATGCAGACTCTGCATTGAACCGCGCGTTCCAGATTTTACCTCAATGGGTATAATGGTTTCTCCCCTTTGAATGAGATAATCAATTTGCGCATTGGATTGTTTTTTTTCTCTTTGCCAATAATAAAGTTGAATTGGATTATAACAAGACGCGCCTTTAATCAATTCTACGCCCGCAAATATCTCGGCTAAAGCCCCGCGATTTATTATCTTAAAATCATCTGCGCAATATAGTTGCGCCGTATCAAGCCCTAAAACCCTTTGAAATATCCCCGTATCATTAAAAATCACACGGCGGAATTTGTAATTAGCCTCAGCGCCAAGCGGTATTCCATTAGCCGCGCTATGAGTTACGGGATATACAATGCCTGACATTATAAGCAATTCCAACGCTTCCTTAACCTGCATATTATTTGCATTTATCGCCGCTTTTTCATATACAAATTTACCGTCAGCCTGATTTGCCGCAGACTCAAAAACTTCATTGATTCTAATAGCGGGAACTCTCTTCTTATATTTAGCAAAATCGCTTTTCAGCGAGATAATAATATCGTCTAATACTTGTTGACTGCGGCTTATGTCGTCTGTTTTAACATACTCAGAAACCGCTTCAGGCATACCGCCTATCAATAAAAATTTCTTTAAGTGTTTGAGCAATAGATTATGAATAGGTTCAGAAAGCGGTTTGGCGGGAGAAGCCTCTCTAAATATCTGAACAAGTTTTTTTTCATTTTGCGCTATAAGAAATTCCTCAAAATTAAACGGATATAAAAACATTGAACGAAGCCGCCCAACTGCAAAAGACGGAACTTGTTCAAAAGCAAATTCCAGAAGCGAACCTGCGGCAATCAAATGCAGCTGAGGGTATTTTTCATAAAAATAGCGCAATTTTGACAAAGCCGCCTGACAACTCTGTATTTCATCTAAAAACAAAAGCGTTTTTCCCGCTATAATCGGCGTTTTATAAAGTATTTCTAATTCCTTACATATTTCAATAGGAGTTGCGTATCTCTCAAACACTTGATGCGCTGGTTTTTCATCATCAAAATTGATTTCAAGAAAATGCTCAAACGCGCTTCCAAAATAACGCGCTAAAGACGATTTTCCTACCTGTCTTGCTCCTCGCAAAAGTAAAGGCTTACGGTTCTCATCATCACGCCAATTTATAAGTTCACGCTCAATATTTCTATGAATATATTCCATAAAATATCCTTTTTTCTAAAAAGTCAGCCCAATACTTCCATAAAAATTGAGAAAAGTCAAGTCTATAATTATATAAATTCATAAAAAGTCAGCCCAATAAACAATTTTCACTTATAAACATTCATTATTTCAACAACTTTTTCAACTTCCGCGTCGCTCATCGCCGGGCTTATTGGTAAAGATAAGACTTCTTTGCAAATTTGTTCTGTGATAGGCAGACTTAAACTTTCCCATTCTTTGTAGGCTGATTGTTTATGTATAGGAGTTGGGTAATGTATATTTGTTTCTATTGCATTGTCCGACAAATAGTTTTGCAGTTGAGTTCTGTTTTGAGTTCTGATTACAAAAACATGCCAAACGCTTGCCGCCTCATCATAAACTTGCGGTAAAATTATATTGGGATTTTTGATATTTTCGCAGTAATACTTTGCAATTTGCCGTCTTCTTTCATTGTCTTTGTCCAAATACTTTAACTTCACATCTAAAACAGCCGCTTGAATTTCGTCAAGGCGGGAATTAACGCCTTTATATCTATGCTCATATTTTTTGAGAGAACCGTAATTTGCTATGGCTTTTATTTTTAAATAAAGTTCTTCATCATTTGTCGTAATAGCCCCACCGTCGCCAAGAGCGCCTAAATTTTTTCCGGGATAAAAAGAAAAAGCCGCAATATCGCCCAAATTGCCTGTTTTTTTGCCTTTATATACAGCCCCATGCGCTTGAGCCGAATCTTCTATTACTTTCAAATTGTATTTTTTAGCCAAAGTTAAAATATTGTCCATTGGGACTGCCGTTCCATAGAGATGGACAAGCATAATCGCTTTTGTTTTTGGAGTGATTTTCTGTTCAATCAAATCTGGATTGATATTATAGGTGAGAATATCGGGTTCTACCAAAATAGGAATGCATTGATTTTGCGATATAGCCAAAATAGTCGCTATATAAGTATGCGCGGGGACAATAATCTCGTCTCCTGCGCCAAACTCATAAGCCTTGATTATCAAATTGAGCGCATCCAAACCATTAGCAACGCCAAGCGCAAACTTTGCGCCGCAATAATTAGCAAAGTTTTTACAAAAGAACTCATTTTGCCGTCCCAACAAATACCAACCGCTGTCGAGAACTTCTTTGATTTTATCGTCAATCTCATCGCGGTAACGCTCATTGACTTTGTGTAAATCTAAAAATTTAATCATTTGAAGTCCTGTTAATTATATTAAACTGCTGATTGATAGTTGATTTCCTTCAAATAGTTTATTATGCGTTTCTTAAAACTTTCGGATATATCGTTTAAATCTATTATGTCCGCGCTGTATTTAATATCGCTTTCTTCAAAATCGTTTTGCAATTCGCCGAGCGTTTTAAAATAATCCAATTTCTTGCCGTCATTATCCAATGCCAAATCTATATCCGAGGTTTTCTTCGCCGCGCCTTTTGCGCGCGAACCGAATATATACGCTTTCACATTGGTATCAATAAACCGCTTACGCAATATATCCTGCGTCATTTGCAGATATTTATCTTCCAAATCCAAATTTTTCATTAAATTTAATTTCTCTTCATGGGTCAATTTTTGCATATATTTAATCTTTTATTTTATAGACTACTTTTAATCTTTACATTAAAACAAAATAGCATTCCTCCAATTTTTCTTGCTCGGAATAGCGAGGACTTGCATCTGCCTGCATAAGACAATATTCATATTGGGAAAAATTCATAACCAACTTATTCATACATTGTATTTTTGAAAATATTCTTGCCTGATTTTTAAAAGATATTCAATCGCTTCTTCTATTTCGCAAGGTTTGCGTGTGTCAGGATTAAAATATCTCGAATACAAAATATAGGTTATGTAGAAGAACTCTTCCAATGTTCTTTTGTTATTTCTTCTTTTTAATGTTTGCCGCTCATTAGCAAGCCCCCAGCCGGCATAAAAAGGCATTCCAAAAACATGAACTTCTTTCCCGCACATCAAGGCTTCTAATCCGAGCTGCGTTGTGCAAACATAAATTTTATCCACATACTGTATCAACGAAATCGGATTGATAGGCTCTTTCATCAAGTATATATTATCATGCTCTTTTTCATTGACAAAATATCCAGAGCGAAAACCACAATTAGTATCGGGATGCGTTTTAATAATAATATCCGCATCTGGATTTTCTCTTATAGCGCTATTAAGCATATCGGCAAATGTCTTATCATTGGCATTACCTTTAATAATAGCCGCATCTCCGTAAGATTGGTCAACGACAAGAACTTTTTTGTTCCTTTTTCCTATAGACGGCGCATATATAGGCTGATGATTGTATTTTGACAGTTTTTTTTCAATAATTAAATCAATCAATTTGCGAGATGTCTGTACCTGCTCTTCATTAATTATCAAATTTTTATCATTTAACATATTCTCCAACAAACTTGGTCTTGTAGCGTCAAAATACGGCGACAAATTATCAAACACAAATGAAATTCCGTGATAATATTTTTCATCCGCTTTTCTATCGGCAAAAGTCGTCGCGCTTCTCAAAAAACCGTCTTCACATATAATAAGAGGAATATTATTGAGTTGGCAAAGCCTCATAGCGTCGACTTGTTGTTCGTAAAAACCTATTCCCATTGTTACAACAACATCGCAAAGTTCTTCGCTGTTTCTAACGGGCTCAAATTTATTATGAGGCAGTACATATTGCATATTAGTCCAAATATCCGTATAAAAAATGTCCATAGGATTGTTGAAATTGACATTAAAATCTTTGTTTATGTCTCTACTAACCAAACTATCTATCAACATATAATAATTTGATTTCTCTAAAGACAATAGCCTTTTATTTTCAAAAAGATTGCCGTTCTTTACAATTTTCATTACTGCTTTTTTTAAGATATTCATATTTACTCCTTAATTTTCATTATTTTCTCAATATAAAGATATTAAATTGCCAGTCAAAATCTTTTTTATATCCATTTGAGAAATCAGTAATAATTTTACATTCTCTAAATTTTAAGATATAAAAAAAGAACCGTATCCATTACCGCAGAAAACATCTGCGCCGTTTAATAAACTACTTGTATCAAAATATTTTTTTATCACGCTTACTACAAATTCGCATCTATTTATACGATCTTTCTTTATATCGCGTATATCTGCCGCCGTCTGCCTTTCGCCTGAATGCAAAGAAAAATTTCTTGAACTGCTCAAATCTTATTCCTTCAGAAAACTTCTTCCCTAAAAATTTTCTCATGCGGCGGCGGCAAATACTATAAGGAATGAGATTTGCGAGCGCTTTAATTGCTTTGTTCATGTTAACTCCTTGCAATACAATTTGTTTTATGAAAAACTTGCCGACATTGCATCCTCATAATTTATATTCGGTTTTTTTGTATTGCTATCCAATCTTTCTCTTGTTTAGTTGATTGTTCCCAAGGAATAAGCGGAGAAGAAAACGAGCAATATCTGCAACTTTCAATCGGCTTTCTTAAAAATTTGATAATTTCTTTCCCCTTTTTTTTATAAAAATCTATCCCGCTTGGCTCAAGAATCTTTTTATTGAAATATTCATTATAATAACCGACAAAACAAAAAGAGCAGGTGTATAATTTATGGTCTTTTAAATTTGCGCAAAAACGGGAATTACAACTTAAATAAGTTTTTTCTTTATCAGATGTCCCATTTGGATTTAAAACCTGCATCATTTTATTTGCCACATGAATATTTCCTATATTAACCCCATTGCCGTCGATGATGTCAAGATATTGAGAAAATTTATCTCCTACTAATGGATATTTAGACATATCTATTGTGACTTTACATTCCCTGCAACATTGCCAAAAATCAGATTTCATGGCAGGCAATAAAATCCCATTCGTGACAATTCGCAAATCAGAGTTAAAAAAAAACTTTCTTGTCTCATATATAAATCTGTTCACATCTTTATGCAGCAACGGCTCTCCTCCCATCAATCTTATTTTGCCTATGTTTATTTTTGACGAAAGCATTTTTAAATCTTTAACATATCCGTCAATATCTGTGAATTTTTCAGGAGCAATTGGGCAAAAATGGTCGCATCCTTTACAATTCAAATTACAGTGGTCGCACAAATGAACCTCTAAATATTCTAAAAACGGCTTTCTAACCGTATGCTTAATGCCTAAAAAATACAACGCTGTATTATTCTCATGGTCTTTTTCAATTTTAAATACTTTCATTGCAAATCTCCCGTTCAATTATATTTTACGCATCTAAAACTTTTTCCCACAATTTTTTTAGATATTCAACGCTTGTATGTTTTTTTGCCAATTTCGTATTGTTATTTGAAAGTTTTTGAGAAAAACTTAAAAAATCCATATCTTTTATTTGATTAGTATCAAAAATTTCATATCCCATTTTTTTATACATTTCATAAGTTGACACTTCGCTTCTTATGAACACTTTTGCCCCAAAATACAAAGACATATATATGTTAGCCGTAGCCTGTTGTCTGCTTTGATTACAAATTAAAATATCAATATTTGAAAGGTGGACGGCGTAATCATTAGGAGCAAGAATTGCGTCTATATAGACGAATTTATCGCCAAATATTTTATTCCCTTTTTCTATGATTTGCGATTTATACTCCATTTGCCCATAAGAAAGTATCGTTATTATCTTAATATTCTCATTTTTATACAGCGCCAATATATCCAACATTTCTAAAGTTGATTTGTCGGCTGAATTATTGATTTGGATATACAAAAAACTTGAAGCGGAATTGTTTTTTTTAGCGATAGAATGCAAATCTATTGAGAGCGGATATTCAATTTGAAAAAAATTATTGTTTTGGACTCTATAATTTTTGGTCAATACTTTTTCATCGTTCTTTGCAAAAAGCAAATATCCTTTAAAATTTTCTCTCACAAAATCATTCTTATTATCTCTTGCGGCTTCATATAAATCGCCGCCCCAAACTACCCAATAAGATTTTTTTAATAAATCTGGGTATTTGTCAAAAAATTCAATTATCTCGTTATCAAACAGAGAGTGGCAAAATATTTTAGCAATATTTTCAAAATCAAAGTTTAATCTCTTGAGTTTTTTTAATTCAATGACATTAGAACCGACAGGAAAAGGGGATGCGGTATCTTCAAAAAATCTTTTGCATAAAATCAAATGTTGCGAAATATTAAAACTTTTGTTTAAAAAATCGACAAAAGGTTTGTTAAACTTATCATTAAACATTAAATGTATATATTTATGTTTTGAAATTCTTGAACTTATCTTTCTATCGGCAATCCATTCTTTAAACATATTTAAAAATTCCTTGTATCTTATCGCATACAATTTTTGCCGCTTCTATAGGCAAATCTCCGTAAAAAGGCAAACACAATACTTTGTTTTTTATATCATTCGCTATTGAGAGATTTTCTTTTTTTGACGACGGCAGATTTTTATAGCACTCATAGTCAGAGCAGAGAGGATAGAAATACTTTCTTGTAAATATATTTAATTTTTTGAAATTATCATAAAGTTCATTTCTTGTAATCGGATATTGTTTTTCAATAATTATTGGATAATATTGATAAGAATGCGACGCATAATACGGCATCTTTGGAATTCTTATGCCTTTTATTTTAGACAAAGCGTCATCATATAATTGTTTAATTTTTGCTCTTTTATTTTGTTCTTTCTTGAATGATTTTAGATTTAAAAGTCCAAAAATGGCTTGAATTTCATTCATCTTACCGTTTATTCCTATATCCTCAACAAATTCTTCGCTTTGTATGCCGAAATTTCTAAGACTGCCAATTTTTCTTGACAATTCTTGAGGATATGCAAGCCCCCCCCCCTCGACTGTATTAAATAGTTTGGTAGCGTGAAATGAAAACATTGTAATATCTCCAAAACTGCCGATTCCCTTGCCGAAAATTTCAGTAGAAAAAGCATGCGCGGCGTCGTATATAACTTTCAATTTATGTTTTTTAGCAACTTTATTAATTTTTTTTACATCGCACGGAAAACCATAGACATGAACGGCAAGAATAGCTGAAGTATTTTTGGTAATCAATGTTTCTATTTTATCCGCATCTATGCACATAGTATTAGGCTCAATATCGCAAAAAACAGGGTTTAGTCCATTCCAAGATATACAATGAGCCGTTGCCGCAAAAGTAAACGGCGTTGTTATCACTTGACTTCCGATGGGAAGATTTAGCGCTTTTAGCGCTACCAATAAAGCAATTGTGCCGTTATTAAAAAGGGAAAAATTTTTATCTCCAATTTTTAATGCGGCTTTTAATCGCTTTTCCAACTCATTATGTTTAACGCCCATATTGGTAAGATATTTTGACTCAAATATAGTTTTTAATTCGTTCTGTAAATCCAACATATTGGGAATTATTGGGCTGGTGATAAAAATAGGTTGTTTTAGTTTTTTATTCATATTTTTTCTTTTACCTTTTATTAAAAAATCGAAAACGAGGTTTATTCTTTTCCCAAGCCTTTTTAATCTACATATAGGAGTATGCTTTGGGTTAGTATAATAAAAGCGCATACCGCTAAATGCAGCGTAATTATACTTTGAAAGATTGAAATCAAAATGATTCGCTTAAAATGCTAAAAGGGTTTAGCGTCATTAAGGAGACATTATAACTAAGTATCAAATTCGCAATTACATATACTTGCAATCAAGTTAAATCGTAGTCCTAATCGTTTTCTGCGGTTTCTATATCTGTCTGATACTATTTTGAATCTTTTTACAAATCCTATTACATTTTCTACTACTATCCTTTTACTTGAAATCTCTTTGTTGAACTTTTTATCTTCTTTTGTTAGCGGTTGTTTCTTGCTTTTCTTTTTAGGAATCAATGTGTTTATATGTATTTTATTAAGTCCCTTAAACCCTATATCAACAAGATATTTTGTCGCGCTTGACGCATATATCTTTGCTTCTTTAAATAATCTGAAATCGTGTTTCTTGCCATTACATATTGCTGTGCAAATTATTTCTTTGATCTTAAA
>JAITTG010000099.1 GCA_031287095.1 Candidatus Parendomicrobium reticulitermitis | reverse complement strand
CCATGCGTTTTAACGCAGGTTCCACCCCCGTATGGCGCCCAAAAAATTATTTTTCCCCCCCCCCCCACCGAACACAAAACGCATTGTAAAATCAATTAGTTTTTCAATTGTAAATTTAATAATTCAAACAAAAAAACGCTTTTGGCATTTGTTTAGCCAGAGGCGTTTTTTTGTTTTTATAATAGACCTCTTGCACAACCGACACATAAAAATAGATGGATATTGTCATTATGCGCCCTATGACGGAGTTTATCCCGCGCGTAGTCGCAGGACGCAGGCTCAACTTCGCCGCAGAATCTATAAAATGTCATTCTTCAAGTCTTTTATTGCCGTCATTGCAGGCTTGACCCGCAATCTCCGTCGCGCCTCAAAACGCTTTGCGGGGAGATTGCGGGTCAAGCCCGCAATGACAACACCTATACTCTTACATTTTTTGTATATCAGTTACGCAAGAGGTCTAATCAATTGTAGAGACGCGCTGTATGCGCGTCTCTACAAAAAACCGAAAAAACAAAAGGATGGCTGCCATAGACAATCATTTTTAATTTCGTATGCAATAAAAGCGAGCGGTTGGCGGCTAAATACAAAAAGAAAGCGCCATCACATAGGAATGAACATTGTATCGGATATCAATAGTTGCTAACTCTGTCTTGCATATTGTAGTTTGGAAAAATCTGTTGTTAAAAAAAATAATTAAAGGAGTATAAAATGAAAAAAATAATATGTTTTCTGTTGGTGTTAAATGTAATATCTGTTATTGCAACTAATGTATTTGCTTTAACAGATGCGGAATATAATAAGTTGATTGGTTATTTAGGTAAAAAAGTTCCAAATGGATTCGAAATGTTTGATGTTAACACATATATTTATTATAGTGGATATGATTCTAGAGATATATATATGTATAAGTTGTTCACAAATGACAAAGGCGTAGTAAGGGAGGCACAGATTATTTATCTGGTTTTAAATGATGGCAACATTATGAATAAAAGAGTATCTGCCATAAAAAAATTACAAAGTCTTGGCTACACTTTCGTTAAACAAGTAAGTGATATTGCTTTCTTTGAATCAAAAAAATATATAGCTAGCTTGCAAGAACTAGCGCCGCGTGTAGAAGATGGTATAAGGGTAGAATCTCTTAATGTAGCAATTTTCCACCGGCCTGCAGAAAGGTAGGTGTCATTAGACCTCTTGCATAACTGATATACAAAGAATGTAAGAGGGCTAATATATGTAGTAGCAAATAATTATTCATCCAAAATTGCAAAACATTTGTCGTTAAAACTAAAAACAACTTTCTAATCGGGCTTGCCCGAAATAAATAGTCAGCGGACTAAAAACGCATAGGAGAAACCATGTATATTTCAGGGTTGATTAAGGACAAATTGAGAAAATGGGCAAATAGCAGAACCCTCCGCTTACAAGAGAATGGGAACTATACGACAAACCTTAATGACAATTTGTTTAAAGAGTTGACGGACGATTCAAGAAAAGAGTTTGAGAAAGGCAATGGCAATGAAATTACGGCAAAAATGCAAGCCCTGCATTCATCAAGCGCATTAGTTGTTAATGTTTTTGAGTATTGGAAATCTAAAAAAGAATACTCAAAAATAGCGAATATCTTGAAATTAAAAACAGAAAATCTTAAACAAATTACTTATGAAGAAAAATTCCCAATATTAAGGACAGTCAACATATATCCGAATTTAGATATATGTTTTAAATATGGGGATGGGTCAATAGTTGCAGTCGAAGGTAAATTTATAGAACCTTTTGGTTCTCATGAAAAAGAAATCCCAGATGAATACCTGAAAGATGGGAATATACATATATGGAGCAATCTTGAAAATCTATTAAATCTCGCCAAAAATCTAAAAAAAGAAAACTTTTGCTTTATTGACGCTAAACAATTGATACTGCATATTTTAGGATTACAAAATACAATAAAAGATAAAAACAAATATCAATTGGCGTATTTGTATTATGCGGTATCAGACATAGATAAAAACGCTGAAAAAGAACATAGAAATGAAATTGAAAAATTTCAAAAGATTGTTGCAAAAGACGATATAAATTTTAAATCTATGATTTGGCAAGATATTATAAAATCCTTGCGAGACGATTGCGCCGATACAGATAAAGACTATATTGACTATATAACAAATAGGTATCTTTAAAAGGAGATTAAAATGAAAAAATTCAGTTTTTTTATAATGATTTTATTAGCAGCGCTTTTTATAAATTTTATGGCATGTGGAAATTCCGAAGATTTAGGTAAAGAAGGGGGGAATTCCATAAAAATAGGTAAAGAGAAAAGACCTATTATTGATTTTGACGGATATAAAGTTGGAGACAAATTTAAAGATAAGGGCTATCAAGGAAAAGCGTTTGTCAACGAAGATGATTTATATATAGTTACAATAACAACAAATGATTACGCTCCTTTTCGTGAACTTTTTGTTATAGCAGTATCAGAAAATCAAAAAATTCGGCATATTAGAAAGGACTATAAGTATCAACATAATATTCCTGGAATATACTATGAAGAGATTGTTACAGGTTATATACAAGAAATAGTCAACATTTTTAGACTTAAATACAAATTAGATTTTCAGCGCAAGTCTCGAGAAAGTTATGTAGCGAATAAAGGCGGTGTACAGGTATTTATACATTTTAAGGAAGGAACTATTGGTAATGTTATTAGTGTGGATGTATTTGATATAAAATTATGGGAAGAAATGGAAAGGAAAAGAGAACAAAGGGAAATAGAAAGAGTACAAAAAATAAAGATATAGATCATTAAAATGATGAATAAATGAAAGGCGTCAAAATGAAAAACTTAATTTTTACTTTGTGTTAGCAATCGTTTTAATTGTTTCCATACGCAAATATAAGTCTCTTGGATCTGAAGGTGATGTCAATTTGATAGATCGCGGAGAAGGAGACTCCATCACCTACCATTTTCAAGTAGTATACTCTAAAGACAAATTGTTTACACCAGTAGAATTGTCAAAACTTAGAAAGAAAGCCTATGAAGAAGAACGGAAAGCCGCTGAAGAAAAAAACCGCAAAAAACAAGAAGAGAGCAATAAAAGGGCAGAAGCGGCGGTGCGTGGTTTTTAAACTCTTGTTAATAGATATAAATCTCTAAGTTAAAAAGGAATCGAAATGAAAAATCTAATTTTTGCTTTATTAGCAGTTGCTTTAACAACTTCCATATCTTTCGCTTCAATCCGCGAGTTCGCAAGGGGAAGTTATAGGGATAAAAACAATAAGAGTTGGAACAATACAATTTCTTATAAAATCAGCAGCAAGTATGAGATTGATAAATTCATTATCGGCAAAAGAGTAATCTCCATTGAACAATGCCGCTCAAACACTTGGATTGTTGTGGTTGAAAGATAAAGAAATATAGAGAAACTCATACCCATATCAAAAAACCCCTTATCGCAAAAAGCGACAAGGGGTTTTTAATTGTTTTATATTGAATTGATTAGCCGATGAGAGGGCTCAAACCTCCGACCTGCGGTTTACAAAACCGCTGCTCTATCAGCTGAGCTACATCGGCACAAACAACAAAATTATGCGATTTTTTGGTCAACAAAAATGCCGGGTCCCATAGTAGATGAAATTGAAATACTCTTTATATATTGCCCTTTGGAACTTGAAGGTTTAGATTTCACGACCGCTTCAATCAACACTTTTATATTATCCACAAGTTTTTGATTATCAAAAGAAACTTTGCCTACCGCTACATGAATTATCCCAAAAGAATCATTTTTATACTCAACTCTGCCTTTTTTCAACTCGCTTACAGTATTGCTTATTTCAAATGTTACTGTTCCAGCTTTTGGATTGGGCATAAGACCTTTAGGTCCTAAAATTTTTGCGACTTTACTCAAATCTTTCATTACATCCGGAGTAGCGACTAAAATATCAAAACCCATTTTGCCTTTTGAAATATCTTCTATCAAATCATCAGAGCCGACCAAATCTGCGCCCGCGTTTTGGGCTTCTTTTTGTTTTTCGCCTTTTGCAATTACGGCGATTTTTCTTGTTTTGCCCGTGCCGTTAGGAAGAGTTACTATTCCCCTCACTATTTGATCGCTTTGCTTTGGATCTATACCGAGCCTTATGTGAAGCTCCACGCTCTCATCAAACTTAGCTTTCGCCGTTTGTTTGAGCAAATCTACAGCCTCTTGCGCCGAATAAGTTTTGTTTCTGTCAATCAATTTTGCCGCTTCGTTTAATCTTTTTGCCATAATCTTCTCCTGTGGTAATGCGCAGAAATAAAATTCCGCTCCCACTATTTTTTTATTTTACTATGTCCACTCCCATACTTCTTGCCGTTCCTTCAACCATCAATTTTGAAGCCGCCAAATCGCCGTTTGCATTCAAATCGGGCATTTTTTGTTTAGCAATATCTTCAACTTGAGCGGCTGTGATTTTGCCGACTTTTGTTCTATTGGGAACGCCTGAAGCTTTTGCTATGCCTGCGGCTTTTTTAATTAAAGCGGCAACAGGAGGCATTTTTGTGATAAATGTAAAAGACCTATCCTCGTAAACAGTCAATACTACCGGAATAGTCATGCCTTGCTCCATCTTTTTTGTCTTGTCATTAAACTGCTTGCAGAAATCCATAATGTTGACTCCGTGAGGTCCTAATGCAGAGCCTACAGGAGGAGCGGGATTTGCCCCGCCTGCTGGGATTTGTAACTTGATTTGCGTTTTGATTTTCTTTTCTTTTGGCGCCATTTTAATTTACTCCTATATTTTTTCTACTTGTAAAAAATCTAATTCCACCGGCGTAGGTCTTCCAAAAATAGTGACCATAACCTTGAGTTTGCCCCTCTCTCCATTTACTTCTTCTACTATGCCCACAAAATGTTTGAAAGGTCCTTCAATAATACGGACATTTTCTTTCTTTTCATAAGATATTGCGGGTCTTGGTTTAGCGGTTTCTGGATTTTTAACAGTATTTAAAAGATTATCCACTTCATTTTGAGACATAGGGACCGGTTTTACTCCGCCCAAAAATCCCGTAACTCCCGCTATATTTCTGACGAGCCAATAAGTTGTATTATTTATAGTCATCTCTACAAAAACATAACCTGGATAAAACTTTCTCTTTCTAATTCTCTTTTTGTTTTGCTTTAACTCTACAATTTCTTCAGTGGGAACAAGCACTTGAGAAATAACTTCCTGCATATCTAAATTGGATACAGACATTTCTAAACTGTTCTTTACCTTGTCCTCATGCCCAGAATAAGTGTGAACCACATACCATTGATTAGCCATTTTTACCCTCAAGAATTATAGTATAACCCCTATCAACTTACCCAAAATTAAATCCACCAAACTGACAAAAAGCGACATAATTATAATGAAAAAAGTTATAACTATTGTCGTTCCAACCGCTTCTTTTCTGCCAAGCCAAGTAACTTTTGTAAGTTCATAATAGGCATCTCTAAAAAACAAAACCGCTTTCTTTACAAAATTCATTTTTTACCTTCCTAAATTCAAATTAGAAAACACGGGGGCAGATGGATTTGAACCACCAAAGCTGGTTTTGGAGACCAGAAGTTTACCATTAGCCTATGCCCCCTCTTAGCCCAAACCCCCGCGCGCTATTTTGTCTCTTTGTGAAGAGTCCGTTTTCCGCAATTTTTACAAAATTTTTGCAATTCTAACTTGCCTTCTTGCTTTTTGCCTTTGTCAAAATAGTAATTTCTGTTTTTGCACTCCGAACAAGCCATAGTTATGATTACTCTATCTGCCATCTTATTCTCTCCGTTTTTTTATTCCACGATTTCAGTTACTACGCCTGAACCGACCGTTCTTCCGCCTTCTCTTATTGCAAATCTCAATTGCTTTTCCATTGCCACAGGCATTATCAATTCTATGTCCATAGTCACAT